>CAMAYC010000032.1 GCA_945862125.1 Reyranella massiliensis 521
TGAGTCCGACAGCCTTGCAGGCGTCGGGCAGTTCCTTGATGCGGCCGGCGCCGAAGCGGATCGAGGTCGGATAGTTCCAGTTACCAACGAGGGACATTTGAAATCATACCGTCCTGAGATGAAACGATTTGGGCCGCGTCAGATAGTCGAAGCCGAGTCGCGACAGCGTGCAGCCTCGGCCAGAATCCTTGACGCCGGTCCAGGCTAGTTCGGGATCGAGATAGTCGCAGCGATTCATGAACCACGTGCCGGTCTCGACCCTGTCGCCAATGCGGATCGCGGCGGCCTCGTCCTGCGTCCAGATGGCGGCCGTGAGGCCGTACTGGCTGTCGTTCATCAGCTTGATCGCCTCCTCGTCCGAGGCGACCTTCATGATGCCGACGATCGGACCGAAGGTCTCTTCGGTCATGACCCGCATCGAGTGATCGACGTTCACGAGAATCTGTGGTGCGACGTAGGGAGAGCCGTCCCTTGCCGCGGCAAAGCGCTTGGCGTCGACCAGCGGCTTGGCGCCCGCCCTCACCGCCTCAGCGACCTGGTTGCGCACGAAATCGGCGGCGGCGGTGCGCACCATCGGGCCGAGCGTGGTCCCGGGATCGAGCGGGTCGCCGAGCTTGTAGGTCGCGGTCATTGCAGCCGCCGCCTCGACGAAGCGGTCGAACAGCTTCTCGTGCACATAGATGCGCTCGATGCCGCAGCAGCTCTGGCCCGAGTTGAAGAACGCGCCGTCGACGAGGTTCTCGACGGCATGGTCGAAATTGGCGTCAGATCTGACATAGGCCGGGTCCTTGCCGCCGAGCTCGAGCCCGGTGCCAATGAAGCGCTCCGACGCCGCCCGCTGCACGGCGTGGCCGCCTTCAACCGAGCCAGTAAAGGCGACGAAATCAACTTCCGGCGCGCGCACGACCTTGTCGGTGTCCGCGTGCGAAAGGTGCAGCACCTGGAACAGCCCTGCGGGCGCACCGGCGGCCGCGAAGCCAGCCGCAAATGCCTCGGCGACCAGCGGCGTCTGCGCGGAGTGCTTCAGGATGACCGCGTTACCCGCCAGGATCGCCGGAACAATGGCATTCACGGCCGTGAGATACGGGTAGTTCCACGGCGCCACGACGAACGCGACGCCAAGTGGATCGCGGCGAATGAAGCGGGTGAAGCCCGCCTTGGGGCTGGTCTTCACGTCGGCCAGCGCCTCGGGCGCCAGCGCAATCATCTGCCGCGTGCGCTCTTGCAGGCCGCCCGCAATTTCGTTCGGCGTGTAGCGTATCGGCCGGCCCATCTGCCAGGACAGCTCCTTCCCGAACTCGTCCTTGCGCGCGACCATGGCATCGACGAAGCGCGCGCAGAGCGCGGCACGATCGGCGATCGGAACGCTGCGCCAGGCGGCGTAAGCTTTTCGGGCGGCGGCAAGCGCCGCGGCGATCTCAAAGGCACCCGCCAGTGGACGCTCGGCATAGATGCGGCCGTCGACCGGCGAAACAACCTTGAGAGACGCCATCAGATGATTTCCATGTAGCGTTCGAGTTCCCAGTCCGTGATGGCCTTGCGGAACTCCCGCTCTTCCCATTCGCGCGTTGCAGAATAGTGATCGACGAAGGCGTCGCCGAACAGGTTGCGCGCCGGCTTCGAACCCTTCAGCCGTCCCGCCGCATCCATCAGCGTGCGCGGCAGCTGCGACTTCACCGGATGCTTCTGGGCGTAGGAGTTGCCCTTGATCGGCTCGCCCGGCTCGATCTTGTTCTCGATCCCCCACAGGCCCGCGCCGACCGCGGCGGCCAGCGCCAGGTAGGGGTTGGCATCGGCAGCGGCGACCCGGTATTCGACGCGGGTCGACTTGGCCGAGCCCGGGATGACGCGGAGCGCCGTGGTGCGGTTCTCGACGCCCCAGGTCGCATCCGTCGGCGCCCAGAAGCCGGGAATGAGCCGGCGGTAGGAATTCACCGTCGAAGCGACCATCGCCAGCGTCTCCGGCATCAACGCCCGCTGGCCACCGACGAAATGGCGCATCGTCGTGCTCATGCGATGCGGCGCCTTTTCGTCGTAGAAGGCCGACTTTCCGCCCCTCCACAGAGACATATGCATGTGGCCGCCGCAGCCCGGCCAGTCCTTCGACCATTTGGCCATGAAGGTGGCCAGCCAGTCGCGCTTCTGCGCGAGCACCTTTGTGAAGAGCCTGAACAATGCCGCGCGGTCGGCCGACGGCAGCGCATCGCCCACGCGAAGGGCCGCTTCCAGCACGCCGGCGCCAGTCTCTGTATGCAGGCCCTCGATGCCCATATCCATCGTCTCGCACATGGCGAGCAGGTCCTTGTAGAAATCGGACAGGACCGAGTTGCGCAGCACGGAGTAACCGAAGAATCCCGGTGAGATCGGCTTCAGATTGCGGTAGCCCTTCTCGCGAATCGAGAAAGCGGTCTCAGCGAAGACGAAGAACTCGTACTCGAAACCGACCTTGACCTCGAAGCCCATCTTGGCGGCGCGCTCCAGCACACGGCGCAGCACACCGCGCGGACAGATTTCCTCCGCCCGGTCGACGAACTCGCAAAGGAACAGCAGGTTGCCGGGCTCGGTCGCGATCTCGCGGCAGGTGTCGGGCAGAATACGGACGTTGGCATCGGGATAGCCGCTGTGCCAGCCGGTGTAGGCGACGTTGTCGTAGAGCTGGTCGTTGGAATCCCAGCCCAACACCACGTCGCAGAAGCCGAAGCCGCCTTCCAGGGCGGAGTGGAACTTGTCGATATGGATATACTTGCCGCGCAGGATGCCGTCGATGTCGTGGACCCCCACCTTGATGTGGGTCAGGCCCCTTTCCTTGACGATCTTGCGGGCATCAGCCGCCGTCTTCACCTGGCGCGGATCCATGCCGTCCCCCGATTGACTTCCACTCTCCGCAGTTTGTCAGAGGCCGGTCTATCTCGACAGTATGAAATCGACCGGCCAGGTCACGAGCTGGGGGAAGACCGTCAGGAGCGCGGTAAAGCCCATCATGATCAGGAAGAATGGAATCACTTTCCAGGCGACGTAGGTCTGGGAGTCGCCGGTTATGTTCTGGATCACGAACAGGTTGAAGGCGACCGGCGGAGTGATCTGCGCCATTTCGATGGTGAGGATCAGAAAAATTCCGAACCACAATTTATCGAAGCCAGCGGCAAGCACGACCGGCAGCACGATGGGCAGGGTCAGCACGATCATGGAAAAGCCTTCCAGCACCGTGCCGAGCAGGATGTAAAAGAACATCAGGAACATGATCAGCACGAAGGGCGAGAGCTGCCATGAGGTGATGGCGGCCGAGACGAACTGCGGCACGCGCAGGTTGGCCAGCACTGTGCCGACCGCAAATGCACCGATCACGATCATGCCGATCATGCAGGTGGTCTGCACGGAGCCCAGCAGCGCGTCGCGGACGCCCTTCCAGCTCAAGGTCCCCTGGCCTGCCGCAACAGCCAGGGCGCCCATCACGCCGATGGCCGAAGCCTCCGAAGGACTGGCGATGCCGGCATACATGGTCCCCAGCACAGTTAGGATCAGGAACGCCACCGGCCCAAGTTCGATCAGGCTCCTGAATCGGTCCCTCCAGGTCCAGGCCGTGTGATCGTCGTTCGGCACCAGCTTGGGATTCAGGATCGACCGGATTGCCATGTAGCCCATGAAGCAGCTGGCGAGCGCTAAGCCCGGCAGGAAGCCGGCCGTGAACAGGCGCAGGAGGGATTCCTCGGCCAGCACGGCATAGATGATCATCGGGATCGAGGGCGGGATGAGGAAGCCCAACGTCCCTGCGCCGGCCAGGCTTCCGACCGCCAGGCCTTTATCGTAGCCGCGGTTCAAGAGCTCGGTGAGGGTGATGCGGCCAACCACCTGCGTCGTGGCCGCCGACGAACCCGAGATCGCCGCGAACATCGAACAACCGATCACGGTGGTGTGGAACAGGCGGCCGGGCAGGAAGCTCATCCAGGGCGCAATGCCGGAGAACAGCGACTGCGACAGACGCGTGCGAAACAGAAGCTCGCCCATCAGGATGAACAACGGCAGCGAGACGATGTCCGACGAGGTCGCCACGTTGAACGCCCAGTTGGCGATCAGCTTGTGAGTCGGCAGGTTGGTGTACATCTCCAGCAGCACGACCGCCGTGGCGATCAGTGCCGGTCCGATCCAGATGCCGACGCAGAGCAGCGCCGTCATCAGGACCAGCAGCCAGGTCAGGAGAACGCTCATTCGATGTCCTGGCCGATGCGCAGGCTGGCATCGTCGCCCGGCTCGCCGCGGAGCAGACGACCTAGGCGCGCGATCGCCTGAAGGGTGAAGAGAAGCGATCCCAGCGCCAGCGGGAACTGCGTGATCCAGCGCAGGATCTCGCTCTTCTCCGGCGAGCGCGACTCACGCATCCAGGAGAACCAGGTCATCTCGCCCAGTGCCCAGGTGAGATAGGCCGCGATCGCAATACCGCAGACGGTCGAGAACAGATCGAAGAAGCGCGCGACAGGCTTCGGCACGTTCTCGAGCAGGACGTTGACGCGGATCTGCGCGCCGGCACGCAGCGCATAGGCTGCCCCCATGAGGAACGCCGCGCCCATCAGGTAGGCGCTGAATTCCCACGCGAAATAGATGCTGATGTTGAACAGATTGCGCGACACGACCTCGGCCACGATCAGGCCGAGGATCGAAGCGATGCAGGCAGCTGAGGCCCACGCGCCCCACATCGACAATCCGTCGATGGTGTCGAGCACCCGCCCGATCGGATCGGGCGGGCGTCCGGCGGAACCGACTGACACGGTCAGGAGCGTCCCAGGTCCTTCTTGTACTTGGCGATGATGTCGGCGGCCGCCGGTCCAGCGCGATCGATGAAGGCCTTCTCGAGGCCGACGGTCTTCTCGCGCATTTCCTTCAGCATTGCCGGCGGCACGATGATCATCTCCATGCCGCCCTCGGTCAGGCGCTTGGCGCTGCTCGTGTCGGCGTCATTCGCAACCTTCCAGAACTCGGGCTCGAGCTTGGCGGCCAGATCCTTGATGATCTTCTGATTCGCTGGCGAGATCTTCTTCCAGGTGTCGTTGTTGATGGTGACGATCTGCGAACTCCAGACGTGATTGGTCTTGTAGAAATACTTGAGGAACTCCCAGAACTTGCCGTCGACGCCCGAAACCGAGGAGGTGGTCACACCGACCACCGCGCCCGACGCCAACGCCGGTACCGTCTCGCCCCAGGGAATCTGGACGGCGGCCATACCGAGCGCGTTCACCATGTCGCCAGCCTGGCGATCGGGCACGCGGATCTTGAGGCCCTTCAGCCCATCCAGCGTGTCGGTCTTCGTCTTGGCGTGCAGGTACTGCGTCGGCCACGGCACGGTGTACAGGATCGTCTGGTTGAACTTGGTGGCGATCTTGTCGAACTCGGGCCGTGCGTACTTCTGCAGCACCTTGAGATCGTCGGCACTGCTGACCAGGAACGGCACGCCCTCGATGCCGAGCAGCGGCGCGTCGCCGACCTGCTGGATGTTGAGGATGTCGGCCATCGGCACCAGCCCGTCGCGCACGGCGTTGAGCTGCTCCGGTCCCTTGTAGCCAAGCGATCCGCCGGAATGAACCGTGATCACCACCTGGCCGTTGGTCGCCTTGGCAACTTCCTCGGCGAATAGCTTGGCGTTCTTGGTATGGAAGTTGCCGTCCGGCCACACGGTGGCCAGATCGAGTTTCATCGGCGCCTGCGCGCCCACGATGGAAGGCGCGCCGATCAATGCCGCCGCACCAACACCCACGCCTGCCTTCAAGGCCGTCCTGCGTCCCAGTTTCATCGAAAACCCCTTCGCTCGTTGATTCCCCGTCCCATACTACTCGGCCGCCTGCGGCGGCTTGTACGCGTAAAGCTTCTCGGCGCTGTCCGGCGAAATCAGCTCGTCGGCGAGATCGTTGGCGACCCGCGTGCGATCGCGATCGGCGGGCGCACCGATGCCGCCGCCACCCGGTGTCATGACGATGAGGCGGTCGCCCGGGGGGATGAGCTGGAAGCCCTTTCCCTTGAGCGACTGGCCCGACTTCAGCGCCACGAAGCCCGCCTCGCCGTCGCCGCCGCCGTCACGGCCGCGCGCCGGATAGTCGATACGGTCGAAAGCCGCGAGCAGGTCGAACGGTTCGGCGATCCCGCTTTCGATTTCCATGATCTGGCCCAAGCCGCCGCGCGAGCGGCCGGCACCACCGGAATCGGGGCGGAATTCCTTGCGCCAGAAGATGAGCGGCGTCTGGGTCTCGGCGATTTCGACCGGCGTACCGCGCACGCCGCTGGGATAGGCGGTGGCCGACAGCCCGTCCTTGTCCGGCCGCGCACCGGTGCCGCCGTTCGAGGTGATGGCCATGCCGAAGCCGTAGTTGCCGCCCTCACCGCCGTTCACGCGGCCGCGCACGTTGATGTTCCACAAGCACGAGGTGCCCTCGGCTGGCACGCGATCGGGAATGATCTGCCGCAGGCATCCGAAGACGACGTCCGGCAGCATCTGGCCGATGACGTGGCGCGAGGCAACGGCCATCGGCTTGGGAGCGTTCAGGATGGTATCGGCGGGCGCCGACACCGTGAGCGGCTCGAGCGATCCGGCGTTGTTGGGAATATGGGTGGCGACCACGCACCCCAGCCCGAACACGGTGTAGGCCGTGGTGTAGGCGTGCGGCACATTGATGCCGCGCTTGGACGCGCCGGTAGTGCCACTGTAGTCGACATGGATGCCGCTATCGGAAACCGTGAGCGCGGCTTTGAGCGTCACCGGTTCGTCGTAGCCATCGACCGTCATGCTGTTGTGCCAGGTACCCTTGGGCAACTTGGCGATCTCGGCCAGCACGGCTTCCCTGGAGCGTGCGATGATATGGTCGCCGAGTTGGTCCAGCGAATCGATGCCGAACTCGTCCATCATCTCGACCAGCCGGCGACTGCCGACGTCGTTGCAGCCGGCCAGCGAATAGACATCGCCCTCGGTGTCGACAGGCTGGCGCGTATTGGCGCGAATCATCGACATCAAGGTCTCATTCACCTTGCCGTTGTCGAAGAGCTTCAGCATCGGGATGTAGAGGCCCTCCATGAACACGTCGGTGGCATCGGGGCCGAAACCGATGCCGCCGATGTCCATGAGATGGCTGGTGCAGGAGAACAGGGCCACCAGCTTGCCGTTGCGGAAACAGGGTGTGGTGATGACGAAGTCGTTGAGGTGGCCGGTGCCCATCCACGGATCGTTGGTGATGTAGGCATCGCCCGGCTTCATCGTGTCGACCGGGAAATAGCGCAGAAAATGCTTCACCGACTCGGCCATGGAATTAACATGGCCCGGCGTGCCGGTGATGGCCTGGGCCAGCATGCGGCCCTGGAGATCGAAGATGCCGGCCGAGAGGTCGCCCGCCTCTCGCACGATCGGGCTAAAGGCCGTGCGCATCAGCGTCTGCGCCTGCTCCTCCACCACCGCGATCAGGCGGTTCCACATGATCTGCAGGTCGATCAGCCCGACGCTGTTGGATTGGCTCATGCCCCTCTCCTCACCCGGCCTTGCGATCCATGACGATACAGCCAGATGCATCGATATGCGCGGTAAAACTGGCCGAAATGTAGGTCGAGGTCTCGTCCTCGGCCACGATCGCGGGCCCGGCGAAGGCGCTGCCCGGCGGCAGCTTTTCGCGGCGATACACCGGGACCTCGGTCGTCCGTCCGCTGCGGCCGTCGAATACGGGCCGATGGCGAGCCGGCACCGGCGGCGGCATCTTGGGTGCGGCGCCTTGGACGGCTGGCAGCTTGGTCTCGGTCGAGACCTGCACCGACCAGCTCAGGATTTCTATGGCGGCGTTGGGAATGTGCCGTTCGAACAGCGCCGCATAGTCGCGTTCGTAGGACGCGCGCAGCGCCTCGGCATCGCTCGCAACCAGCGGCCGCTGTGGCAGCACGACCATGATTTCGTGGCCCTGGCCGATATAGCGCATGAAGGCCACGCGGCGCTCGAAGGTCTTCATGCCGCGTGCACCTGGCGCCACCAGCGCCGTCGCCTCGATGCTCATCTCGCCCAGGAGCTCCGAGGCTGAGGCACCATCAAACGCATCGAGCCGCATGTAGCGGCTGCGCACCAGTTCGAAGGAAACGGGTGCTGCCAGAAAGCCCACCGCCGAGCCGACACCGGCATTGGGCGGCACGATCACACGTTGGACGCCGATCTTCTCGGCGACGCGCGCAGCATGCAGCGGCGCGCCGCCACCGAAAGCGATCAGATTGTACTGGTTGACCACGGCACCGCGCTCGACGGCATGCACACGGGCGGCACTGGCCATGTTCTCCGACACCATCTCGTAGACGGCATAAGCCGCCATGTCGGTCGACAGACCCAAACCCTCGGCGATGTCGCGGTCGAGCGCGCCCTTGGCAGCCTCGAGATCGAGCGGGATCGTGCCACCGGCGAAATCCTTGGGATCGATCGTGCCCAGCACGACATTGGCGTCAGTCACCGCGGGGTGACGGCCGCCTCGGCCATAGCAGGCCGGTCCCGGCTCGGCGCCGGCACTCTCCGGGCCCACCGTCACGCGCTTCAGCGCGTCGAGGCGCGCGATCGAGCCGCCCCCTGCCCCGATCTCGACCATCTCGATCACCGGGATGCGCACGGGCAGGCCGGATCCCTTGAGGAAGCGGGCGGCGCGGTCGACCTCGAACAGCCGCGCGGTGTGCGGCGTGAAATCGTCGATCAGGCAGATCTTCGCCGTCGTGCCCCCCATATCGTAGCTGAGCGCGCGCTTTTCGCCGGCGCGGGCCGCCATTTGTGCAGCAAAAATCGCGCCGCCAGCCGGGCCCGACTCGATCAGCCGCACGGGAAAGCGCCGCGCCGTCTCGATGGCAGTGAGGCCGCCGCCCGACGTCACGAGATAGATCGTGCCGTTGAAATCCTCGGCAGCGAGGGCTGCCTGCATGCGCGCCAGGTAGGAATCCATGAGCGGCTGCACGTAGGCATTGGCCACGGCGGTCGAGGTCCGCTCGTACTCCCGCACCTCGGGACAGACCTCGCTGGAAAGCGTGACTCGGAGGGTGGGTTGCTCAGCCACCAGGATCTCGCGCGTGCGCCGTTCGTGGGCTGGATTGACATAGGCGTGCATGAACGCCACGGCCACGCTTTCGATGCCCTGCCTGCCGAGTTCGGTGGCCACCGCCCGCACCGCGGCCTCGTCGAGGGCCAGCCGCACCTTGCCGTGCACATCCATGCGCTCGGCGACCGTGAAGCGCAGCGCCCGCGGCACCAGCGGCCGCGGCTTTTCGATGGTAAGGTCGTACTGGTCGTATCGGCTCTCGTTGGCGATATCGAGGACGTCACGGAACCCTTCGGTAGCAATCAGCGCAGTGCGAGCTCCCCGGCGCTCGATCACCGCGTTGGTCGCGAGCGTCGTGCCGTGCACGAACACATCGACGTCACCGAAGCTGCGCCCGGCATCACCCAGGATCAGCCGCACGCCGTCGAGAACCGCCTCTTCCGGCCGCTGCGGCGTCGTCAGCAGCTTTCGCGTCAGCCGCCTTGCGTCGTCCTCCAAGACCACGTCCGTAAACGTGCCGCCGATATCGACGGCAATGCGCAAATCCTTGACCACCTTCACTCCAGACCCTGTCCCCAGATCGCCATGCTGCGATGCGGGCGCGACCGTAGACCGGCCTCCCCCGCGTTGCAATTCGCAGGCCAGGGCGCTTATGGTCGCTCTGTGATGGCCCCGGCCTCCAGTCTTCGCGCTCGCATTCATGCGCTGCTGCACTTCACCGAACCCAGCGACGCCGGGCGTCGGTGGCGGGCGCTGCATCTGCTCGTGCTGGGCGTCGGCCTGTCCGCCGTCATGCTGCTGTCGATCGAGGACCTGCCGCTCGACGCGCGAAATGGCCTGCGGTACGCAATCGGGGTCGTCGCGGTCCTGTTCTTCGTCGAATACGTCGTGCGCCTCTGGACCGCGCCGGAAACATCGCGTTACGGCGAAAGCTCGGCGACGATGGCGCGGCTGCACTGGGCGATATCGCTCCCAGGCCTGATTGGGTTACTGGCGACCGTGCCGGTGTTCATGTGGTTGGCCGGCTATCGCATCGTCGATTCAGACGCCGCCTCGGTCTTTTGCGTTCTCTGGATCCTCAAGCTCGGCATGCATGCGCCGGCGCTCGGAACGTTGGCCCGGGTCGTGTCGAACGAACGTGCGCCGATCGCTGGCGTCATCGTTCTGTTCTTCATCGTCCTGGTGATCGCCGCGACCGCCGCGCACCTCCTCGAGCGCGTCCGCCAACCCGAGGCCTTCGGCAGCCTGCCCAATGCGCTTTGGTGGGCGGTCGTGACACTGACGACGACAGGCTACGGCGATGTCGTACCACTCACGGTCGGGGGCCGCATGGTCGGCTCCGTACTGATGATCAGCGGCATTACTGTGCTTGCCATCATGACCGGCGTGCTGGCGACCGGCTTCGCCCAGGAAGAACGCCGGCGCGAATATCTCAGGGTGTGGCAGCAGGTGGCGCGCGTGCCGATCTTCGCCGCCTTGGGCGTCGTCACCCTGTCGGAGATCGTTGGTAAACTGCGGACGCGCTATTATCCTTCCCGCATCGTCATCGTGCGACGAGGCGATCCCGGCGACTCGATGTTCTTCATCTCCAGCGGCGAGGTCGAGGTCCGCCTGCCTAACGGAGGCGTGGTCAGACTGGGCGAGGGTGCTTTCTTCGGCGAGATGGCGCTGCTGGAACGTCAACCGCGCAGCGCCACTGTCGCAACCACGAAGCCAACCACGCTGCTGGTCCTCTATGCCAGCGACTTCTACGAAATTGCCTCGCATATCCCAGCCCTGGCCGAAGCCGTCGAGAACGAGGCCAAGCGCCGGCGCGAGGAAAATGTCGAGCGCACCTCAGGCGAACCCAAGAGATGATCGAGACCGACCTGCTGGTGGTAGGCTCCGGCGCTGCCGGATTTGCCGCTGCCCTTACCGCCTCGCATGCCGGGCTGAGCGTGTTGATGGTCGAAAAGGAACCGCAGTTTGGCGGCTCGACCGCCTACTCGGCCGGCGTTATCTGGATTCCCGGCAATCGGCATGGCCGCGCGCTCGGCATCGCCGATTCGAAGGAAGAGGCGCTCATCTACCTGCAGCAGGAGGCCGGCAATCGGCTGAATCTCGAACTGGCCAATGCGTTCCTCGACAACTGCAATCCCGCCGTCGAGTTCATCGAGAGCAACACGTACGTCCGCTACGAGGCTGTGCCGATCTGGGCCGACTATCATCCGACCAAACCCGGCGCCGCCCAGGGCGGCCGCTCGCTACTGCCGCTGCCATTCGATGGACGGCGCCTCGGCCGGCGCTTCGCCGACCTGCGTGCGCCACTAAAGACCATGATGGCGTTCGGCGGCATGATGCTGGGCCGC
Organism: Reyranella massiliensis 521; assembly: GCA_945862125.1. Taxonomy (GTDB): domain Bacteria; phylum Pseudomonadota; class Alphaproteobacteria; order Reyranellales; family Reyranellaceae; genus Reyranella; species Reyranella massiliensis_A. Next base: position 11,375 of record CAMAYC010000032.1, read on the forward strand.
GGCGACCTGCCCCATGTCTTCAGAATGACCCGCTCCCTGCGTTCGGCGCTGCACGTCGCAGGGATGACGGCGCGCTATGCGCGCGACCGGATGAGTCACGCGCGCGGCACGAGACTCGCCAACGGCAACGCCTTGATCGCGGCGCTGGCGCTTTCGGCCGAGGAACGCGGCATCGATCTCTGGCTCGCAAGTCCGGTCGTCGAGCTGATCCAGCGCGACGGCGCCGTGGTCGGTGCGATCGTGCAGCGCGACGGCAAGCGCGAGGAGATCAAAGCAAAGCGCGGCGTGGTTTTGGCCTGCGGCGGCTTCCCCGCCGACGACGAGCTGAAACGCCGGTACTACGGCCACGTCCGCGACGGCCGCCGCCATCGTTCGGCGCCGCCGCCCGGCAATCGCGGTGACGGTATCCGCCTCGGCCAGACCGTTGGCGGCGCGTTGGCCGAGGATGTTGCCTATGCGGCGGCGTGGGTGCCGGTGTCGCTCGTGCCACAGCCCGACGGCTCGACCTTGCCGTTCCCGCACTTCTACGAGCGCGGCAAACCGGGCTACATCACGGTCGATGCGACCGGCCGGCGGTTCACCAACGAATCGGCCTCCTACCATGACTTCGTCCCGGCCATGGTCGAGGCCTGCCGCGGCCTCGACGAGACGAGCTGCTGGCTGGTGTGCGATCACCGCGCTATCCGCCGCTACGGTATGGGCGCCATCGGACCGGCACCGCTGCCGCTCGGGCCGCATCTCAAGAGCGGCTACCTGGTCGCCGCCCCGGACTGGGCGGCGCTCGCCGCCAGGATCGGCGTCTCTGCAGAGACACTGCAGGCCACCATCACGCGTTTCAACGCCAATGCCGCGCGCGGCGAGGATCCGGATTTCGGCAAAGGCACGGATGCCTATCACCGCTTCAACGGCGATCCCACGCACGGCCCCAATCCCTGCCTAGCCCCCCTGGTTCGGGGCCCATTCTACGCCATGAAGCTAATCCCGGGCGATATCGGCACCTTCCTAGGGCTGCGGGTGGACGGCCACGCGCGGGTGCTGGACGACCAGGGAGCCCCTATTTCCGGCCTTTATGCGGCCGGAAATGACATGACCAGCGTCATGGGCGGCACCTATCCCGGGGCCGGCATCACCATTGGCCCGGCCCTCACCTTCGGCTATATCGCGGCCCGACACGCGGCCTCCGCTGGCCGTTAACGCTTTTTGCCAACGGATGTCCTCCGAATGTCGCTGATCACGCCCGTCATCCTGGTTGGAGGCTCAGGCAAGCGCCTGTGGCCCCTGTCACGCGAGAGCATGCCGAAGCAGTTCGTACCCTTGCTCGGCAAGCAATCGACCTTCCAGCAGACGCTGCTGCGCGTGGCAGACCGTACGCTGTTCGGCAAACCCGTGATCGCGACCAACGACGCCTATCGTTTCATGTGCGAAAGCCAGGCCAAGGACATAGGCGTGGAGATCGATATCCTGGTCGAGCCGTCACGCCGTGACTCAGGCCCTGCCATGGCCGCCGCCGCAGCCTACACACGTGGGCTCGGCGCCAAGGCCGTGCTGGCGCTGGCGTCGGATCATCTGGTGATCGGCATCGAGGAATTCCTCGCCGGCTGCCGCGAAGGCCTTGCCGCGGTCGAGAAGGGTGGCATCGTCACCTTCGGCATTCCGCCGACGGAACCCAAGACCGACTATGGCTACATCCGCCCCGGCAGCGAGCGTATCGGCCCGGTGATGAAGGTTGCCGCCTTCGTCGAAAAGCCCAACGCCCAGACGGCGCTTCGCTACATTGCCGAAGGCCTGTTGTGGAACAGCGGCAACTTCCTGTTCGCGCCCGAACTGCTGCTCTCCGAGATGGCGCGCTTCGAGCCCGCCATGGCCGCTGCCGCTGAGGAAGCCGTAGCCAAGGCCAAGAAAAACGGCTCGACCGTGTTCCTGGATGCCGAGGCCTTCGCCAAGGCGCCGGCCAAGTCGATCGACTACGCCGTGATGGAGCGCACCGACAAATGCTGGGTGGTCCCGGCCAAGTTCCGCTGGTCCGACCTCGGCACCTGGGACGCCCTGCTCGATGTCGGCGAAGCCGACAGCGCTGGCAACGTCACCGAAGGCCCGGTCGAGCTCGACCACGTCCGCAATTCCTACATCCGCTCCGACGGCCCGCTGACCGCCGTGATCGGTGTCGAGGATGTCGTCGTCGTGTCGATGAACGATGCCGTCCTGGTCGGCCATCGCGACAACCTCCCGCGCCTGAAGGACGTCGTGCAACGCATGTCGGACGGCAAGCATCGCGCTGCCACCGAGCATGCCGTGATGCACCGGCCCTGGGGCAGCTATCAGGATATCGACCGCGGCGAGCGCTTCCGCGCCAAGCGGCTCACGGTCAAGCCGGGCGCCAAGCTCAGCCTGCAGAGCCACAACAGGCGTGCCGAGCACTGGGTTGTCGTGAAGGGTATCGCCGAGGTGACACTCGACGGCGAGATCATGACCCTGCACGAGAATGAATCGACCTACATCCCGATCGGCGGCATCCATCGCCTCGCCAACCCCGGCACCGAGCTGTTGGAGGTCGTCGAAGTCCAGACCGGCGACTATGTCGAAGAAGACGATATTGTCCGCTACGAAGACATCTACGCCCGGGTCTGAACGTGCACTTTGGCGTCCATCATGAATGGGGCAAGTTGCGCGAGGTCGTGATCGGCATTTCGCCTGCCGAGGATTTCGTCGTCTTCTACGAAGAGTCGCAGCGCTGGCTGGTGCCACCCGGTGACGCGTTCAGCCGCCAGCACGCCGGCCGCCGCCTGATCGACATAGATCCCGAGTGGGCCACGCGCATCGAACGCCAGACTGACGCACTGGCCGAGTTGGTCGCCCGGGAGGGCATTGTCGTGCACCGACCGGAGCGCCTGAAAGGCGACGAGCGCACGTTCCTTGCCCCCAATGGTGAAGGCGCCCAGCTTTTTGCGCGGGACGGCATGATCGTGGTCGGCAACCACATCATTGATGCCTCCCTTCGACTGAAGTGCAGGCAGCGCGAGCGCTATGGGTTGCGGCCGATCATCCAGCAGGTCGCGCAGCAACGCGGCGCGCGCTGGTCGAGCGTGCCGCTGGGTTCACCCGGCTGCGTCGACGGACCATTCCTTGAAGGCGGCGACACCCTCCTGAACGGCCATGAGATCTATGTCGGCATCTCGGGCTGCGCCTCTGATCTTGCTGGCGCGGACTGGCTGCAGGCGCTGCTGGGCGACGCATACCGGGTCATTCCTGTGGCGATGAAGTCGAACGTGCTCCATCTCGATTGCGCCATGGCGCTGATCAAGCCCGGCCTGCTTGTCTGGTGCCCAGAGAAGCTGATCGACGGCCTGCCGATGTCGCTGCGGGATTGGGATGCCATCACCGTCTCCAGGGATGAAGCGAACTTGCTGGCGACCAACGGCCTTGTGCTCGAGGAAGGCCGCATCATCGTCGATGCCGGCAATGCCCGCGTGATCGGAGAACTGCGCAGGCGCAAGGTCGACGTCATCCCGCTGCCGTTCGACGGTCCGATCAGCACCGGCGGTGGGCTCCGCTGCGCACATCATCCGCTGCTGCGGGAAAGCGCCTTGGCCTAGGCGCCCTTCTTGGGCGTGCGGTCGAAGACAACCGGCTTGGGCTTGCTGAAAGCCTTCTTGATGTGCACGCCCAATGAGCGGACCACCGTCGCGATCTGGCCGCCGGCGAATCGGAGCAGCACAACGCCGAATGCCAACGGTGGAATCTCACCGCCCCGGATAAAGTTGTGGCCGGCCCTGAGGAAGGTCGTGGCGCAAAACAACACCCACACTACTGTGATAACGAAGAGCGTCAGCAACAGCGGCACGAGTTGTGGCGCCAACAGGGCCGCCAGAAGGCCCGACGCCACGCCGACCAGCAGCACGGGCTGGTTCAGCGACATGCAGAGATGCAGCAATGCCGCCACCTTGGCCGACGGTGTGATATCGCGACTTTTCAGGATCTCGGGGAACATCCGGAACGAGACGTGGCGGAAGCCGTCCTGCCAACGCTGCTGCTGACGCAACCAGGTCTGGGTGTCGGCCGGTAGTTCGCCCGGCACGCCCACGCTGGTCAGGAACAGCGCGCGCCACCCCTTCACCCAGCCGCGATAAGTGAGATCGAGGTCCTCGGTGACGGTATCGCCCTTCCAACCGCCGCCGGCGTCGATGGCCGCGCGTTGCCAGATGCCGCAGGTGCCGTTGAAGGGCAGCGGATGGCCGGCCCAGCAGCGCGTCGCCTGCTCGATCCCAAGATGGGCGTCCAGCGTCACCATCTGCATCTCGGTGAGGGCATTCTCGTGCGGATTGAGGAAATCGAAGCGGGCCTGGACGAAGGCGGTCCCGGGCTCGGCGAAGAACGGTCGCATGCAGACGCGCAGGAAATTTACCGGCGGCACGTAATCGACGTCGAAGATTGCGAAGAAATCGTAAGGCGTCTGCTGCATTGCCTCGTGCAGTGCCCCGCCCTTGTAACCGCTGCGGTCGGTACGCTGCAGCGCCACGACGTCGAAGCCCCTGGCACGAAGTTCGGCCGCCACGGTGCGGACCATGTCAGCGGTCTCGTCGGTGCTGTCGTCAAGAAGCTGGATGTGAAGCTTGTCGCGCGGCCAGTCGAGGGCAGCCGCGGACTCCGCACCACGGCGAACTACGGCACCCTCATTAAAGGACGGAATTTGCACGACGACATGGGGCAGGTCGGCATCCGCCGGCAACGGCGTAGCCAGCAGTACCTCCTCCCGCCGCAAGCCCGCATCCTTCAGGCGGTGGTGGAGAATCACCATGTAAAGCAGGCTGCCGATGAAGGCCGCCAGCAGGACACAGCAAACCGCGAAAAGCGCCGCAAAAAACAGAGCGAGGGTGGCGACGATGACCATCGGCGCTCAGGTGCCCGTCTTCGGCGTGCGATTGAATTCGGTCTTCTTGCCCAGTCCGGCACCCACGATCGCGCCTGCGTTGGCGACGGCCAGATAGACGATCAGGGCAGGCACGGTCGCTGCCGTAATCAGATAATCCACCACACTGCCACGGCCGAGTCGGCGATAGGCACCCCAGGTCATGCCGATCAGAATAACCAGCATGCCGATCAACCATAGCCACAGGCAAAACCTGAACCCAGCCAACAGGTGTCCGTGCCCCAGGATCGACAGGAGAAGCGCCACCACGCCCACGACCAGAACCGGGAAGATCAGCTGCTGGCCGAGCGCAACAGTCGTCGTGTATTTGGCTTCGGTCGACCAATCCGATTTCCAGATCGGAATGAGCAACTTGCGGGCAACCTGCACGAAACCCTTGGACCAGCGGCTCTGCTGGGCGCTGAAGTCATCGATCTTCTGCGGCAACTCGCCAACCACGTGCGGTTCCATCAGGAAAACGCCGTTCCAGCCCTTGAGATGGGTACGCAGTACCAGGTCGAGATCTTCCGACAGCGTGTCGTGCGACCAGCCGCCGGCCTCTTCCACCGCAACACGACGCCAGATGCCGCCGGTCCCGTTGAACTGGAAGGGCACGCCGCGCCGCGCGCGGACATCCTGCTCGACAGCGAAATGCGCGTCCTGCATCAGGCGTTGCGCCCGGGTCAGCCAGTTACGGGGCCCATTGCCCCATTCGATGCGGGTCTGGACGAAGGCCGCCTTCGGATTGACAAGCATCGCCGCCATCGCGCGACGCAGCCAATCGGGAGCTGGAACGAAATCAGCGTCGAACACCGCAACATAAGGCGCATCGCAGAGTGCCATGCCGGCGGCCAGTGCGCCGGCCTTGAAGCCGCTGCGATCGGCCCGTCTGACATGCACGACGTCCTTGCCCGCTCGGCAGAGGCGAGCGACCGCTAGAACGGCGATGTCGGAAGTGATGTCCGTGCTGTCGTCGAGAAGCTGGATGGTCAGCCGGTCAGCCGGCCAATCGAGCGCCGCGGCGGCGGACAACGCCCGCTCGACCACGAGCGGCTCGTTGTAGACCGGGATCTGAACAAGCACCCGTGGCAGATCCTGGCCTGCTGCCGGCGTTTCCGGAACCGCCGGCGGAAGCTCGAACAACCAGTAGAGCAGATAGAGGAAGTAGCCGGCTATCGCGAATTGTACAGCCAGGCAAAGGACGATCACGAGATCGAGGGCCAAGAGCAGCATGCCGCCCTCCCCCTCAGTGGTAGTGGATCGGCACATCGAAGCAGCGGCCGTCCTCGATGTGGAGACGACGCGATGCCACATCGAAGATGCGCTCGTCGTGCGTCGACAACACGACAGCACATTTGGCGCGCATGGCGAGGTCCTTGAGCTGATCGACGACCAACCGTCCCGCCACTCGGTCGAGCGCAGACGTCGGTTCGTCAGCGATGATGAGATCCGGCAGGCCGATCATGACGCGGGCGATGGCGACGCGCTGCTGTTGACCGCCTGATAGTTCGTCAGGCCAGGAATCCGCCTTGTCGGCGAGGCCCAAGAGGCCGAGCAGGTGGCGCGCCCTTGGTTCGTCCCAGGCATCATCCGAAAGCGGCGTGGTCGAAACGCCGGCGATGACGTTCTGCAGGGCCGTCAGCGACGACAGGAGATTGCGTTTCTGAAACAGAAAACGAACCCGGTTGCGAAGGACATCGAGCTCAGAGCCGGTTACCCCGACCAGATCGGTGCCGAGCAGCCGGAGCTTACCCTCCGAGGGCTTGCGCATCGTGCCTAGGATCGTGAGGAGAGTCGTCTTGCCCGAGCCTGAAGGGCCGGTGACGATCACGAGTTCACCTTCGCGGACCTGCATGTTGATATCGAACAGCACGTCGACGCGCTGCGGCCCCTCACCGTAGTGATGGTGCACGTCCACCGCCTCGATGACCGGCGGTCCGAAGCCATGAGGATTGTCTGGAGGATTGCCCTTCGTGGTCATTCGAACAGCATGATCGGATCGACCTTCCACAGGCGCCTGATCGCGAACAGGCTCGACACCACTGTCATGACCACACAAGCAATGAGTGCCACACTCATTTCACGCAAGCCCATCGACATACCCAGATGCATCGCCGCTTCAGTCGCTCCATAGACGAACCGTCCGAGCGTAAACGCGACCAGAAAGGCCGGAGTGATGATCGCAGCGCCGATCTGGCCGATCATAAAGAGAAAGAACCACCAGTCGTAGCCCAGGCTCTTCAGGATGGCGTATTCCGGCAGATAGAAGCGGATGATCTGATACTGAGCGTAGTAGATGAACACCATGCCGATCATCACGCCCATCACGAATCCCAGATCCGTGATGTAGCCGACCGGCGTTTCGCGCGACCAATACTTCCGCTCGCGCGACTCCAGTTCGGCCTTGGTTATCACCTCGCCGCGGCCAGCCAGCGCCCGATTGAGTTCCGTTCGAACAGCAATTGGATCGGCGCCCTGTGCGAGGCGAATGCCGATGAAGGCCGGCCTGTCCGACCACCAGGCGCCGAACACCTCGGCCATGGTTCCTTCGGACATCAGGACCGCGCCGTCGTTCAGTACGTTGGGACCCACCGCGAAGGTGCCGACGACGAAGAGCTGGCGCAGAAGTCCGCGGTTGTCGGGCGGCCCGAGCACCGGGACTTCCGGCGCGCCCTCAGCGATCTCGCCGAGATCGCCGAAATAGGGGCGCGATTCCCGATCGTAGAGCATCCGGCGCGCCTCCCGGAGCTTGTAGAGGTTCTCGCGCAGGCCCGGGACGTCAATCGCCGGGCGTTCCACGTCGATAGCATACCAGGCAATGCGCCGTGCGGTCGGCATGCCAGAGTGGCTCATCGACATGACACCGAACCACAACGGCATCGTGCCCGCCACCGAGGGGTTGGCCGACACAATGTCGGTCATGGCTACAGGGACTTCGGCATGGAGCTGCAGGGACTTGAAGCCGTACGGCACCAGGACGAGGTCGGCAGCCACTGTGCGATGGAGACGGATTGCTGAATCGTAGACCGCACGCTCGATGCCGAGCTGGGCGAATATGACGAGCAGACTGGCAGTGACGCCGGCCAGAGACAGCAAGGTGCTGGTGCGCTGACGCTTGAGCTGCTGCGCACCCAGCGGCATCGTCGTCGCCGTTTTCGCCGCGGCGCGCAAACGCACCAACGAGAACTTCGGCCGCCAGCCACGCAGCCTCAGCGACGGAAGGGCGGGTAGAACGAGTGCCATCAGGGAAAAGTGACTCGGGTCTCGCGCCCCAGCACCGGTGGCATGCTGGACGGATCATCGAGTTCGATCTCGACCTGGACTACGCGGCCGTCGGTCGAGGAGCCGCCATCCGGCTCGACGCGTTGCATACGCTTTACCGTCGGCGCCACGCGCGAGATCGTGCCCTTGTAGACGGTCGGGCTGCCACGGAATGTGACCTCGACCTTGCCGCCGGGCACGACCCTGCCGACATGCAGCTCGTCGACGTCGGCCAGGATGCGCAACTTGCTCAGGTCGACAATCTTGGCGATGCCGCTCGGCGACACCCGTTCGCCCTGGCGCGAATAGATCTGGACCACGACGCCGTCGAGCGGCGTACGGACGAGTGCCTGCTCGCGCGTGGTCCGCGCATTGTCCCGCTTGGCGGTGATGATGCCGATTTCCGTCTCGATCTGTGCAAGGTCGGTCGCCAGCGTTTCCTTCTGCACGCGCAGCTTGGCCTGCTCCCGCTCGAGGTTCTGCTGGGAAATGCTCAGCTCCAGCTGCTTCTGGTCCGGCGGCAGGCCCGACCGCTGCATCTGGAGCGCCTTGAGCTTGTTCGACTCGGCTTCCGACTTGACGACCACTTCCTGCATGGCGATTTCGGCGGTGCGGAAGCCTGAGACCATCGCCTCGCGCTGCTGCTGGGCCTTGATCAGTTCGGCGTCGGCCGAGCGGACGGCGACATCGGCCTTGGGATAGTTCGACAGGACGGCGATGATGTCGTCGCGCTTGACCTTCTGTCCGTCGGTGATGCGAAGCTCGAGAAGGACAGCCCCTCCCAACGGATCGCCCGCAATCACCGCCGTACCGGCCGGTGTATCGGTATAGCCGCGCGAGATCAGGGGCGTGGTCGACTTGGGTCCGTCCTGGGCGCTGCTGGTCTGTCGGTTGGGCCCAATCCACATGGCGAGGCCCACGGCAATGACCAGCATGCCGACGCCCACCGCGCCCCAGGTGAATGTTTTTGCGCGCGCCATGTCAGATAAGGCCGATTTCCATCCTAGTCCCCGGTCCGGCGATCAGAACGCTGGCAGCGATACCGCCGTACCAGTGCTCCGGACGACACTAATGATCGAGAAAGTACGGTAAATTGAGGTCAGAATCTTGTCATACTCGTACAATGGCGCATTCGTGACATAGACCACATCGCGCGGCTGAAGGCCGAATTGTTGGCCGACGAACATCGATACCGGTTGCAGCAGGTCCAGGCGGAAGACCCTTGCCCGCGCCGCGGGATTGTTCTGCAGATCCGCCATTCTGAACACATAGACGCCCGTTTTGTTGGCCTGAATATCGTTCAAACCTCCAACAGACCCCAGAGCCTCGATGAGCGACAAGTTGTGCTTGGTCATCTCGACGTTGCCTGACTTCATCACAGCGCCGAGAACCGTGAAGACCCGCGAGTTAGGGCGAATAACGATCTCGTCACCTTTCTGGATGGCGATGTCGCCACCGGCCAGAAGCTCCGACCACTGAGCCGTCAGGATCACCTGGCCTTGCCGGCGAACGACAACTTGAAGCTGGTTCGGCCCGGAGCTCTGTCCGCCGGTCGGACCGCCGGCCCGGTTTATGGCGTCGACAACTGATTTCACGCCCTCAAGAATGGACACCCGCCCGGGATTCTTGATCTCGCCCGAGATCATGACTGTATGCGTCCGGTCCGCCACGAACTCGACGATGACCTGCGGATCCTGGGCCTTGCCCGCGAGTTGCTGGGCAATCCGCCGTTCCATCTGCTGGAGGTTGAGGCCGGCCACCTGGACGGTGCCCACAAAGGGAATGTTGATCGTGCCGTCGTCCAGGACGCGCTGGACTCCGAAATCGGCGCCCGGCTTCTGGATGGTCGGAAAGATGCTGCCTTCGTAGGGCTCGAAAATGCGTACCTTCAGGGCATCGCCGGGCGCAACCGCGACCTGGCCGCCGGACGATAGCGTACTTGTGATCGACGGACGATCGACGCTGGCGGGCTGGGCGTAGGCGGCAATGGTCGTTGGCGTGAGATCGATCACGTCGAACGGCAGCGCTTCGGTGGTCGTTCCCGCGGCACCGCCCATCCACGGGCCGCTACCGGGCAAGGCAGAGCAGCCCGCAACACCGATACCCAAGCCGAGGACAATGGCGGTAGGTCGCGCGACTGCGCGCAGCCAGCTCCAAATTGTCAAATTCCGATCTCCGTCCGGAACGGTCGCATCACAATGTGCCGCGCCTCGTCCCTTCCCATAATCCAGCCTCAGCTCACCCTGTAATTAGCCTGTGGTACCCTGCGGGTGCAAGCGATCCGCAGGGCCTTCTGCGAGCTTCGGACGCAGCCGCGAGAGCGCTTGTTCCATTGAATCAGCAACATCGAACAGTTGCGAAAATCCACTAACCAGCAGGCAATCGGCCGCTGGCCCGCTAAAAGAACAAAATACGATCCTTGCCGACAGTTCCGCAGCCCTGTGAAGCACAATTGCGAGAGCACGCACCCCTGCGGCACTCATGTAGGTGACCGCACTGCCATCGACGATGACACTGCCATGCGGCCGCAACGCCCCAACCATCAAGGCCTCGACGGACTCTGACGTAGCAGAATCGACCCGTTCCGGCAGCATGATCGTGGCGACGGCTCCTTCCGCATTCGAATCCTTCATACGGACTTCTCCGCCGTATTATCCCTGCGAGCACTCCAATGGCCTCCGAGGTCGGTTCCGCGCCAATGGATAGCCCGGCTGCCAAGCGCACTGGCCATCAGCGCCGGCGCCAGGACCTCGCGCAGAATTGCCGCGGCCGCCGCCAGAGGGCCAAATGCCAGCCCGCGCCCGGTCATGAACCACTTCTCGCCGCCCAGCCACGCCGCTGTATGGACGACCAACCCGGCGGCGGCGACGCCCGCGCCCGCTCCGGCACAGATGAGAGCCACTGCACCGGCCGCTCCCGACGCCGCCCAGCCGATCAAGGGCTCCCACAGCACCAAGGGCCACACCGGAAGACGCAGCCTTGTCCGCGCCCACCGGACCTGCCGCCGCCAGACCGTCGACCAGTCGCGGCGTCCCAACGGGAGCCGCAGCATCGCATCGCCCAGGCAAGTGGCGAGGCCAAGCTCGCGCACCGAGCGTACAACTGAGTAATCGTCGGCGATCCAGCGGTTGAAACCGCGCCAGTTGCCGATCCGCTGCAGCGTATCCCGCGACAACAGGGTCACCCCCCCCGATGCCACCGCAAGGCCTAGCCGGTCAGCGGCAAACAGGAACCTAGCCTGGTGTCCATCGATGTAAGCGCACTCCATTTCGGCGGCAAAATTCTCCGGCGCATCGCCTGCTTTGAGCGCCAGCACGAGCCCAACCGTGGCCGATAGAGGTGCGGCAGCCCGGCAAAGCTCATCGACATCGAATACGATCCCCGCATCGCACAGCGCCACGACTTCGCGACTGGCCGCCTCGAGCCCCTTGCGGACGTTGTTCATCTTGGGATTAAAAGTGTCGTCCGTGCCGACCAGGATCGGCGCATCGGGCCACAGCGCCCGGGTCGGTGCCACGGCGCCGTCGTCGGCATGGGCTACGCAGATCAGAATCTCGGCTCCCGCCCGGGCAAGTTCGGCAAGGGCTCGGACATAGGCGGCCGACGCGTCGCCGGCACCGTTCATCGGCGCGACAATGCTGAAATCCATAGGCCGATGCCGCACGGTCGTGTGCCGCCTAGGACGTCGCGCGAGCGCGGCGCTCACCCAGTGCACGCCGAGGCTCAACGACCACCAGCCGAACCCAAGCCAGACAGGGGCTCCGGCGTCCATGCGTCATCTCTCGCCGCCGGCCGAGAAGCGATGCACGTCGTCCTTCTCCACCAGGAGCGCCCGATGATAGGACCGGATGACTTCGTTGGGATCGCCCTGCTCGCGGATCCGTCCATCTTCGATCCAGATCGCCCGGGAGCACAGGCGCCGGACCTCGGCCATCGAATGGGACACGAACAGCAGCGTTCCGGTCTTGCGGAAATCATCGATCCAGTCGAGGCACTTGCGCTGGAAAGCAGCATCGCCGACCGACAGCGCTTCATCGACCACCAGGATTTCAGCCTCGACATGGGCACAGATCGAGAAGGCGAGACGCGTACGCATGCCCATGGAGTAGTGCTTAACCGGCTGGTCCATGTAGTCGCCGATGCCGGCGAACTCGGCGATCGAGGCGAACTTCCGCAACACCTCGGCGCGCTTGAGGCCAAGCACGGCGCCACCGATCATGACGTTCTCCCGGCCTGTGAGTTCCTGGTCGAAGGTCGAGCCGAGCGCAAGGACTGGCGCAATCCGGCCAGAGACGCGAAGTTCGCCGTGGCTGGGCAACGTCATGCCGCAGATCACCTGCAGCAGGGTGGACTTGCCGCAGCCGTTCCGGCCAAGGACGCCAATGCTCTCGCCGCGCTTGACGCTGAGGTCGATGTCGCGCAGCACCCAGAACGGCTTGAAGTAGTTCTTCCACCACCCGAACAGGACCTGTTTCAGCCAGTCGTTGCGATGGGCATACAGCTGATAGGCTTTGCCGAGGTGCTTCGCCTCGACGACGATCTCAGATGACGTCGACGATGACATTTCGATACCTGTCGAAGAACCAGTAGCCGAAATAGAAGGTCACGACCGACGTGATCAGGGTCCAGCCATAGACGATCAGGCTGGGCACCTTCCCGAGCAGCACGATGTCGCGCATGACCTCGACGTAGCCCGTCAGCGCGTTGGCATAGATCCAGAAATCGAACGGTGGCGGCAGGGAAGTGTGCGGATAGAAGACCGGCGTGGCGAACATGAACAGCGGCACGACGTTGATCATGAAATAGCCGGCGTCACGGGTGAAGGCGCCGATCGCGCACAGGAACCACGACATGCCGATCAGAAAGGCCATGAAGGGGATGAAGATCAGCGGCATCAGCAGCACGGTCCACGGCAGACTACCGGTGATCGCAAACTGGAAAATCAGCATGACCGCGATGGAAATCAGCGTGTAAGCCGTCGCGCGCAGCGTCGAAATCACCGCCAGCATGTCGCTCGGGAAGATCGTCTGCTTGATGAAGTGGGTGTACTCGTGAAGCAGCATCGGCGCCCGGAACGCCATCTCCGAGAAGAAATTGAAGACGATGATGCCGCTGAAGATGAACAACGAGTAGGTGACCCGAGTGCCCTCGCCGCTCTCGGCAACCGGCAACTGCAGATTGGTCGTGAAGGCAAAGGTATAGACGGTGATGGCGAGCAGAGGCGCGATCACCGCCCAGATCCAGCCGGCGATCGAGCCCTTGAACCGCTCGCGGATCTCGCGACGCAGGATGGCGGCGATCAGGTCCTGATGCTGCACCATCTGCTCGAAAGGTCTCAGGATGAAACGGGAGACGCGCTGCAACGGGCCGAGATTGTCGACCACGATCTGCTTGCCGTTGACGACTTTCACCGACGGCATGAGCCGCGTCTCTCCTTCTCAATTCCAGTGGTGAGCCCGGTGGGGTACGATCCCACGACCCTCTGATTAAAAGTCAGATGCTCTACCGCTGAGCTACGGGCTCGCTCCGGCATAGCGCTGCAGGCCGAAACCTCGCGCGGCGCCCGTATAAGATGCGCCAGCCTCACGGTCAACGCGGTCTCTGGGGGCAGTGTCAGGACCTGGCAGGGGACTCGACGCAGGGCCCGGATCAGCCCTTGGCGAACTTTGCCTTTAGGCGCTGAAACACCCGCTTGGAGACGAATTGAGACGTGTCCCCGCCCAGCCGTGCAATATCTTTGACCAGCGATGAGGCGATGAACTGATGCCGGTCGGAGGCCATCAGGAAGATGGTCTCGATGTCGGGATCCATGCGGGCATTCATGTTGGCCATCTGGATTTCGTACTCGAAATCCGATACCGCCCGCAGTCCACGGATGATCAGCGAAGCGCCGACCTCGCGGGTAAAGTGGATGAGCAGGCCCTCGAACGGCACGACCTTGATGCGCTCCCGATCCGCCGGCGGAAAATCGGAGATGTCCTCGCGGATGATCTCCATCCGCTCCTCCAGCGAGAACAGCGGCCCCTTGCCGATGTTGATCGCGCATCCAATCACCAGCCTGTCGACGAGCCGCAACGAGCGGCGCATGACTTCCATGTGCCCGCTGGTAATGGGATCGAACGTGCCCGGATAGACCCCGGTGCGTTCTGAGGCCATGTCTCCCCCTTGTGCGCCAAATACGGCGGCGGAGTCTTAGCGACACGAGCGATCCTTATCCACCGTTTGTTTCGGAATGGCTCTCGCCGTTGCCGGTGCCATTTCCGGCATCGTCCTCGCCAATGCGCACGGCCGACACGACACGCTCGCCCTCGCTTACGTTGACGATGCGGACACCGCGCGTGGCCCGTCCCGCAATGCGAATTCCGTCGACCGGGCACCGAATCATGGTACCGCCGTCGGTGACCAGCATGATCTGGTCGCTGTCGAGCACCGGGAAAGCCGCCACGATCTCGCCGCCCTTGGCAAGATTCATCAGTTCCACGCCCTTACCGCCGCGGCCGGTCACCCGGTACTCGTAGGCCGACGTGCGCTTGCCGAATCCCGACGAGGCGACGGTGAGCACGAATTCTTCCTTGGCCTGAAGTTCCGCAAAGCGCTCCTGCGACAGCGTCGTAGCAGGCGCCGCTGCATCGTCGGGCGTCGCGGTCTCCTCTTCCGCACCCTCGGCCGCATTCTCCGCGGCGTTCTCGGCCTGGCGCAGCGCCCGGGACTGGCGGAGATAGGCGTCGCGATCCTCGGTCGGAATGCCTTTGCCGCTGTCGAACAGCGACATCGAGATCACCTCGTCACCCTCGGCAAGTGCTATTCCGCGCACGCCCGTCGAAGCACGGCTCTGGAAGACACGCACCGTCGCAACCGGGAACCGCATCGACCGGCCTTGACGCGTCGCCAACAGCACATCCTGTTCTTCGCTGCAGACGCTGACGCCGATCAGTCGGTCGCCGGCGTCCTCGCCCTCGAACTTCATGGCGATCTTGCCGCTCTGATTGACGCTGACGAAATCGCTGAGCTCGTTGCGCCGTACCCCGCCCCGCGCGGTGGCGAACATGACGTGCAGCGTCGACCAGCTCGCCTCGTCCTCCGGCATCGGCATCACGGCACTTATGGTCTCTCCTTCACCCAGCGGCAGCAGGTTGACGAAGGCCTTGCCGCGCGCCTGCGGCGCGCCGAGTGGCAATCGCCAGACCTTGAGCTTGTAGACGATGCCGCGACTGGAGAAGAACAGCACCGGCGTGTGCGTATTGGCGATAAACAGATTGGAGACGAAATCGTCCTCGCGTGTGGCCATGCCCGAACGACCCTTGCCGCCGCGGCGCTGGGCGCGATAGGCCGACACCGGCACGCGCTTGACGTAGCCGCCATGCGTGACGGTCACCGCCATATCTTCGCGCTGGATCAGGTCCTCGATGTCCTGCTCGAACTCGTTGTCGAGGATCTCGGTGCGCCTGGGTGTCGCGAACTGCTCCTTGATCTCAAGCAGCTCCTTGCGCATCAGCGCGAAAAGCTTGTCGCGGTCGCCCAGCAGTTCGAGATAGCCCTCGATCAGCTTGGCGACCTCACCCAGTTCCTCGGCGATCTTGTCACGCTCGAGGCCGGTCAGGCGCTGCAGGCGCAATTCGAGGATGGCGCGGGCCTGCGCCTCGGAGAGTCTGTAGGTGCCGTCGGCCGCGACCTCGCGGCCCGGCTCGGCGATCAGAAGGATCAACGACGCCACGTCGGACGCCGGCCATTCCTTGGCCATCAACCGCTCGCGCGCGACCACCGGATCGGGCGCCCGCCGGATCATCGCGATCACCTCGTCGATATTGGCGACGGCGATGGCGAGGCCAACCAACACGTGGGCACGGTCGCGCGCATGGTTGAGTTCGAATTTGGTCCGCCGCGTGATGACCTCGGCGCGGAAGCGGATGAACGCCTCGAGCAGCTCCTTGAGGTTCATCAATTTCGGACGTCCGCCATCCAGCGCCAGCGAATTCACTCCGAACGAGGTCTGCAGCGGCGTGAAGCGGTAAAGCTGGTTCAGCACGACGTCGGCCATGGCGTCGCGCTTCAGCTCGATCACCATGCGCACGCCATCGCGGTCACTCTCGTCGCGAACTTCGGAAATGCCCTCTACTCTTTTGTCTCGCACCACCTCGGCGATGCGCTCGTGCAGGCGCGCCTTGTTCTCCTGGTATGGAATCTCCGAGATGATGATCGACTCGCGGCCGCCGCGGCCCTCCTCGATCTTCGTCTTGGCGCGCATGATCACCGAGCCACGGCCGAGTTCGTAGGCCGCCCGAATGCCGTTGCGGCCAAGGATGGTGGCCCCGGTCGGGAAATCCGGACCAGGCACGTGCTCCATGAGCTGGGCGATCGTCAGTTCCGGATTGTCGATGAGCCCGCAGCAGGCATCTATCAACTCGCCGAGATTGTGTGGCGGGATGTTGGTCGCCATGCCCACGGCAATGCCGCCTGCGCCGTTGGCCAGAAGGTTCGGGAACGCCGCCGGGAGGACCGTGGGTTCCAGCGTGGTCTCGTCGTAGTTCGGCTGGAAGTCGACGGTGTCCTTGCCGATATCGGCCAGCAAGGCTTCGGCAACACGGGCCAGGCGCGCCTCGGTGTACCGCATCGCCGCCGGCGGGTCGGCGTCCATCGAGCCGAAATTGCCCTGCCCCGCGATCAGCGGCAGGCGCATGGAGAAGTCCTGCGCCATGCGCACCAGCGCGTCGTAGATCGATTGATCGCCGTGCGGGTGATACTTGCCCATCACTTCGCCGACGATGCGCGCAGATTTGCGGAAGGCGTGCGTCGAGTCGAAGCCGCTCTCCTTCATCGCGTGCAGGATGCGGCGTTGCACGGGCTTCAGCCCATCACGCGCATCCGGCAGGGCGCGCGCCACGATCACGCTCATCGCGTAATCGAGGTAGGAGCGACGCATCTCCTCTTCGATCGTAATCGGCGCGATATCGTGCGAAGGCTGCTGCGGTGGTGGCGCGTCGGAGGGCGGCGGCGGTGGCGGAAGGGTCGTTTCGTCGCTCACGGAAACCTGGTTTTTTGCTCGTAATTTTGGCCCCGCCAGAGGGTCCGGCCGAACAAGGCGGCACACTACCAAACTAGCTGTCGAACACCAACAAAAAACGCGCCGAAAACAAGTCTTTAACCAATTGATTTTATTGACTAAATTGTCGTCGAAAATAGCTCCCGGAAAGGTCTCGGATTGCCCCCAGAAACGGCCTCAAAAAGCCCCTCGGTCGCGGTCTTCGACATGGGCGGTGTTCTGCTCGACTGGAACCCGCGCCACCTCTACCGGAAGCTGATCGCCGATCCTCAGGAAATGGAGCGCTTTCTCGCTACCGTGACCACCTCCGAATGGCATCAGGTGCAGGACCACGGCGGCGACCCCGCTGAATCGACACGCCGCCTGCAGGCGAAAAATCCTGGCCAGGAGGCGCTGATCGCGGCCTTCTACGATCGCTTCGACGAGATGTGCGAACACGCTTTTTCGGACATGGCTGACTTGGTCGAGCGCCTCCATCTCGCCGGAACGCCGCTGTACCTTCTGTCCAACGCACCCCGCTTCCTCGACGCCTGGCTGCGCGGGCCGGCCCATGGCCGTCATCCCTTCCTCGGCCGCTTCCGTGATTATGTGGTGTCCGGCGCCGTGGGCTGCGCCAAACCACAGCCCGAGATCTACGATCTCGTCTGCCGGGCTGGAAGCTTCCAGCCCGCTGACGCCGTCTTCATCGATGACGTGCTGACGAATGTCGAGGGAGCGCGGTCGTTCGGCATGAGCGCCATTCATCACCGCTCGGCCGACGAGACCGCCCGCGTCCTGCGTACAATGGGATTCCCGATCTAGAACGGAATATCGTCGTCCAACTCGGCCTTGCTGCCGCGTGCAGCCGGGCGACCGCCGCCACCGCCGCTGGACGGCGGGGCGTTGCCGCCCATGTCGTCGTCCATGCCGCCGGCGGAACCACCACCACCGCCCTCGCCGCCGCTGCGGCCATCAAGCATGGTGAGCGTGCCGCCGAAGCGCGGGACGACCACTTCGGTCGTGTAGCGTTCCTGGCCGCTCTGGTCGGTCCACTTGCGCGTGGTGAGCTGGCCCTCGAGATAGACCTTGGCGCCTTTCTTCAGGAACTTCTGCGCCACTTCAGCCAGCTTGTCGTTGAAGATCACGACGCGGTGCCACTCGGTGCGCTCCTTGCGCTCGCCGCTGTTGCGGTCGCGCCAGGTCTCAGATGTCGCCACCGACATGTTCACCAGCGAACGGCCATCCTGCATGGCCTTCACTTCGGGGTCGCGGCCAAGATTGCCGACGAGAATGACTTTGTTGACGCTGCCCGCCATGGGGGCCTCCTTGCTTTCCCGGCGCCGCGGGACGCGGCACCTACCTCACGGCGGCCAACCTAGTCCCGGTCGCCTGTGGGCAGCCACCAATTTTGGGTTGTAGCCGCCTGACGTGAGACTGGCTCATGCCACCCCTCCGACAATTCATTGGCCGTGCAGGCAAGGCGCCCCCTATCCTCGGGCCCCATGAGCAAGTCTTTCTATGTTTCCGAGGTCTCCCGAGGCCAAGCCTACGCCATGCTGGGCGGCGCCGCCCTGATGATGACCCTCGCCATGGGCATCCGGCAGAACCTTGGCCTGTTCCAGGCGCCGGCTTCCAGGGAACTGGGTATCGCCATTTCCGACTTCGCGCTGGCGATCTCCGTGCAGCAGGTCGCCTGGGGCCTGAGCCAGCCGATCGCCGGCGTGTTTGCCGACAAGCACGGCACACGATGGGTATCGCTGGTCGGCAGCGTCCTGTTCATCCTGGGAATCTGGCTCACCGCCACGGCGCAAAGCGCGCTCCCGATCGTGATCGGCGCCGGCGTGCTGATCGGCGTGGCACTCGCCTGCACGACCTCTGGCATCACCGCCAACATCGCGGCCCGCGTGGTCAAACCAACCCGTCGCACGCTTGCCTTCGGTCTTGTCTCGGCTGCGGGTTCGGTCGGCACCATGGTGACCGCGCCGATTGCCGCCTACCTTCTTAATACCGACGGCTGGCGGGCCGCGGTCTGGGCCTTCGTCATCCTGGCCTTCGCCATGCTGCCGGCCGCGTGGATCGGCAGCCGCGCCGACAAGCTTCCCAATAGCCTGCCGACCGATCGCGACCTGACGCTGATGGGCGCCCTCGGCGAGGCCCGCCGCCATAGCGGCTACGTCGTGATGGCGATCGCTTTCTTCGTCTGCGGCCTGCAACTCGTGTTCCTCACCACCCACCTTCCGACCTACCTCGCCCAGTGCGGCATGGATGCGAGCTATAGCGCCATCGCCCTGATGCTGATCGGCGGCTTCAATATCCTGAGTTCGTGGCTGTTCGGCTGGCTGGGCGACCGCTATCCCAAGCGCCTGCTGCTGGGGTCAATCTATCTGCTGCGCTCCCTCGCCCTGGCCTTGTTCTTCATGTTTCCACCGACGCCCCTCAGCGTCGTCCTGTTCGGCGCCGCCATGGGTACGCTTTGGCTGGGCGTCATCCCGCTGGTCAATGGACTGGTGGTCCAGATATTCGGCCTTCGTTTCCTGTCGACTCTCACCGGCATCGCCTTCCTGAGCCATCAGGCGGGCTCCTTTCTCGGTGCCTGGGGTGGCGGCTATCTCTTCGACCTGATGGGCTCCTACGACCTCGCCTGGAAGATCGGCGTCCTGGTCGGCCTGGCAGCCGGCACCATGCAGCTCCTCATGAACGACCGGCCAACCGACCGGGTGCTAGCAGCGCAAGCACAGCCAGCCTGAGCGCGGGACTGTCGCAGGGGCTGGTGGGGCTGGGGGTTAATCGCCATATGCGGTGATCCCGCGCATACCCTATTCTCCGGTCCTGATGGCAAAATCCCGCTTACCCACCGCCGAGCCGCACCGCTTCATCTCGATACGCGGTGCGCGCGAGCACAATCTCAAGAACGTCGACCTCGACCTGCCGCGCGACCGGCTCGTGGTGATCACCGGCCTAAGCGGCTCCGGTAAATCCTCGCTCGCCTTCGATACGGTCTACGCCGAGGGCCAGCGCCGATATGTCGAGAGCCTGTCATCCTACGCGCGCCAGTTCCTGGAACTGATGCAGAAGCCCGATGTCGATTCGATCGAAGGCCTGTCGCCGGCGATCTCGATCGAGCAGAAGACGACGTCGCGCAATCCGCGTTCGACGGTCGGCACCGTCACCGAGATCTACGACTATCTTCGCCTGCTGTTCGCCCGTGTCGGTGTGCCCTACTCACCTGCGACCGGCCTGCCGATCGAAAGCCAGACGGTTTCGCAGATGGTCGACCGCATCAAGTCGATGGCCGACGGCACGCGACTCTATCTGATGGCGCCCATCGTGCGTGGCCGCAAAGGCGAATACCGCAAGGAACTGCAGGAGCTGCAGCGCAAGGGCTTCCAGCGCGTGAAAGTCGACGGCAAGCTCTACGAGATCGCCGAGGCGCCGGCGCTCGACAAGAAGTTCAAGCACGACATCGACGTGGTCGTGGACCGCATCGTGGTGAAGGCCGATCTCGGCAACCGGCTTGCCGACTCGATCGAAACGGCGCTCACCCTGGCCGAGGGCCTCGCCATTGCCGAGAACGCCGACTCGGGGGAGCGCACGGTGTTCTCCGCCCGGTTCGCGTGTCCGGTCTCCGGCTTCACCATCGAGGAGATCGAGCCTCGCCTCTTCTCCTTCAACGCGCCGCAGGGCGCCTGCCCCGCCTGCGACGGCCTGGGCGTAAAGATGTTCTTCGATCCCGAGATGGTGGTGCCCGACGACCGGCTGTCGCTGGCCGAAGGGGCGATCGCACCGTGGGCCGATTCCTCGGGCCAGTATTACGCACAGACACTCGAGAGCATCGCCAAGCACTTCAAGGTCAAGATGTCGACGCCATGGCGCGACCTGCCCAAGAAGGTGCGTGACGTCATCCTCCAGGGCAGCGGCGGCGAATCCATCGCCATGCGCTACGACGACGGCATTCGCCAGTACCAGACCACCAAGCCGTTCGAGGGCGTGATCCCCAACCTCGACCGTCGCTGGAAGGAGACCGACTCCTCCTGGGTGCGCGAGGAACTTGAGCGCTTCCAGCACGAGAGCAAGTGCGAGGTCTGCGGCGGTGCCCGACTGAAGCCCGAGGCGCTGGCCGTGAAGATTGCCGGCCTGCACATCAGCCAGGTCACCGAATTCTCCATCGGCGATGCCGTGAAGTGGTTCCTCGACCTATCGCCGAAGCTCACCTCCAAGCAGCGCGAGATTGCCGAGCGCATCCTGAAGGAGATCAATGAGCGGCTGGGCTTCCTCGACAATGTCGGCCTGAGCTACCTCACGCTCGACCGTGGTTCGGGCACGCTGTCGGGCGGCGAGAGCCAGCGCATCCGGCTCGCGTCCCAGATCGGCTCGGGCCTCACCGGCGTGCTCTATGTCCTCGACGAGCCATCGATCGGGCTGCACCAGCGCGACAATGACCGGCTGCTGAAGACGCTGACGCGGCTGCGCGACCTCGGGAATACGGTGCTGGTCGTCGAGCACGACGAGGATGCGATCCGCGCCGCCGATCATCTGGTCGACATGGGCCCCGGTGCCGGGGCGCACGGTGGCCATGTGATCGCCCAGGGCACGCCCGAGGAGGTGATGCGCAACAGCGCCAGCCTCACTGGCCAGTATCTCTCGGGCTTCCGCCAGATCCCGATCCCCAAGGTGCGGCGCGAACCGCCGCCCCAGGGCAGCAAGGGCGGCCGCTGGCTCACGATCAAGGGCGCCAAGGCGAACAACCTCCAGAACGTCACGGCCGGCATCCCGCTCGGCACCTTCACCTGCGTCACTGGCGTGTCAGGCAGCGGCAAGAGCACGCTGATCGTCGAGACGCTCTACAAGGCGCTGGCCAAGCGACTGAACAACGCGCGCGAACATCCCGGCGCCCACAGCGGCCTCGACGGCGTCGGCCACCTCGACAAGATCGTCGATATCGATCAATCGCCGATCGGCCGCACGCCGCGTTCCAATCCCGCCACCTACACCGGCGCCTTCTCGCCGATCCGCGACTGGTTCTCGCAACTCCCGGAGTCGACCGAACGCGGCTACAAGCCGGGACGCTTCTCGTTCAACGTCAAGGGCGGCCGCTGCGAAGCCTGCCAGGGCGACGGTGTCATCAAGATCGAGATGCATTTCCTGCCCGACGTCTACGTTCAGTGCGACGTCTGCAAGGGCAAGCGTTACAACCGCGAGACGCTGGAGATCATCTTCCGCGGCAAGTCGATCGCCGACGTGCTCGACATGACGGTCGACGAGGGCTGCGAATTCTTCAAGGCCGTGCCCATCATCCGGGACAAGCTCCTGACCTTGCAGCAAGTCGGCCTCGGCTACATTCACATCGGCCAGCAGGCCACGACGCTTTCCGGCGGCGAGGCACAGCGCGTCAAACTCGCCAAGGAACTGTCGCGCCGCGCCACCGGCCGCACGCTCTACATTCTCGACGAGCCGACCACAGGCCTGCATTTCGAGGACGTGCGCAAGCTGCTCGAAGTCCTGCATCGCCTGGTCGAGACCGGCAACACGGTGCTGGTGATCGAACACAATCTGGAAGTCATCAAGACTGCGGACTGGGTGCTCGATCTCGGCCCCGACGGCGGCGCCGGCGGCGGCCGCCTTGTCGCCGAAGGGCCGCCCGAGGCGATCGTGAAGGTGGCCGAGAGCTACACCGGCCAATACCTCGCCCGCTACCTGCCGCGCGGCACCACGGCCAAGAAGCGCGCCTAGCTGCCGGCGGCGCGCCGCTGCCAGGCGATCCGGCCGAGTTCGTACCCGAACTGGCGTTCGACGACGTCGGGCGTGGCATCGGAGGCGTCGCCTTTGCGAGCGGCGACGCGGGCCTGGGCCACGTCCTTCGGGACATCGATCCAGATCCCCTCGAAGGGCACGCCGACTTTGGCCGCCAGCGCCTCGGCCGCCTGGCGCTCGTCCTCGCGGGCGAACACCGCGTCGAGAACAACGCTGTGGCCGGCCCGCAGGATCCGCTCTGCCCGCGCCATGAGAGCCCCGTAGACCCGAGCCGAAAGGTCGGGCGTATAGCTGCCAGCCGGCATGCGCTCGCTCAGTCCGATACCGGACATTCTCTTGCGCTCCACGTCGCTCCGCACCACGGCGGCGCCGGGTGTCCGGCCGATCCCGGGAGCCAATTTGAGCGCCAGAGTGGTCTTTCCACTGCCCGACAGGCCGCCCACTGCTAGCAAACGCGGCGGCGCCGGTTGCAGGAAACCAAGGGCTGCCTGCTGATAGGCCCGCGCGGGGGCGTTGTCGGCGCCGCTGACCGCCGTCACGGCCGAATCGACATAGGCCCGGATCGAGGCGCGGCGCGCGAGGAAGAGCGGCAGCAGGGCAAGGGCCTCGTCGTGCGGTGCCGCCGGCAGCTCCGCGATCCGCCACAGCCATTCGTTCAAAAGCCGGTTGGCGAGCGCACCCAGGCCCTGCCGCGACAGGTCCATCAAGGTGAAGGCGAGGTCGTAGAGGACGTCGATGTTGGCGATCTTGTCGGAGAATTCGATGGCATCGAACGGCACGGGCTCTCCGGCCAGCAGCACGATGTTGCGCAGATGGAGGTCGCCGTGGCAGCGCCGCACCGCCCCGGCCGCCTGCCGCCGCGCCACCAGATCCGCCCACGGCTCGAGCGCCCGTGGCATCGCCACGGCCAGCGCCTCGCTGGTCGGCGGATCGAGGCGCTCGCCGGCCTCGCGCATCTGGCGCACATCGGCGGCGACCGAATGCCGGTAGTCGTCGGGCCCGCTGAAGCCCGCGGCAATGGCCGGCAAGCCATCATGAAAGCGGGCGATGCGCGCGCCCAGCGCCGTCATCAGTTCAGGTGTCAGCGCGCCGCGCGCGGCCATGCGGTCGAGCAGACCATCCTCGTCAAAGCGACGCATGACGACCACCCAGTCGACCGCGTCGTCGCACGCCTCGCCCGGATCGCCCAGGACGAGGGTGCCATCGCGGCCCCGCCGGACCGGCGCAACCCCGAGATAGACTTCGGGCGCGAGCTGACGGTTGATGTCGATCTCGGCGGCACACATGACGGCGCGCCGGCCCGAAGTAGAGAAATCCATGTAGGGGAACTTCACCGCGCGCTTCAGCTTGTAGGCGCGTTCGCCCGAAAGAAACACGACCGCGCCATGGGTGTCGATGCGGCGCGCCGGTGCCAGCCGGGCACCGAGAAAGTCGATGACCTCCGACTGATCTTCTACGACAAAGGATGGACGGACGGTCACGGCTTCAAGCGAACCCGACCCGTCGCTCCTCGACGCCGAAGGGATCGACGTGAAGGATGATCTCGGCATCCGGAAATGCCGCCTGGATATCGGCCTCGACCTGGTCGCCGATCTCGTGCGCCCGCGTGAGGGTGAGCGCGGGGTCGAGCTCGATGTGGACCTGGATGAATTTGGTGAGACCCGAGGATCGGGTGCGCAGGTCATGAATGTCCTGCACCTCCGGATGGCGCTTGGCGATGTCCACGATGCGCAGCCGATCCGCGTCCGGAAGCTCCCGATCCATCAGCACGTCGAGCGAACCCCGCCCGACTCCCCAGGCGCCGTGCATCAGGTAGAACGCCACAAGGGCCGCCATGCCCGCATCGATAAGCGGCTGATTGAAGCGGCCTGCCAGGAACAGCGCGATACCGACTGCTACGTTGCTCACGAGATCGGTCTTGTAGTGTGCCTTGTCGGCGCCGATGGCGATGGAGCCCGTCCGCTTCACGACGTAGTTCTGGAAGGCTACCAGAGCCAGGGTGAGCGCAATGGCGAGGAGGCTGACGGCCACGCCCACCGCCTCATCCCGGACCTCGTGCGGATGCAGGAGACGGTCGCCCACCGTCAACAATAGACCACCGCCCGACGCAGCGATGAAACCGGCCTGGGTCAATCCCGCCAATGCCTCGGCTTTTCCATGGCCGAAGCGATGGTCGGCATCGGCCGGGGTCAGCGCCTGGCGGACAGCGAGGAAAGTGATCAGGGAGGCGAGAAAGTCGAGTGACGAGTCCACCAGCGACGACAGCATGCTGACCGACTCGGTGATCAGCCAGGCCGCCGTCTTGGCGCCGATCAGAACCACCGCCACCGACATCGAGGCGATGGTCGCGGCCCGCATCAGGCGTTGTGGCTCCATCGCCATAGCTGCCTCAGGGAAAGAGGGTGCGCGTGGTCCAGGGCTCGGCAGGCGAGCCGCGCCGGTATTCGAGACGGTCGTGCAGGCGGAACGCCCCGTCCTGCCAGAATTCGATCAACAGGGGATTTAGCCGGAACCCGGACCAGTGAGCCGGCCGCGGTACCGTGCCGACCAGGTGCCGGGCGGTGTATTCGGCCACCCGCTTTTCCAGCGCGAAGCGACTTTCGAGGGGACGGGACTGGTCGGAGGCCCAAGCACCGATCTGGCTGCCGCGAGCCCGGCTCGCGAAATAGGCATCGGCCTCCTCGGGCGTGGTCTGCGATACCGGTCCTTCCAGGCGGACCTGCCGGCGCAGCGACTTCCAGTGGAACAGCAGGGCCGCCTTGGTATGGTTCAATAAATGCTGGCCCTTTCGGCTTTCGTAGTTGGTGTAGAACACGAAACCGGCCGGATCGTAGCCCTTGAGCAGCACCATGCGGGCCGATGGCGTGCCATCGGGCCCGACAGTGGCCAGCGCCACGGCGTCGGGGTCGTTGGGCTCGCTCTTGGCGGCCTCGGCGTACCAGTCCCTGAACAGCGCCAGGGGGTCGGAATTTTCCCGGATCATGACCCACAATATAGGGGGCCGCCAAAGCCTTCCACCACCGGCATCTTGTCCCAATGGCCTTCCCCCGCTAATAACAAGGGATGACCGTTGCTGCACAATTAATGGCCGGAAAAAAAGGCCTGATCATGGGCGTCGCCAACGAGCGCTCGATCGCCTGGGGTATCGCCAAGGCCTGCCACGACAATGGCGCCCAGGTGGCCTTCACCTTCCAGGGCGAGGCCCTGGAGAAAAGGGTCCGGCCTCTGGCCAGCTCGATCGGCAGCGACATCATCTTGCCGTGCGACGTCACCAACGCCGCCAGCATCGATGCGACCTTCGCCGAAATCGAGAAGCGCTGGGGCGAACTGGATTTTCTGGTCCACGCCATCGCCTTTTCGAACAAGGATGAGCTCAAGGGCCGCTATCTCGACACCAGCCCCGAGAACTTCCAGCTCACCATGAACGTGAGCTGCTATTCCTTTACCTCGGTGGCGCAACGCGCCGTGCCGTTGATGAAGAACGGCGGCAGCCTGCTGACGCTCACCTACTACGGCGCCGAGCGCGTCATTCCTCATTACAACGTCATGGGTGTCGCCAAGGCCGCCCTTGAGGCAAGCGTTCGCTATCTGGCGGCTGACCTCGGTCAGCAGAAGATCCGCGTCAATGCCATTTCCGCCGGACCGATCAAGACGCTGGCCTTCGCCGGCATCAACGACGGGCGCTATATACTGAAGTGGAACGAACTCAACTCGCCGCTTAAGCGCAACGTCACGACCGAGGAAGTCGGCAATGCCGGCCTTTACCTGCTGTCGGACCTCGGCACTGCGGTCACGGGCGAAGTGATGCATGTCGACGCCGGCTACCACGTCGTCGGCATGATCAATACCTCGTCGGCCAAGCAGATCGCCGAGTTGCTCGGCAACTTCGAGGGCGAGTAGGCCGGCTTCCATGGCCGGCAACAGCTTCGGCACTCTTTTCCGGTTTACGAGCTGGGGTGAAAGTCACGGCCCGGCCATCGGTTGCGTGGTCGACGGCACGCCACCGCGCATCCCGCTCGCCGAGGCCGACATTCAAGTCTGGATGGAAAAACGCCGTCCCGGCCAGTCGCGCTTCGTCACGCAGCGCCAGGAGCCCGACACGGTGAAGATCCTGTCCGGCGTGTTCGAGGGTGTCACCACCGGCACGCCGATCGGGCTGCACATCGACAACGTCGACCAGCGCAGCCGCGACTACGGCGAGATCAAGGACCAGTTCCGGCCGTCCCACGCCGACTACACCTATCTGAAGAAGTACGGCGTCCGCGACTATCGCGGCGGCGGCCGGCAGTCGGCCCGCGAGACGGCGGTGCGGGTCGCCGCCGGCGCCATCGCCCGCAAGATCCTGGGTGGCGGCATTTCCATCCGCGGCGCCGTAATCCAGATCGGTACGCAAAAGATCGACCGTACCAAATGGGACTGGGACGCCACCGGCGACAATCCCTTCTGGTGCCCCGACCGGCAGGCGGCGCAGGGCTGGGAGGGTTATCTCGACGACGTGCGCAAGCGCGGCAGCTCGTGCGGCGCTGTGATCGAGGTCGTGGCTTCGGGCCTGCCCGCAGGCCTGGGCGAGCCGGTCTACGACAAGCTCGATGCCGATCTCGCCAAGGCCCTGATGAGCATCAACGCCGTGAAGGGCGTGGAGATCGGCGACGGCTTCGCGACCGCTGCCATGAGCGGCGAGGCGAACGCCGACGAGATGCGCATGGCCGGCGGCACGCCTACCTTCCTCAGCAACCATGCCGGCGGCATCCTGGGCGGCATCTCGACCGGCCAGGATGTGATCTGCCGGCTGGCGGTAAAGCCCACGAGTTCCATCCTCTCGACCGTGCGCAGCATCGACCGTCACGGCAACGAGGTCGATCTTAGGACCAAGGGTCGCCACGATCCCTGTGTCGGAATACGTGCCACGCCGGTGGCCGAAGCGATGGTGGCGTGCGTGCTGGCCGACCATCTGCTGCGCCACCGCGCCCAGTGCGGCTGAGCCGAACGCAATGGCGGCCCAGAAGCCCGTCGAGGCCCGCTACGCCCGAGTGCACAATATCGGCATGGCAGCGGTCTCGGTGCTCATGATCGCAGGTGCGATCATACACTTTACAACCAACTCGACGAACGCTCCAAGACTGTCGCTCAACGATCCCGGCTTCATGCTGATCGCCCTGCTGTTCCTTGCGTTGGGCTATTACATTTTCCTGGGCATCAGCCGGGCCGCTAATCGACAGCCCCAGGTCGCCATTGACCGCGACGGCATCACTTTGGGCTTCGGCCGCAATCGCCGCCTGCCATGGAATGACATAAAGTGGGTCAAGCTGCACCGGCTCGCCATGCGACAGCAGCTCCTGATCGGACTCGACCCCGAAACCTTCGTCGCTGCAGACCTGCGACTTTCACTGTTCAATCTCGATGATAGCCTGCGGCCGGTGCGCGGCATGCCGGCGGCAATTCTTGTCCGCGACAATGGGCTGGACGTGACAGCGTCGGCGATGCTTGACGCTGTGCGGACATTTCGGCCGAATCTGGTGAAATCCTAGAACTCCGACCGGAGACGAAGCCATGCGAAGATACCTCGTCGGCCTCCTCGCGACTGTCGGCGTGCTGACGCTGCTCCTTGTGGCCAGCGGAGCAGCCCTGATCTTCTCCGGCCCGTTCTCGGCCAAGTCGTTGCCGCGCTCGATGGTACTGTCGCTCGACCTGCGCAACGTACCGCCCGAGGCCGCCTCCACCGATTTGCTGTCCGGCGGCCTGTTCCGCAGCTCGCGCGACCTCGTCGACACTGTCCAGCTGCTCTGGCAGGCGGCCGACGACCCGCGCGTTGTCGGCCTGTTCGTCGAGATCGGCGACGATCAGGCTGGCCTCGCCCGCGTCCAGGAACTGCGCCAGGCGATCGCCAACTTCCGCGGCAAAGGCAAATTCACGGTCGGTTTCGCCGAGTCGCTCGGCGGCAGCGGCGGCCATCTCGGCGACTACTATCTGGCTTCCGCGCTGGAGCAGATCTGGCTGCAGCCGAGCGGCAGTTTTGCCGTGACCGGCATCGCCGTCGAGACCCCGTTCATGAAGGACGGCCTGAACAAGCTCGGCATCAAGGTCGAGGGTGGCAAGCGCTACGAATACAAGAGTGCGCCCGACAGTTTCCTGGAGACAGGCTACACCGGCCCGGCCCGCGAGAACCTGCAGCAGCTCCTCGACAGTCTATTCGGCCAGTTCGTCACCGATGTCGCCCGCGATCGACGCCTCGATGCCTCGCAGGTCCGACGCCTCGTCGATGCGGCGCCCTTCGATCCGGAACGGGCGCGCGAGGAAGGCCTGGTCGACCGGATCGGCTACCGCGGCGACGCGCTGGAGGACGTTTGGCAGCGCGCTGGAACCGTTCGCGGCCTGGTGTCGCTGTCCGACTATGCCGGCGACGAGACGCGGCCGAAGCCGAGCGGCGACGTGATCGCCCTGGTACGGGTGAATGGACCGATCGTCTCGGGCTCCGGCGGCGGCGACGGTATCCTCGACGACGATGTCATGGCCACCGCCGACGACGTGGTCGATGCTCTCGATCACGCGGCGCGGTCGAAGGAAGTACGGGCCATCGTGCTGCGCATCGACTCACCGGGCGGCACTTATCCGGCCGCCGACGCCATCGCCGACGCCGTCGGCCGCGCCCGATCGGCTGGCAAGCCGGTCATCGCCTCGATGGGTGACGTCGCGGCCTCGGGCGGCTATCTCGCCGCGGTTCGCGCCGACGTGATCGTGGCCCAACCCACCACCATCACCGCCTCGATCGGCGTGTTCACCATCTGGCCGGTCGCCTCCGAGTTGCTGTCGTCGCTTGGCGTCAAGGTCGACCGGATTTCGGTCGGCACCAACGCCGGCATGTACTCCAGCTTCCAGCCGCCGACGACGGCACAGCGCGCCGTCGTTACTCGCGAGCTGGACGGCGTCTATCGCGAGTTCACGCGCCAGGTCGGCGAAGCGCGAAAGATCGACGGCCCGAAGCTCGATGCCGCCGCACGCGGTCGCGTCTTCAGTGGCGTCGATGCCAAGCGCGCCGGCTTGGTCGACGAGTTGGGCGGGCTACAACTGGCGCTGAGCATCGCCAAGGCCAAGGCCGGCATCGACGAGACGCGCCAGGTCGAGGTCCATCGCTACCCGGATGAGCAGGACCGCTGGCACCGTGTTGTCGACCGGTTGTTCAAGCTTGCCGGCGTCACGGCCGGTCCGACGATGCGCGCGCCGCCTGAAGTCCGCGAGGCGCTGGCACGACTGGGCATCGTGGCGCGCCCCGGAAACGTGCGCCTGCCGCCGCTGCCGCCGCTCTGGCGCTAGAACCTCCACATCGAGCAAGGAACTTCACGTGACTGTCCCCGACGACATTTTCACCGAACCCGAAGACTTCTCACCGGACACACTGGCCAATCTCGGGCCGCTGCGTCGGCTGGCCGGCGTGTGGCAGTCCGATCAGGGGGTGGATGTCAGCCCCAAGGCGGAAGGCCCTGAGCGGCGGGTTTTCCGGGAACATATCCGGATGGACCCGATCGATCCGCAACCCAATGGGCCCCAGCTCCTCTACGGGCTGCGTTACCACATCCACATCAATACGGCAGAGGAAGCCATCACCTTCCACGACCAGGTGGGTTACTGGCTGTGGGAGCCGGCGACCGGGCTGATCATGCAGAGCATCGCGATTCCGCGCGGGCAAGTGGTGCTGGCGGGCGGAAATGCGGCGCCGGACGACAAGCGCATTTCGGTGGAAGCACGGCGCGGCGATACGCGCTTCGGAATCTGCTCGACGGGCTTTCTCGAGGAGGCGTTCCGCACCGACTACTACCGCATCGACATCACCTTCAACGATGACGGCAGCTGGACCTATGTGACGCGTACTGATCTGGCGGTCCGAGGCAAGGAACCAGCCTTCAACCACAACGACACCAACACCTTGCGGCGGATTGCATCACCGGTGCCGAACCCGATGGTCGGCCTGCTGAAGGAAGGGAAAGCCGGCTAGTTCCTTTCGCCGAGCAGCGTCACGATTGCCCGCCACATCGTCCAGGCGTTGGACAGGCTGACCGCGTTGAATTCGACGTGGCCAATATCGTCCATCAGAAACAGCGAGACCCGCGCGCCTGACGCCGACGCCGCCAGGCTCTGGCTTTCGCTGTGGGGCACCAGTGGGTCGCCCTGGCCATGCACCAGGATGAGATGGCCGAGGAGCTTGGACAGGTCGTAGAAGACCAGATTGAGCCCATCGATCTCGCGACGGACGTTCTCCGGCAGCGCCGCGAGGAGAGCGGCCACGGCATCGGGGTCGCGATTGTCGACCACGGCCAATACGGCGCGCCCCTGCGGTCCCAGTGCCGTCGTCAGCGCCGTGATGTCAGCGCTGGAGTCGCGGCCGCGACGCCGGGCAAGTTCCTGCAACAGACGCGCGTCGTCGGCATTGTCGAGCCGACCCGCGTTGGCCTGGAGGAACGCCCAGCGGCCATAGCTGTTGGGTTCCCGCCGGAACTCCCGGCTGCCGCCCATCGGCCGGAAAGCGCCTGTCGTTATGAAGCGGATTGCCGCCGTCATGTCGTGATAGCCGCCGATGCTGACCAGGAATGCGACCCGCGAAGTGAGGTCGTCCTCGAGGGCAGCGATGATTGCCGGGCCAACCGCATAGGAGATCGCCGCAACACCGAGCGGCACGTCGGGCTGCCACTTGCCCAGCTGCCGCAGCGCACTCGCTACTCTTCCACCGTCGGCCCGCGAAAGCGCGAGGCGGCGCAACGTCTTCACGGGGCGAGGCGAAAGGTAGCGAGCGTGGCGAGTGTGTCGCCATCGCGGCGCAGCAGCGCCAGTTCCTCGATCCGGCCGGTCATCGGCAGATGCTGGCGTCCGACGATGCGCGCCACCTGCTCGGCTTCCGCCGCCCGGTCGAAGAGACCGAGCGTGATATG
>CAMAYC010000033.1 GCA_945862125.1 Reyranella massiliensis 521
GAGCACGATGGTCTCGGCCACGCCCAGGATGATGCCAGCCAGCAGCGTTCCCGACATGCTGCCCAGACCCGCCATCACCACGACGCAGAAGGTGCGGCCGATATAGGCGCGATCGAGCGTCGGCTCGACCGGCTGGACGATGATCAGCAGCGCTCCGGCCAGCGCCACAACCGCCGTCGCGATGCCGAAGGCCCACTGCTTGATGGCGACCGGGTCGGCGCCCATCAGCCTGAGCGCGCCTTCGTCCTGCGCCACGGCTCGGATGGCACGCCCGAGGAAGGTCTTGGACAGGTAGAATGTCAGCGCCAGCGACAGCAGCAGTGCCATCGCAAAGGCCACGACCATCCGCATCGGGATGCGGATCTCGAATATCTCGACGCTCTTGCCGATGTAGAAGGCCTGCACCGTGCGCTGGTCGACGCCGAAGGCCATGATGATGCCGACTTCGATGATGAAGGCGATACCGAAGAAAAAGGCGAGGCCGCGAACGCCGGCGTCGCTGCCACGCTTCTCGAAGGTCTCGTGGTAGGTGCGGTAGAGCATGACGCCCAGCACGAAAAAGGGCGGCATCAGCAGCAGCCCCGCCACGATCGGGTCTATGTCGAAGTCGCCCAGCAGCCAGGCGCCGTACGAGGCGAGCACGAGCAGCGCCGGATGTGCCACGTTCGGCACGTCGAGAAGGCCGAAGGATATCGAGAGACCGATGCTGACGGCAGCATAGAAGCAGCCGACCAAAACGCCGAGCACGAGGGCGTCGCCCAGCAACTCCCAGGAAAACACCGGTCTCGCCGCCTCGCCGCTACTTGCGCGCCTTCTCGAACGGCTGGATGAGCTCACCCGTCTTCCACTTCTCGGGGAACAGGATGATCTGCTTACCCGGCTCGCGGAACTGCTCGATGTTCTTGTCGGTGACGCCGCGGAATTGCGCCATCAGCGTCGCCGACTCCTTGCGTTCGCCGTCGGGGCCGAACACGATCGGGCCGACGATCGTCATCATCTCGTTGGTGCGCAGGAAGTCAGCGAGCTTCTTGTGGTCGAGCGACTTGGTGGCGTTGACCGCCTGCTCGACCATCTGGCCCATGGCATAGCCGAAAGGCGCGAGATAATAGCCGAGTGGGTCGACCTTGGCCTCGCCGGCGCGCTTCTGGTACTTGGCGAAGAAATCGGTGGTTCCCGCGAACTGCATCGATTTCTCGGGCAGATAGCTGTTGTAGTTCACCACGCCGTTCAGCAGCGAACCCATCGATTCCATGACGCTGCTGAACTGCAGGCCGACCATGCCGCCGCCGAACAGTTTCACGCTGTCGCCGATACCAATCTCGTTGATTGCGCGCAGCAGGCCGACCGAGTCGGGCGGATAGGAGCAGACGAACACCATATCGGCCCGAGCGGCGCGGATTGCCCGCACCATGGCCGAGAACTCGACCGTCGACGGCGGATAGCTCTGCTCGTAGACGATCTTGATGCCTTTTTCGGTGGCGACGTCCTTGGCGATCTTCATCAGGTTCTGGGCGAATTCCTGGTCGGCGCCGATCAGCGCGATCGTCTTGGCGCCGGCTTTCATGCCGAGATCGATGAAGCCGCGTGCCCAGGAGTCGGCCGGACCCCACGGCGCATTGTTGAACCACTTGTCATGCTTGACGGTACGGTTCACCTGGAACGAGAAATTGCCCATCAGCAGCAGGTCGCGCTGCTTCACCATCGGCATGATCGGCGCAGTCGGCACGGTCGCATAGGGCGCGAACAGGAGATCGACCTTGTCGACGTCCAGCAGCTTGGAATAGATCGCCGGCGTCTCCGAGGCGCTCGACTTGTCGTCGTAGACGACCAGCTCGACTTTACGGCCGAGCAGCCCGCCCTTGGCATTGACGTCGTCGCGCCAGACCTCGATGCCGATCAGCGCCGACTTGCCGCCGGCCGCGAGGCCGCCGGTCAGCGGCATGCTCATCCCGATCTTGATCGGTCCCTGCTGCGCGAGGACCGGGAACGCGACACCTGCGGCAAGCGCGCCGGCGACAACGGTACGCCGATGAATGCGACCAGACTTCATTGCCCGTTTCCTCCAGAATTTTCTTTATTGTGTGGGCAGCATAGCCAGCCCGCCAAATTGCGACAACGCTCCTTCCCGTCGGATCATCCGAATTGCTGCAGCGCGAAGTCCGGCCGGAGATTTCGCCATTTCCTTCCGCTGCGACCAAGTCCAGCATGACGGCAAGGCAGATCGGTCGAAAGGACGGGGCATGCAGTTTGGACTGTTCGGCGGCGCACGGACCAAGCGCGGCGTCGGCCTTGAGGACAGCCAAGGCTACGAGAGCTTCATCGAGTACGTGATCGAAGCCGACCGGCTGGGCTTCCGGCAGTTCTTCATGGTCGAGCACCACTTCACCGGCCAGGGGCAGGTCTCGGCTTCGATGACCCTGCTGGCCTATCTGGCCGCCAGGACCCGGACCATCCGCCTCGGCACGGCGGTGGTCGTGCTGCCCTGGCACAATCCGGTGCTGGTGGCCGAGCAGGTGGCCACGCTCGACCTGTTGAGCGGCGGGCGAGTCGATTTCGGCATCGGCAAGGGCTACCGCCAAGCCGAGTTCGACGGCTTCTGCATTCCCATGGCCGAGGCAACGGAACGCTTCGACGAGGCGGCGGAGATCATCCGCAAGGCCTGGACCACGCCCCACGACAAGGATGGTGGCCGCTTCAGCCATCACGGCAAGCGCTGGCACTACGACAACATCGTCGTCGAGCCTGCCCCCGTGCAGCGTCCGCATCCGCCGCTGTGGCTGGCCGCCGGCAGCCACGACAGCATCCGGCGCGCGGCGCGCGAGGGCTATAATCTGCTGCTCGACCAGCTCGCCCAGATCGACCAGATCACCCAGCGCATCGCGATTTTCCGCGAGGAATGTGAGAAGACCGGCCGGCCCTATCACGCCAACATGGTGGCAACTGCGCGGCCCCTTCAGATGATCCATGACGAGAGCGAACGCGAGGCGGCCTACGCCACCCGCAAGCGCGTGGTGAGCGTGATCGGCGATCTTGCGCGCGACACGCTGCCCGACCGGATCGAGGACGACACGGCGCCGCTGCTCGGTACGCCAGACGAGGTGATCGCGCGCCTGAAGCAGCTCGAGGCGGGCGGCGCCACCAACATCCTGCTGGTCGATCCCAATGCCTCGGTGGGCAATCTGCGCGCCTTCGCCCGCGAGGTGATGCCGGCGTTCCAGCCGGCGCGTGCCGTCAGCGTTGCCGACTGAGCTGCTGGCGCGTCGCTTCTTCGAAGCGGCGCTGGCGCATGGCGCCCCTTGGATCGTCCATCTCCTCCGCCGCAGAGCCCGCAATCCAGGCATCGTGCCCGGGGGCATAGTTCTGGTTGGTCTGCTGGGCGTTGCGGTTGACCAGCGGCCGAGCATAAAGCGGGTGGCGCATGCTGCGCACCTCGTGCTCGATCTGGACCAATGACTTGCCGCTCTCGAGATCGACGATGCTGTCGAAGCGATACTGGTGCTGGTTGCTTTCCTCGGTGATCAGGCCGCGCTCGAGCAGCTCGCGATGTGGCCCAGAGAAGTTCGCGACATACACCTGGATATGGTGCCCGTCATAAGGAGCGAGCTTCGCCCTGGTCTCGCGGAAGACAAGCTCCTGCTCCATGCCGACCGAGATCCGCGCCGCGGCGCCATCGACAGTCGTCGCGGCACCAAAGACGCGGGCATAGAAGTTCGCGACACCCTTCGCCGCACCGGTCGGAATGTCGAACTCGACATAGGGCATGCCGAGATTGATGCGTCCGAATCGCGGTGCCGGATCATGGCAGAAGAAGTGATTGCCCCACGGACAGATCGCCTCGACATGATCATCGTGCTCGGTGAAGCCGAACTTCGTTCCCTTGAGCGGCTTGCGCATGCTTTCGAGCCTGCGCAGGAGGGCTTCGCGATCGGGCACCACGAGGCCGACCCGGCCGCGCAGGTGCTGTGGCGTTCCGGTGATCAGGTGGAACTGGCTGCGCCCGACATTGACCCACATATTGTCGATGCCGGTCATCATGTAGGGATCGCGCGTCAGCCCGATGCCGCTGATGTAGAACAGCGTCGCCAGGCCCTGGTCCTCGATCTGCAGGTTCACATGCTCGAGCGCCACGATGTTGCCGAGGTCCTCGGCGCCGCGGTCGTAGGACTTGCTCATGTCCTGCCTCCTCCGGTCACTCACGACGCCAGGGGTGCGTGGGCGTCCTGACCGAAATACGCTCGTTCCAGCCGGTTCGGCAAATCGTCCTCGCCGGTCGAGGCTTCCAGAACGATCGAGCCCCGCGCCAGCGCATAGACCCGGTCCGACGCCGCCAGCGCCTTCTCAATCAGCTGTTCGACCAGCAGGACCGCCGTGCCAGCTTCGCGCAACCGGGCCACGGCCGAAAGCACGCGATCCACCAGCACGGGCGACAGGCCGGCGGACGGCTCGTCCAGCATCAGCAGGCGTGGCCGTCGCACCAGGCCCTGGGCCACCGCCAGCATCTGCTGCTGTCCGCCCGACAGCGTCACGGCGCGGTCATGCCGCTTGGCGGCGATGTCGGGGAAATAGGCCAGCGCCTCCTCGACCTGCTCCGCGCGCTGAGAACTCGGCAGGCCGTAGCCGGCCAGCATCACGTTGTCGATTACCGAGAGCTGCGTGAACACGCGATGACCTTCGACCACATGCACCAGGCCTGCCCGGACCGTCTCGCCAGGATCGGCCTTGCTCATGTCCTGGCCGGCGAAGCGGATGTTGCCTGTGCGCGGCAGCAGGCCAGAGATGGCCTTCAGCAGCGTGCTCTTGCCGGCGCCGTTGGGGCCGAGCAAGGCCACGACCTCTCCCGCGCCGATTGTAAGGTCGACGCCGCTCAGCACGCCGATCTTGCCGTAGCCGGCCGACAGGCCGCTCACCTGGAGCAGAGGTTCGTGGACCTGGGATCTAGGCGCCGAGGTAGGCACTGACCACCTCCCGATGCGAGCGGATCTCGGCCGGCGTCCCGGCCGCCAGAACCTTGCCGAGATTGAGCACGGTCACGCGGTCGCAGATGTCGAAGATCAGGTCGGCATGATGCTCGACCAGCAGAACACCCGTACCTTCGCGGCTGATCGCCTTGATCAGAGCGCCGAGCCGCCGGATCTCCTCCGCCGACAGGCCGGCCGCCGGCTCGTCGAGCAGCAGGAAGACCGGCCGCAACATCAGCCCCCTGGCAATCTCCATGAACCGGAGCTCGCTGTGCTGTAGGCGGTCCGCGCGCACATTGGCCAGCGAGTCGAGGCCGACGGTGGCCAGCGCCCGCATGGCCGCCTCCTTCAGCATCCTCTCGTCACGATGATGGCGCGGCATCGACAACATGGACTCGGCAAAGCTGCCGCTGCCGTCGATCGTGCCGCCGATCATGACGTTTTCCAGCACCGAGGCGGCGCCGACGAGGCGCGGCGTCTGGAAGGTGCGGGCGATGCGGTAGCCCGCGCGCGCATACGGCTTGTCGAATGGCAGGTCGGCATCGTTGAGCTTGAGCTGCCCGGCGTTGGGCCGGTAATAGCCCGAGATCACATTCAGGGTCGTGGTCTTGCCGCTGCCATTGGGGCCGATCAGGCCGTGGACCTCGCCCGAGCGGATTTCGAGGTCGAGGCCGTCGATCGCCCGCACGCCGCCGAAATGCAGTGCGATGCCGGAGAGCGCAATGGTGCTCGCCCCGCCCCTGGAATCGAGAACCCGCGACAGCAGTTCGGGCCGTGGCACGATCTCGCGGTGTTGCTCCAACGGACGGCGGTTCTTGTAATCCAGGAGATCGGCGATGCCGCCCGGGATCACCAGAACGATCACCAGCAGCAGGGCGGCGTAGAGGAACGTCGACCATTGCACGAGGGGTGCCGCAAATTCCGGCAGCACCGTCAGGATGATGGTGCCGAGCGCCGGCCCCAGGATCGAACCACGGCCGCCGATCAGGATGCCGATGAAAAACAGCACCGACATCTCGAAGGTGAAGGCATCGGGCGTGATGTAGGACTGCAGCGAGGAGAACAGCCCGCCCGCAATGCCGCCCAGCCCGCCGGCCAGCAGGAAGACCAGGATCAGGAGCTTCGGCTTGGCAATGCCCGATGCCTCGGCCGCGACCTCGGCGTCGCGTATCGCGACCAGTGCCCGGCCGTAGCGGCTCGACCCGATATTGGCCGTGATCCAGGTCGCGATGGCTGCCAGGAGGAAGCAGAAATAGTAGAAGCCCCAGCCTGGCTCGAACGGCCAGGGAAACACCGGTCCCGGCGTGCCGACGCCGCCGCCGGTGACATCCTTCCAGGCGAGCGCCACTTGCGTGACGATGGTGGCGAAGCCCAGGGTCGTCATGGCGAAGTAGAAGGTGCGTAGCCTGAGCGCCGGCAGGCCCACGATCACGCCGAACACCGCACCCATCGCGCCACCGGCAATCAGGGCAAGATAGGGATGCCATTCCACGCCGCCCACCCGGCCCGCGGCCAGGGCCGCCGTGGTGTAGGCGCCCAGGGTCAGCATCGCCACCCAGCCGATGGCGATCTGGCCGGCGTAGCCCACGACCAGGTTGAGGCCGGCCGACAGCACCCAATAGATGTAAGCGCGCTGGGCGATGACGCCGATGTAGTTGTCGTCGAGCAACGGCAGACACAGGCCAACCAGCCCGAGCACGATCCACGACCAGCTTCCTTCCAGCCTGCCGAACCATCCGGCAGTCGCCTTGGTCTTCGATATCGGCGCCGTCACGTCTGTCATGCGTGCGCCCTCATACTCTTCTGGCCGTTGCCGCGCCGGCCAATCCCTCGGGCCTGAGTAGCAGCACGACGATGAAGACCGTGAACACCGCGACGGAGGCGAAGATGCCGCCGACCAGGAAGTTCGCTGCCTGCTGGAAGATGCCAAGTGCCAGGCCGCCGATAACCGCGCCGCGGTTCGAACCCATGCCGCCCAGCGCCACCGGCACGAAGCCGTAGAAGTTCAGGATCGCCTGATTGCCGATGAAGGCGAGCAACATCTGCGCGCCGGTGAAGCCCGCCAGCGCGCCGATGACGCCCGCGATGGCATAGCTCGCCATGCGCAGCCGCGTCTCGGGCAGGCCCATGGCACGTGCCGCGTAACTATCTTCGGCGATCGCGAGGAAGGCGCGGCCGATGAGCGTCTTTCGATAGAGGAGCTCCAGCCCCACGACGGTGACGATGCAGGCGAGCACCGGCAGCCAGATTTTCTGATCGACGATACCCAGGACCGAATTGGGGTCGATCGGGAAGAGTACCGGAAACGGCTGCGGCTCGGTGTTGTATTCGATCGCCGTCACCTGCTGGATCATCAACGCGAAGGCGAGCGTCGACAGCACATAGAGGTGCTGCTCGATGCTCTTCAGCACCGGCCGCACGGTCACGATCTCGGTGATGACGCCCAGCGCAGCGCCACACGCCAGGACCAGCACGAACGCCAGAACGGCGTTCATGCCCATCTTGTTGATGAAGAGCGCGCCTAGCACACCGCCCAGCATTCCCAGCATGCCAGCGGTAAAGCTGAACACACGCGACGCGGAGAACATCACGTTGTACGTGATGCCGATCAGTGCGTAGACCGCCCCTACCGCAAGCCCGTAGGAGACGATCGATACGAACATGGACTAGGCGCTGTAGCCCGGGGCCAGGTCGAAGGCGCCGTCCTTGAGCGAATTGACCGCGCACATCACGACCTCCTGGTCCGGGAAGCCGTTGTGCTGCTCGGGCGTCCAGGTGACCGTGCCGTAGATGCCCGGCCATTTCGTGATCTTGTTCATGTAGGCCACGATGTCGTCGTTCTTGGTGCCGGCGTTCTTGAAGACGTCGCCCATCATCATGCCGGCGTCCCAACCCATGGCCACCCACCAGAGCAGCGTATCGCCGAAGTCGATCTTGGCCGCCTTCAGGCGGTCGACGAACTCGGCGGCCTTCGGCGGCAGCTTGCCGTTGGCGTAGCAGACCTGGCGGAAGTTGTTGGAATAGACTTTGGCCCAGTACTCGGGCTTCTCGAGCAGGGCCTTGGTCTGGCCCGAACCCAGCGTCGTCTGGCCGACGATCGGCACGTCCCAGCCCATGTTGCCGCGCGTGTTGCAGATGCGCGACAGGAAGCCGGCATTGACGCTCCACGGCATGATCGCCTGGGCGCCGGCCGCCTGCATGCGCAGCATCTCCGGCTTGAGGTCGGGGTTCGCCGCGTCGATGTGGTTGGTGTAGACCACCTCGGCACCCTTGGCCTTGAGCATCCCCACGTAGGTATTGGCCGAGTCGGTGCCGTAGCCGGTGGTGTCGGAGATCACCGCCACCTTCTTCAGCTTCAGAACGTCGACCACGTAGTAGTTGGCGCCGGCGCCGACCTGGGTGTTGGTCGGGGCCTGCCGGTAGGCCATCGGGTATTTCTTGACGTCGATCAGCGAGTCGACCCAGCACGGGTGCAGCATCGGCACCTTGTCGCGCGCGATCAGCGGCGTCGCCGCGAGCGCCTCGCCGGAATTGACCGGGCCGAAGATCATGCTGACCTTCGCGCGCTGCGTCAGTTCGGCCACGGCGTTCACCGCCTTGGTCGGATCGCTCTGGGTGTCGCGGCTGATCAGCTCGATCTTGCGGCCCTTGATGCCGCCTTCCTTGTTGATCAGGTCGATCGAGAGCTGGACGCCGCGGTTGATGCCGACGCCGGTCGACGAGCTGGGGCCGGTCAGCGCCGGGAGATAGCCAATCTTGATCGGTTCGTTCTGCGCGATGGCCGGAGCGGGCAAGCCCGAAGCGAGAGCGGCGGCACTCACGGCAGATCCAGCCAAAACCTGGCGGCGACTAATCGGCATGTCTTCCTCCCTGGACGAATGTTCCTCGAGTCTTACGCTCTTGGTAACGCTACCAATTCTCTCACACCCTATCGCCCCGAAGCGCGGCTGGTCAACGAAGCAGCCGCGCTGCGATGCACCATTTCAAGCCGACACGATGTAGGGCTTGGCCTGCGTGTCGTAGTCGGCGTAGCCCAGCGTCGCGCGCAGTTCCGGCGGCGACATGGCGCTCTTGGCTTCGGCTTCGCCGGCGACCAGCGCCGCGAGCCCTGCTTTCATTCCCGCCGCGGCGGGCGAGAGCATGCCGGTCGGATAGGTGCCGATCTTGAAACCCAGGGCCGCCGCCTCCTTCTGTGAGGGCGTGGCGCGCGGCGCGCCCGGCGACAGCACCGCGAACGACGGCCGTCCGCCCGCCGCGGCAACGGCCCGGCGAACCTCGTCGTCGTCGACCGGAGAATCGAGGAACAGGATGTCGGCGCCTTCCTTCACGTACATCTCGATACGGGCCACCGCTTCGTCGATGCCCTGAGTCGGTCGGCAATCCGTCCGCGCCAACACCAGGATGCCGGATTCCTTGGCGGCTTCGACGGCGGCGCGGATCTTCATGCGCGCTTCGTCGCGCGACAGGCAGGGTTTGCCCGCCGACGTGAGCGCACGCGGCGTGATCTTGTCTTCGATCAGGACGGCGGCGGCGCCGGCCCGGCCGTAGGCACGCACCGTGCGCTGCACGTTCATGGCATTGCCGTAGCCATGGTCGCCATCGGCCAGGATCAGCGTCTTCGGCGCGGCCGCATGCACCATGTTGAACGAGTCGAACATCTCGCCGAACGAGACCAGGTCGAGATCGGGGCCACCCAAGCGGCTCGCCGCCACGCAGGACCCCGACAGGAACGCCGTCTCGAAACCGGCGGCGGACGCCAGCTTGGCGGTAAGTCCGTCCCACACAGCCGGCATCACGACGAGGCCGGGCTTGGCCAACAGGGCACGCAGACGGTCGGGGTAATTCATGACGGAATCCTTGGCTGTGTTTCGAGAACTAGTTCGCCGGCTTGATGCCGGCGTCCTTGATGACCTTACCCCACTTCGGAATGTCGCCGGCGATCGCGGCCTTGGTCTCTTCGGCCGTACTGCCGACGAGATCGAGCCCCATGAGGGCGAACTTCTTCGCCATCTCGGGATCTGCCAGCACCTTCAGCGATTCGGCCCGGACCTTGTCGAGGATCGGTTGCGGCGTGCCGGCCGGCGCCAGCAAGGCGAACCACGATGTTGCCTCGAAGCCGGGGAAGCCGGCCTCCACGACCGTCGGCAGGTCGGGCGCATTGGGCGAACGCTTGAGCGAGGTGATGCCGATGCCACGCACGCGACCGTCGCGCACCATCGGCATCCCGGCCCCGGCATTCTGGATGCCGACGCCGACGACACCGCTCATCACGTCGGTGAGGTTGGCGCCGCGATAGGGAATGTGCTCCATCTTGATGCCGGCGAGAACTGAGAACAGCTCGCCCGCGATGTGCTGCGGCGTGCCGACACCCGGCGTGCCGTAGGAAAGCTTGCCGGGATTGGCCTTGGCGTAGGCTATGAGATCGGCCATCGACTTGATGGGCAGGTCGTTGTTGACCACGAAGACGGACGGCATCGAGAGCGACGTCGAGATCGGCGCGAAATCGCGCACCGGATCGAAGGGCAGTGTCTGCAGGCTGGGCAGGATGGTGATGGCGGCGTTGCCCGACCACATCAGCGTGTAGCCGTCGGGTGGTGCCTTGGCGACGCGGTCGACGCCGATGGCGCCCGAGTTGCCGGCGACGTTCTCGACCACCACGGGTTGGCCCCAGGCCTCGCTGAACTTTTGCGCGAACAGCCGGGCCGTGACGTCCGTGGCGCTGCCGGCCGTGAAACCCACGACCAGCTTGACCGGCTTCTCCGGCCACTTGGTCTGGGCCGCGAGCGGAGAAGCAAGACCGAGCGCGAGCACGAGCGCGGCGGCGGACCGAATGATCGAATGCATGGTTTCCTCCGGACAGGCGATCTGCGTCGCCGTTTGCAGAAGGCTATGGGATTTCGGGCCGGTGCCGCAACCTCGAAGCCGTGTCGCCATCACATGAGCGGAACTGGAGCTCCCGTGCGATGCGGTCGGCAATGTCGCCAGGCGGGCCGTCAACGTCGATGACGATCGGCCTTTCGTCTGGCGTTGGTTCCTGAAGCGTCGCGAACTGGCTGGCCAGCAATGCCGTTGGCATGAAGTGCTCGTGCCGCGCCGCCATGCGCCGGGCGATGAGATCGTGCGAGCCCCTGAGATAGACCAGCGCCACGTCCGGTCGGTCGCCGATGATGATGTCGCGATAGGACCGCTTCAGTGCCGAGCAGGTGAGCACGCCCGACTCGCCCCGCGCCAGCCAATCGGCAATTTCCGCCGCGATCTTGCGCAGCCACGGCAGCCGGTCGGCATCCGTAAGCGGCGTGCCGCCTCGCATCTTCTCGACATTCGCGGGCGGATGCAGGTCGTCGCCCTCGCGGTAGCGCCAGCCGAGCGTGGCGGCGAGCAGCGCGGAGACCGTGGTCTTGCCGCACCCCGATACGCCCATGACGACAACGATCATCGTCTTTTCCTTTCCCGCCCTCACCCTGCTAGGCTGCCGGCCCGCAGAAACCCGCCTCCATCGCGGAGCAGACACGTGCTGTTAGAAACTCTTCTGCCCCTCGGCAAGGTCGATCCCGGTCTTCGCGCGCCCGAGGTGCCTTTCGATCTGCACAGCATCGGCGAGAACGCGCGCCTGCTGGAAGACATCGGCTACGACGGCCTGGTCGTCGAGGAGACCAAGGACGATCCGTTCATCGTCATGGCGCTGGCGGCCCAGGCGACGCAGAAGCTGAAGATCGGCACCTCGGTCGCCATCGCCTTTCCGCGCAGCCCGACCGTGACGGCGATGAGCGCCTGGACCTTGCAGAAGCTGTCGCGCGGCCGTTTCACCCTGGGGCTCGGCACGCAGGTGAAGGCGCATATCGAACGCCGCTTCGGCATGCCGTGGACACCGGCCGGCCCATGGATGCGCGAATACGTGCACGCTGTGCGGGCGGTCTGGGACCATTGGCAGAACGGCACACCGCTCGACGTCAAAGGCCCGCACTACAACATCAATCTCATGGTGCCGCTGTTCAATCCCGGCCCGATCGAACATCCGCACATTCCGATTCAGATCGCGGCCGTCAATTCAGTGATGTGCCAGGTCGCCGGCGAAGTGGCCGACGGCATCCGTCCGCATCCGGTCTGCACGCCCTCGTATATCGAGCAGGTGATGATGCCGGCGGTCCGTGCCGGCGCCGCCAAGACCGGCCGCCCGCTGAAAGGGTTCCAGATCAGCATGAAGCCGCTGGTGGCAACGGCGGCCAACGAGGCGGAGCTGGCGCCCAAGGTGCGCGACGCGCGGGCCCGCATCGCCTTCTACGCCTCGACGCCGCAGTACCGGGCCGCCTTCGACCACCTCGGCCTCGGCGACCTGGCTGACCGTCTGAAGCTGCTGTCGCGGGCGCAACGCTGGGAAGAGCTGCCGCAGCACATCGACGACGACATTCTCAATACCTTCGTCACCATCGGCACCTACGACACGATCGGACGCGAGCTCTGTGAGCGTTACGGCAAGGTCGTCACCCATTGCGAGTTCTCGATAGCGGTCAAGAACGATACCGACCGCGAGATCCTGCGCGGCCTGGCAAAAGACATTCAAGCCTATGGAGCCAAGCCATGAAGTTGGGACGCCTCGGAGTCTGGTATTCGACCGACAAGCTGAACGGAGCCCAGCTCGCCGACCTCATGCGAGTCGTCGAAGGTGGTGGCTATTCGGCCTTCTGGTATCCCGAATCGCGCGGCTACGAATCGATGTCGCTGGCGGCCTACC
Source organism: Reyranella massiliensis 521 (assembly GCA_945862125.1). GTDB lineage: Bacteria > Pseudomonadota > Alphaproteobacteria > Reyranellales > Reyranellaceae > Reyranella > Reyranella massiliensis_A. The sequence goes on from CAMAYC010000033.1 coordinate 12,691, forward strand.
TGCTGTCGAAGAGCACGAAGCTCACCATCGGCAGTTCCATCGCCAACATCTACGCCCGCGACCCGTTCACGGCGCAGCGCGCCACCGTGTCGCTGAACAATATCTACGGCGGCAGGTTCATCCTGGGCCTGGGCGTCAGCCACATCTCGATGGTCGAGGGTCTGCGCGGCCACCGCTACGACAAGCCGCTGGGCGCGATGCGCGCCTATCTCGAGGGCGTTCACAAGGGCCTGCCTGCCGGCGAAGAGCCGCCGGTGGTGGTGGCGGCGCTGGGCCCCAAGATGCTGGCGCTCAGCGCGGAGAAATCGCGCGGCGCCGTGCCCTATAACGTGACGCCCAAGCACACGGCGCAGGCTGCCGCCATCCTGGGGCCAGGCAAGACGCTCGCCGTCGAACAGAAGGTCACGCTCGAAACCGATCCCGTGCGCGCCCGCGCGCTCGGCCGCAAGGAACTCTCGCGCTACATGGGGCTGCCGAACTATCGCAACAACTGGCTGCGCGAAGGTTTTAGCGAAGCCGACCTTGCCGACGGCGGCAGCGACAGGTTCATCGACGCCATGGTGCTGTGGGGTGACGCGGAGACGATCAAGAAGGGCCTGCGCGCGCATTTCACGGCCGGCGCCACCCATGTCTGCCTGCAGCCGGTGCACGACGACGGCGATTTCGCCGCGCGCGACCGCATGCTGGCGACATTCGCCGACACCTGAAGGAGACGGTGATGGATTTCGGTATCGCGCTGCCCACCGCGGCGGACTCCTGGAAGCACGCGAAGCGGGCCGAGGAACTGGGCTTCTCCCATGCCTGGTTCTACGACACGCAGATGCTGAGCGCCGATTGCTTCGTCGCCATGGGTGCGGCCGCCGTCAACACGCAGCGCATCCGCCTCGGCACCGGCGTACTGGTGCCGTCCAACCGCATCGCGCCCGTCGCCGCCAATGCGCTGGCAACGCTCAACAGCCTGGCCCCGGGCCGCATCGACTTCGGCGTCGGTACCGGCTTCACGGCGCGGCGCGCCATGGGCTTCGGCGCCATCAAGATCAAGGACATGGAGGCCTACATCCATCAGGTCTACGGCCTGCTGGGCGGCAAGACCGTCGATTTCGAGATGGAAGGCCAGAGCCGCAAGATCCGCTTCCTCAATCCCGAACTCGACCTGTTCAACACACGCGATCCGATCGCGCTGCACCTCTCGGCCTTCGGCCCACGCACCCGCGCTCTCACGGCCAAGCTCAAAGCCGGCTGGATCGACTTCGTCGGCAATGTCGAGGCCGGTGTCCGCGAGGTCGTGGCGATGCGCGAGGACTGGGGCAAGGCCGGACACGCCATGGGTGACTTGCAGGCCACGGCCTTTGCGCTGGGCTGCGTGCTGCAGGATGGCGAGCCAGCCGATTCGGAGCGGGCCATGGCGCAGGCGGGGCCGCGCGCGGCGGTGATGCTGCATCGTGCCGCCGACGAGGCGCTCATGAACCTGAAGCCGACCCAGGCCCTGCTCTCGCAGCGGCCGGAACTGGAAGGCTATGTCGCGCTGGCGCGGACCTACGAACCCAAGGATGCACCCTATCTGGAAAACCACCGCGGGCATCTGATGTTCGTGAAGCCCGCCGAAAAGAAGTTCGTCACCGCCGACCTGATCCGCGCCACCTCGTTCACGGCGACCGAAGGCGAGATCAAGCAGCGCATCGAGGCGCTGCGCGAGGCCGGCTACACCCAATTCACGATTCAGCTCGTGCCCGGCCAGGAGGCTGCCCTCGCCGACTGGGCCCAAATCGCCAAGGCCTTCGCCTAGCCGTAGGGGCGGATAACCTTCTCGCCGAACCGCGCGAGGCTCTCCTCCAGGTTCGGCATGAAGGCGCTGGAGGGCAGCACGATGCGACCGATGCCCTGCGCTGCACGTTCCTTGATGGCCGCTTCCGCATCCTTGCCCGAGCCGGGCAAGAGATCGGGACAGCCGGCGAGCATTTCGATCGCTCCGGGATCGCGGCCTGCAGCCTCCGCGGCGCGGCGCGCGATATCGATCAGCGGCATGGTGTCGGCTGGCCGACCGATCGACGGGAAGAAGCCGTTGCCGAGGCGGCCGGCGCGCCGGGCCGCGGCTTCGGAATGTCCGCCGACAATGATCGGCACGCTGCCGCCAACCGGCTTGGGATTGCAGCTCACCTCGTGGAACTTCACGAACTCGCCGGCGTAGCTCGCGCCGTCGCCCGCCCACAGAGCGCGCATGGCCGCGATATATTCGTCGGCCCGCTTGCCGCGCCTCTCGAACGGCACGCCAAGCGCCTCGAACTCTTCCTTCAGCCAGCCGACACCGATGCCGAGTTCGATGCGCCCGCCGCTCAGATGGTCGAGGGTCGCGACCTGCTTGGCCAGCACCAGCGGATTGCGCTGCGGCAGGATGAGCACGCCGGTCATGAAGCGCAGCCGCGTCGTGACGGCCGCGACCGACGCCATCCAGATCAGGGGATCAGGCATCAGCGCGGTGTTGTCGCCCGGTAGCCGGCCGCTGGCGGCATAGGGGTAGGTCGAACTGTAGTTGTTGGGCAGGACGACGTGATCGACGGCAAAGACCGAGTCGAAGCCGGCCGCCTCGGCCAGGCGCACCAGCCGGTGCGCCCCGGCCAGGTCGGGGAAGCTGTTGTTGCCGAAGTGCAGGGCGAACTTCATCACAGCAGGTCCGCGACGGCGGCGCGGTAGCGCGTGATCGCCGTCAGGTGGTCGTCGTAGCTCTTACCCGCGATGCGCTTGTGATGAGCACTCATGTAGTTGGTATGGGCGTTCACGTGCGTGACGCCGGCCTTCTTCCAGAAGGCAATTTCCTTGCGCCAGTCCGCCTCGGCACCGATGCCGGGCGAGACCCAGACCTCAAGCCCGACCGAGGCGGGATCGCGGCCGGCCGCGCGGATCATCGTGCGCAGCTTGTCGAAGGCTTTTAGCGCCTCGTCGCCTGCCGGCCAGGCGAGCGGCATGAAGCCGTCGCCATACTGCGCCGTCCGCCGGAACGTCGCTTCGGCGTGGCCGCCGAACCAGATCGGCACGCGGCCGGATTTCGGTCGTGGATTGATGCCGCCGTCGTCGAGTTGGTGGAACTCACCCTTGAACGTGACGTGCGGTTCCTTCCAAAGCGCCTGCATGAAACGGACCTGCTCCTCGGAACGTTTGCCGCGCGTCTTGAAATCCTCGCCCAGCCCCTGGAATTCAATTTCGTTCCAGCCGACGCCGACGCCGAGACGGAACCGTCCCTCGCAGAGCTCGTCGAGGCAGGCCGCCTGCTTGGCGACCAGCGCCGCCTGGCGCTGCGCCAGGATCAGCACGCCGGCGGCAAAGCCGATCTTCTTCGTGACGCCGGCCAGGAAGGCAAACAGCACGAAGGGATCGTGATAGGCCGTGGCGGTGGTGCCCACGCGGCGACCGCCATGATCGACGTTTGGGTTGCCACCCAGCACGTGATCGGGACCGACCAGATAGTCGTAGCCCAGCTCCTCTGCGGCCTGCGCATAATCACGCATGACCGTGGAGCCGGTACCGATGTCACCAACCGGCAGGGATGCACCGAGTTTCATCTTCTTCCTCACTCCGCCGCAGCGGCCTTGCGGGGTTTCAGGTCGGTCGAATACTTGATGCTGACCGGCGCATTGGCTTCGAACGGGCTTTTCAGGTCGAGGCTCTTCGCAATCTCACGGATCGCCGGGAACACTTCCTGGCCGATCAGCTTGATGCAGGTGAGCGAGTCCGCCTGGCTCACCCGGCCATCGTTGCCCCACAGCGCGAGGATGCCCGGCCGCGTCTCCTCCAGGATGCGCTTCAGCTTGGCCACCACCGTCTTGGGCGTGCCCGCGATGATGCGCAGGTCGGCCATCTGCTGCTCGAAGCTGGTCTCGCCGCGCGGATTGCTGGCGCGTCCCGAAGCGAACTCGACGAAGGCGCGGCGCGCCGATGGCGAGCCGTAGCCCGACGGCGTGCTCCACACAGGATGCGCGAGACCTGTGAACTCGCCCTGCATCCAGCGGAACTGCTTGGCGTTTTCGATCGCCTTTTCCTCGTTATCGGAGACATGGACCTGGATCAGGTAGCCGCGGTTCTCCGGCCCGCCGACATAGCCCACGTCGGCCGCAACGCTGTCGTAGAGTTCCCAGATCTTCTTGGTCTGCTCGATCGAGGTGTTGAGCGCGATGTAGGGATAGCGCTGCTGCGCCGCCCAGATGATCGTCTCCTTGCTGATCACGCCCGGGACCCAGACACGCGGATAGGGCTTCTGCAGCGGCACCGCCCAGGGGTTCACCACCCGGTGCTGGTAGTGGTTGCCCTCGAAGCGGAACGGGCCCGGCTGCGTCCAGGCCCGGACGACCAGCTCGTGCGCCTCCTCGAAGCGCTCGCGGTTGAAGGCCGGATTGACGCCGGTAGCGAGCTGTTCCTGGCCACCGCCACGCACGAAGCCGGAGACCAGCCGGCCCTTGGAGATCATGTCGATCATGGCGAGCTCTTCGGCGAGCCGGATCGGGTTCTCCGCCAGCGGCAGCGGATTGCCCAGCATCACGATCTTCACCTTCTTGGTCATGCCGGCCAGGAGGGCAGCGAAGATGTTGGCCTTGGCCTGCATGCAGAACGGCGCGTTGTGATGCTCGTTCAGCATGATGCCGTCGACACCGACCTCCTCGGCCAGCATGTATTGCTCGATGTAGTTGTTGTAGAGCCGGGAGCCCTCGACCGGATCGAAATGCTTGTTGGAGAACATCAGCGCCGTGGCGCCGAAATCGCGGCCGGCCTGCTCCGGATAGGCCGACATCGGCTGCTCGGTGAAATACATCAGGTGCATGGCAATTACTCCCGACCGATGAAGTTCGTGACGAGTCTGGCGAGCGCTTCGGGCTGCTCCATGTCGACGCAATGGCCGCAGGCTTTGACGATTTCCAGTTTGGCGTTGGGCAGTGCCTCGACGTAGCGCTTGGCGGCGCTCTGCGGCACCACCCTGTCGTCGTCGCCCCACACCACCAGTGCCGGTGCGCGGACGGCGCCCAGCAGATGCGGCAGGGTCTGGCTGTACATGTAGGGCTTCCAGGCGATGCGGAAGCTCATCTCGCGACAAATGTCCCACATCTCGAGCTGGTCGATCGACGGCTCGGCGCCGTAGACACGATCGAACGCTTTCTGGTCGTGGAAACCGGCACGGGCATAATCGACGTAGCCGGTGATCGCGAGGTCCAGGATGTCGCCCTCAGGCGGCTTGATGCCCATGGCGCCGACCAGCACCAGATGTGACAGATCGTCGGGCCCCATGCTGGCCATTTCAGCCGCGATCCAGCCGCCGAAGCCCAAGCCCAGGAGCGCCACGTTCTTTAGTTTAAGCGCGCTCAAGAGGCCCCGATGCATCACTGCAATGTCGCGCACGCTGCGCATCCAGGTCGGCCGCTCCGATCGGCTGTAGCCGGGGTGGTGAGGCACCAGCACGTCGTAATGTGCCGCCAGGGCATCGTAGAAAGGCAGGCGATCCAGCGTGCCGGTCTCGTGATGCAGCACCACGACCGGCCGGCCTTTGCCGGCGCGCTGCAGATGCAATTTGATGCCGCCCGCCTCGATCGTGGAGTCGGTCCAGTTCACTCCCGCCATTCCGGGTTTCCTTCCCTATTGGCTTGGATCGTTGCAACCGGACCCCGGAGAGTCAAACTTTCGACTGGCGGAGCGTCCGCCGTCTGGTTGTTCGCCGGGGGGCGCGCTATTAAGACTCCACTCTCGCCACAGGAAAGACATCACCGTGCTCAAGCTCGGATACAAGGCGTCGGCCGAACAATTCGCGCCCGGCAAGCTGCTCGACTTCGGATGCCTGGCCGAGGCCGTGGGATTTGAGTCGGTGTTCGTCAGCGATCACTTCCAGCCGTGGAAGCACGTCGATGGTCATGCGCCGAACTCGCTCGTATGGCTGGGCGCGCTGGGCGCCCGCACCTCGCGGGTCGTGATGGGCACCAGCGTGCTCACGCCTACGTTCCGCTACCACCCCTCGATCGTGGCGCAGGCCTTTGGCACGCTGGGCTCGATGTTTCCGGGCCGCGTGATCCTGGGCATCGGCACCGGCGAGTCACTGAACGAGGTGCCGTCGACCGGCCAGCCGTGGCCGGAGTTCAAGGAGCGCTTTGCCCGCATGCGCGAGGCGGTGACGCTGATCCGCACGCTGTGGCGCGGTGAGCGCGTCAGCTTCGAGGGCGAATATTACAAGACCGAGAAGGCCACCATCTACGATCGGCCCGAGGTCGAGATTCCGATCTACGTGGCCGCCGCTGGCGCGCTGGTGGCGCGCTATGCAGGCCGTACCGGGGACGGCTTCATCTGCACCAGCGGCAAGAAGTGGGAACTCTACACCGACACGCTCCTGCCCAAGGTCGCCGAAGGAATCGCCGCCGCAGTCGAGCCCAAGAAGCAGCCCTATGACCAGATGATCGAGGTCAAGGTGTCGTTCGACACCGATGCCAAGCGCGCCCTCGAGGACACGCGCCACTGGGCGGCGCTGGCGCTGACGCCGGAAGAGAAAATGACGGTCGAGGACCCGGTCGAGATGCAACGCCTGGCCGATGCCCTGCCGCTGGAGCGCGCGGCGAGCCGCTGGATCGTGTCGAACGATCCCGACGAGCATGTCGAGAAGGTCGGCGCCTATGTGAAGCTGGGCTTTCAACATCTCGTGTTCCACGCGCCCGGTCCAGACCAGGAACGGTTCCTCAAACTCTACGGCGAGCAGGTGCTGCCGCGATTGCGCAAGAAGTTCGGATGAGTCGCACTGCCGCATTGGAGCTGCTGGCAGTCCCCGGCCTGCCGATGATCCAGCCGGGCGACGATCTGGCGAAACTCATCTCGGAGGGTCTCGCGCGCGGGAATATCGCGCCGCGCAAGGACGACGTGATCGTTGTCGCACAGAAGGTCGTCTCCAAGGCCGAAGGCCGCAGTGTCGACCTCGCCACGGTGAAGCCGTCGGCGCGCGCGGTCGAACTCGCCCAGGAAGTGCAGAAGGATCCGCGGCTGGTCGAACTGATCCTGTCGGAATCGGTGCGCGTGGTGCGATCCCGGCCCAATGTGCTGATCGTCGAGCACCGGCTGGGCTTCGTCATGGCCAATGCCGGCGTCGACCAGTCGAATGTCGGGCCGACCGATGGCGTCGAACGCGCACTCCTGCTGCCGCTCGATCCCGACGGCACAGCCGAGGCCCTGCGCAAGAAGCTCTCCACAAAGTTTGGCGTGCCGCTGGCCGTGGTCATCACCGACAGTTTTGGCCGCGCCTGGCGGCGCGGCACCGCAGGCGTGGCGATCGGCGCATCGGGCCTGCCCGCCCTGCTCGATCTGCGCGGCAATCCCGACCTGTTCGGCCGCACCCTGCAGGTCAGCATCTCGGGCTTTGCCGACGAAATCGCGGCGGCCGCCTCGCTGGTCATGGGCCAGGGCGACGAGGCGCAGCCGGTCGTGCTGGTCCGCGGCTTGACCTGGAATACCGCCAACAATCCGGCGTCGGAACTCGTGCGGCCGGCGGCCGAGGACATGTTTCGGTGAGCAAAGGCCTGGTGGTTGCACTGTCTGGCGGCGTTGGCGGAGCCAAGCTAGCGCTCGGCCTCAGCCGTGTGCTTGCCGCCGACGAGCTGCTGGTCGTGGCCAACACCGGCGACGATTTCGAGCATCTCGGCCTCAGCATCTGCCCCGACATAGACACGCTGACTTATGTATTGGCCGGCCTCGACAATCCGGTCACCGGCTGGGGACGCCGCGACGAGACCTGGTCGTTCATGGAAACGATCTCTTCGCTCGGCGGCGAAGACTGGTTCCGCCTCGGCGATCGCGACCTCGCGCTGCATGTCGAGCGCACCAAGCGGCTCGCCGCCGGCCAGAGCCTGTCGCAGATCACCGGCGACATCTGCCGACGGCTGGGCGTCGGCCCCAGGGTGCTGCCGATGAGCGACGACCGCGTGCGTACCCGCGTGCGGAGCGACGAGGGCTGGATCGACTTCCAGGATTATTTCGTGCGACAGCAGTGCCGGCCGGTCGTGCGGCAGCTCGCCTTCACCGGCGCGGCCGATGCCCGCCCGCAGACCGAGGTCATGGCGGCCTTGAACGGTGGCAACGTTCGCGCCGTGGTGATCTGCCCATCCAACCCCTTCATCAGCATCGAGCCGATCCTCTCCGTGCCTGGCTTGCGCGCCGCGATCGACAACTGCGGCGCCCCCGTGGTGGCGGTGTCGCCGATCGTCGCGGGCCGCGCGGTCAAGGGTCCGACAGCCAAGATGATGCAGGAGCTCGGCCTGACGGTAAGCTCCGCCACCGTGGCCGGCCGCTACGGCGACCTGCTCGATGGCTACCTCGTCGATGCCGCCGATTCCGGAGATATCAAGACCAGGCTGCATGTCGCGCCCACGCTGATGACGACGCTCGAGGATCGCGAGGCGCTCGCCCGCACGGTGCTCGCCTTCGCCGACCAGCTCGCGTGAGCGCCCCGGCCGATATCTGGGCCGTCATTCCCGTCAAGGAACTGGACGGCGCCAAGCAGCGGCTGGCGGGCCTGCTGTCGCCCGCCCAGCGCCGCGCCCTGATCGAAGTGATGGTGCGCGAAGTCCTCGACGCCGTGGCCGGCACGCGCGGACTGGCGGGCATCATGGTCGTGACGCTCGACCCCGTCATCACCACGCTCGCTACGCAGCTCGGCGCGCGCGTGGTGACCGACGGAGCCCGTGACGGACACACCGGCAGCGTCACCGCTGGCCTCCGCCTGCTCGCCCGCGAAGGTCGCGGTGGCATGATCACCCTGCCGGGCGACATTCCCGCTGCCACGTCAGCGGAGATCGACGCGGTTCTGGCGGCACATCTTCGTGCACCGTCGTTCACCATTTCGCCGGCGCACGACGATCTCGGCTCCAACGCCGTGATCTGTTCACCGCCCGATTCGGTGCCGCTGCGCTTCGGCGAGAACAGCTACTTCCCGCATCTCGAAGCGGCGCGGCGCTCAGGCATCGAACCGACGGTGATCCGCCAGCCCGGCATCGCCATGGACATCGATCATCCCGTCGATCTCGCGATGTTCCTGCGCCTGCCGCAATCGGCCGGCACCCGCACGCGGGCCTTCCTCGAGGAGGCCGGCATCCCGCGATTGCTCGGCGAACGCGGGATTGCCTAGGCCGCAGCGACCCGTTTGCGGGGCGGTGTCAGGATAATGGGCGCGAGGTCGGCCGCCACCAGCGACGCCGCACGGCGCTCCTCCGGGACGGCACGATAGAGCGTGTCGCGCTGCTGCGGCTCGCGGCCGATCGAGCGGATCAGCGCTTCCATCGCCTCGGGCGGTAGTTCCTGCCCATGCTGCGTGCCGGCAGCCCGCGAGATGCTCTCGTTCATCAGGGTGCCACCGAGATCGTTGGCACCCGACTTGAGGCAGATCGCCGCCCCGGCCGGGCCCATCTTGACCCACGAGGTCTGGATGTTGGGGATCACCGGATGCAGCACCAGGCGCGCGACCGAATGCATGATCACCGCCTCGCGGAAGGTCGGCCCGCGGCGGGCGCGGCCCTGGCGGTACATCGGCGCTTCCATGTGCACGAACGGCAGCGGCACGAATTCGGTGAAGCCGCCGGTCTCGACCTGAAGGTCGCGCAGCGCCAGAAGATGCCTCGTCCAGGCCAGCGGCGTCTCGACATGGCCGTACATGATGGTCGAGGTCGTGCGCAGGCCGAGCTTGTGCGCGGCGCGCTGCACGTCGAGCCATTCGCCGGTATTGATCTTGTCCGGGCAGATGATGGCGCGGACCTCGTCATCGAGGATCTCGGCGGCCGTGCCCGGCAGCGTGCCCAATCCGGCCTGCTGCAGGCTGGCCAAGAAGGCAGAAATCGGCTGCTTCAGAGTTGCCGCGCCCTGCGTTACTTCGAGCGCCGAGAAGGCATGGATATGCATGCCGGGCGTGGCTTCCTTGATCGCCTTGCAGATCGCGACATAGGTCTCGCCCGTGTAATCGGGATGGATGCCGCCCTGCATGCAGACTTCGGTGGCGCCGCGCTCCCAGGCCTCGACCGCACGCCGCTTCACCTCGTCGAGCGCCAGATCGTAGGGCGCGCCGCGCAGGTCCTCGTGCGTGCGGCCCTTCGAAAAGGCGCAGAACTTGCAGCGGAAATAGCAGATGTTGGTGTAGTTGATGTTGCGGTTGACGACGTAGCGCACGACGTCGCCGCTGACCGCCTGCCGCAGCGCATTGGCCGCGCCTGTGACATACCGGTAGTCCACGTCGCGTGCCGCGAACAGGCGCACGATCTCCGGCGGATCGAGGCGCCGGCCCGAGGTGGCGCGATCGACGATGCGGCTGAGTTCGGGATCGACCTCCGTGACGAGGACACGCGGTGCCGGCGGCGGTGTCGTCTCACCGGGCGACCAGTTGTCGTCGCGCGCCAGGCCCTCGGCATCGCTCATGCGCCGCACCTGTGTCGCTACCTCGGGCTCCAGCCAGGTGTCGGCCGCGCGTGCATAGGCGGGATAAAGCGGCAGGCGGTTGACCAGCACCTTGCCCAGCTCGGCGCTGCGGCGCGCCAGTTCATCGATGGCGGGCCATGGCGCCTCGGGGTTCACATGGTCGGGCGTCACCGGAGAGATGCCGCCCCAGTCGTTCAATCCGGCCGCGATCAGGCGCGGGTAAACGCCAGGCGACAGGTTGGGCGGCGCCTGGAGGTTCATGTCGGGCCCGAGGATCTTGCGGGCCATGGCGATGGTCCACAACAGGTCTTGCAGATCGGGCTCGTCGGCATCGGCCCATTTGGTGTCGGGCTTGGCGCGGAAATTCTGGACGATCACTTCCTGGATGTGGCCATGCGCAGCATGAAGGTCGCGGATGGCTTCGAGCGCCTGAAGGCGTTCCTCGCGCGTCTCGCCAATGCCGATCAGAATGCCGGTGGTGAATGGCACTTTCAGTTCGCCGGCGAGACGGATGGTCTCCAGACGAACCGCCGGATGCTTGTCGGGCGAGCCGTAGTGCACTCCGCCTTTCTCGCACAGCCGCTCGCTGGTCGATTCCAGCATGATGCCCTGGCTCGCCGTCACCGCACGCAGGCCCGCGATCTCCTCGCGGGTCATGACTCCGGGATTGGCGTGCGGCAGCAATCCGGTCTCGCGCAGCACGCGGCCGCACATTTCCGTCAGGTAGCCGATCGTGGTCTCGTGACCGAGCGCCGCCAGCGCCTCGCGCGCCGCGCTGTAGCGCAGCTCCGGTTTGTCGCCCAGGGTGAACAGCGCCTCGGTGCAACCCGCGGCCGCACCGGCGCGTGCAATGGCGAGGACCTGATCGGGCGAGAGGTAGGCCGGCTGGCCGGCGCGTGGCCTCTCGGCGAAAGTGCAGTAGTGGCAGACGTCGCGGCAGAGATGCGTGAGCGGAATGAAGACCTTGCGCGAATACGAGATCAGCCGGCCGTGGCCGCGATCGCGCAGCTCGCCCGCCTCGGCCATCAGTGCGGCCAACGAAACGCCCGTCTTCATCATGTCCAAAACATAGCGCCAATCCCGTCCCGCCGCATCGTGTAGTATGGCCGCCAAAATTGGGAGGTTTCACCATGCTCATCGGCTTCAACGCGCCAACGGCCGGCCCGCTGGCGGCGGCCGACGATCTCTTTCGCCTGGTGACGGGCGGCGAGGCCCTGGGCTTCGACTACGCCACTTTCAGCGACCATGTCGTGATCCCGACCGACATCCAGGCAATATATCCCTACAGTTCGACGGGCGAATTTCCCGCCGGCGCCCGGGCCGAGCGCCACGAGCAGCTGATCGAGGTGGCCTTCGTCGCCGCCAAGACGACGAAGCTCAGGCTCATCACCTCGGTGATGGTGGTGCCGCACCGGCCGGCCGTGCTGACGGCCAAGATGCTGTCGACCATCGACGTCCTGTCGGGCGGCCGCCTCACGGTCGGCATCGGCGCCGGCTGGCTGAAGGAGGAGTTCGAGGCGATCGACGCGCCCGACTTCGCCGCGCGCGGCAAGGTCACCGATGAATATATCGACGCCTTCATCGAGCTCTGGACCAAGGACGCTCCGCGCTTCAAGGGCGAGCACGTTTCCTTCGACAATATCGTCTTCGCCCACAAGCCGGTGCAGAAGCCCTATCCGCCGATCTGGGTCGGCGGCGAAAGCGGGCCGGCGCTGCGCCGCACCGCGCGCATCGGCGATGCCTGGTATCCGATCGGTACCAACCCGGCCAATCCGCTCGACAGCCTGGCGCGCTTCAAGACCCAGGTCGCGCGCCTGCGCAAGATGACCGCAGAGGCCGGCCGCGACCCCAAGTCCATGGGCCTTGCCTTCCGCTGCACGGCACTGGGCGAATCGGTGCCGCCCAAGGCCGGTGACGGCGAACGCCGCCTGTTTTCGGGCAAGCCGGCCGACATCGCCGCCGACATGCGGGCGCTGCGCGAGATCGGTGTCGGCAGTCTCGACTTCGGCTTCGGCGGCAACACCGTCGACGCAATGCTGGTCGAGATGGAGCAGTTCAAGAAGGAAGTGCTGTCGCTCCTCTAGGCGACGGTGCGCAGCAGCTTGGCCCAGCGGTCGAGCTCGGGCAGGATCTTGTCGGCCTTGGCCGAGTCGAGGCTCACCACGAGGCGCGAGACGCCGTCGTCGCGGTCACGCTTCAGCAGGTCCTCGTCCTCCTTGGCACCCCAGATGGTGACCGGCACCGAGGCGAGGTCGCGGCCGGCTTCCTTCGCCATTTCGCGGAACTTCGGCAGCATCGCGCTCACATCGGAATAGGTCTTGCGCACCCGGTGTGGCATCCAGCCGTCGCCGTAGCGCAGCGCGCGCCGGGCGCCGTAGGGAAAGGCGCCGCCGACGATGATCGGCGGATGAGGCTTCTGCACCGGCTTGGGCCAACTCATCATCGGATCGAAGTTGACCAGCTCGCCGTGATACTCGGCCTTGGACTTGGTCCAGATCTCCTTCATCGCCTCGATGCGTTCGCGCGCGAGCTTGTGGCGGGTTTCGAAGACGGTGCCATGGTTCTCCATCTCGTCGCTGTTCCAGCCGTTGCCGACGCCGAACAGGAAGCGGCCGTTGGATATCTGGTCGATCGAGGAGACCTGCTTGGACGTCTGGATGGGGTCGCGCTGGGCGATCAGGCAGATGCCGGTGCCGACCTTTAGCATCTTCGTGACGGCCGCCGCCGCCGTCAGCGCCACGAACGGATCCATCGCATCATAGTATTTCTTCGGCAGGTCGCCGCCGCTCGGGAACGGCGACTTGCGCGACAGCGGAATGTGCGAGTGCTCGGGCGACCACAGCGAGTCGAAGCCGCGCTCTTCCAGGGCCGTGGCGAGTTCGCCCGGTGCCATGGAATAGTCCGTGAAGAACATTGCCGCGCCGATATGCATGGCTTCCCCCTAGGCGGCCTTCGGCCACTTCGCACCAACCCGCGGCAGTACCTTCTCGATCAGCTGCCGTGTCTGGGCGAGCACGCTCGCCCCGTCGCCCACCGGCCTCAGAATGAACTTCTGGACGCCGACGGCGACGTACTCGGCGATTCTGTCGAGGATCGCCGCCTCATCGCCGATTGCAAAATAGCGCGCCGGGTCGCGGTTGGTGCGCTTGGCATAGGCCGCCATGGCGCCTGAAACGACGCCGTCGGTGGCCTTGCCGAAATAGAAAGGAAAGGCCGCACCATAGTGATCCTCGTCGATCGAGCGGCCGATCTCAGATGCTGCCTGCTTGATGGCGGCCACGACCCGGCCGGCCTCGGCGGGTCCCTCGGCCCCGCCCTGCCAGCCCGTGCCATAGCGCGCCGTTCGCCGGATCGCCGCCTCCGACGCGCCACCGATCCACATCGGCAGATCGGGCTGCACCGGCCGGGGCGAGATCGAGGCGCCCGAGAGCCGATAGTACTTGCCGGCGAAGTCGACGCTCTCCTCGCGCCACAGGCGGGCGATGATCTCCAGGCTTTCGTCGGTGCGACGGCCGCGCGTCTTGGTGTCGATGTCGAGCGCCTGCCATTCCGGACCGAGCGGGCTGCCGATGCCGAAGGCCGGCAGCAGGCGGCCCTCTGAAAGTACGTCAACGGTGGCGCATTGCTTGGCCAGCAACACCGGATCGCGCAGTGCCAGCGAGACCACGTTCATGCCGAAGCGCATCCGCCGCGTGCGGCCGGCGAGCGCTGCCATGGTCGTCATGCATTCGAGGATCGGCTGGCGGCTCACCAGCCGGTCGGTCTGCCACAGCGAATCGACGCCGCCCGCCTCGCAGAGATCGACCCAGCGCCAATAGTCGCCCGCCCCGGCAAACGGGAATTCCATCCGGCCGAGGCCGACAGCGACCTTCATGCGTGGGCCTTCGCCAACGGCGCGATCGTGTCGAGATGGTGCAGGATCTCGTCGCGGCCAAGATCGGGAATTGCGAGCAGCGCGCTCTGGATGCCGGCCTTTTCGTAGGATGCGAGTGCCGCGGCGTCCGCCGGCGCGCCGAACACCGTGATCGTCAGCGTCGCGGGATCGCGCTTGACCGACTCCGCCATGCGCCTGAGGCGATCGCGCGCAGTGGCGGCTTCGAAGCCGGAGCGCGGGCGCGGGAACCAGCCATCGCAATACTCGACGACACGCTTCAGCGTGTAGTCGGTCTCGCCGCCCAGCAGGATCGGCGGATGCGGCCGTTGCGCCGGCTTGGGCCACGACCACGCCGGGTCGAAATTCACGAACTCGCCATGAAAGGACGCCTCTTCCTTGGTCCAGAGCTCCTTCATGGCCAGCACATGCTCACGCATCTGCTTGAAGCGCGTCTTGTAGCGCGCGCCGTGGTTCTCCATCTCGTCTTCGTTCCAGCCGCCGCCGATGCCGAAGATGAATCGGCCGCCCGAGAGCTGGTCGAGGGAAGCGATGGCCTTGGCCGTGGCGATCGGCTCATGCTGCGGCACCAGCAGGATGCCGGTGCCGACCTTGAGCTTCTTTGTCACCGCCGCCGCGAAGGCGAGGCCGACGAATGGATCGTGGGTATGCGAATAGCGCTTGGGCAGTTCGCCACCGGTCGGGAAAGGCGTCTTGCGACTGAGCGGAATGTGCGTGTGCTCGGGCACGAACAGCGAGTCGAAGCCACGATCCTCGAGGGCGCGGGCAAGCTCGGCGATGTCGATGCCGTAGTCGGTCGGGAAGTAGAAAACACCTACGCGCATGAGAACTCCTACTTCTTGGGGGCTTCGACGTGGCCGCCGAAGCCCAGCCGCATCGCCGACAGTACCTTTTCCGCAAACGTGTGCTGCTGGCGCGAGCGGAAGCGCACGAACAGCGACGCCGCCAGCACGTCGGCCGGCACCGCCTCCTCGATCGCGGCCTCGATCGTCCAGCGGCCCTCGCCGCTGTCCTCGACATGGCCGGAAAAGCCTTCCAGGTTCGCATCCTTGGCGAGCGCGCTCGCCGTAAGGTCCAGCAGCCACGAGGTCACCACGCTGCCCCGCCGCCACACCTCGGCAATGTCGCCCAGATTGAGGTCGTACCGCTCGTCGGCCGGCAGCTTTTCGTCGGCACGGTGGCGCATGATGTCGAAGCCCTCGGCGAAGGCCTGCATCATCCCGTACTCGATTCCGTTATGGATCATTTTTACGAAATGTCCCGCCCCCACCGGCCCCGCGTGGATGTAGCCGCGCTCCGCCCGCGGATCGAGCTTCTCGCGGCCCTCCGTGCGCTCGATATCGCCCAAGCCCGGTGCCAGGGCGGAAAAGATCGGATCGAGACGGCTCACTGTCTCGGCGTCGCCGCCAATCATCAGGCAATAGCCGCGCGCCAGGCCCCAGACGCCGCCCGACGTGCCGATGTCGAGGTACTTGATGCCCCTGGGCGCGAGTTCGCGGGCGCGGCGGACATCATCTTTGAAATTGGTGTTGCCGCCGTCGATGATGACGTCGCCGCTTTTCATCAAGTTGCCGAGTTGGACGATGGTGTCCTCGGTGATCTTGCCGGCCGGCAACATGACCCACACCGTGCGCGGCCCGGAGCCCAGGGCCTCGACCAGCGCCGGCACCGAGCCGGCGACAGTAACGCCCGCGCCCGCCAGCGCCGCACCAGCCGCGGCATTGGCGTCGTAGATCGCGCAGGAATGACCCGCCCGCGTCAGCCGTCGCACGATATTGCCGCCCATTCGCCCGAGGCCGATGACGCCGATCTGCATGTTCTGTGTGTTCCCCTCTATGCGTCTAGGTTGGCGGCGCGGCTCCGGTGCGTCAACCTGCAGCCCGCAAAGAGGAGAGAGATCATGGCGCTGCTGACGGATCGTGTTGCCCTGGTGACAGGCGGCTCGCGCGGAATCGGTCGCGCCGTGGCGCTTGCTCTGGCCGATGCGGGCGCGGCCGTGGCGGTGAACTATCGCGAGCGGGCGGACGATGCGCGCACTGTGGTCGACGCCATCCGCAGTGCGGGTGGACGGGCGATGGCGATCGGCGCCGATGTCTCCCGCTCAGTCGAGGTGTCGGCGATGGTGGCGGCGGTCGTGCATGAGCTGGGCCCGGTCGATGTGCTGGTGAACAACGCCGGTCTCGCGATCATCCGCGGCGTCGAAGACATCACTGAGGAAGAGTTCGATCTCACCATCGCGGTGAATTTGAAATCGGCGTTCCTCTGCACTCAGGCCGTGGTGCCTGCGATGCGGGCGCGCAAGTGGGGCCGCATCGTCAACATCTCCTCCGGCGCGGCACGCGGCGCCGGTGGCGTCGGCGTGCACTACAATGCCTCGAAGGCCGGCATGGAGGGGCTGACGCGGGGCTACGCCGCGCGGCTTGTGAAGGACGGCATTACGGTGAACGCCGTGGCGCCCTCGCTGATCGAGACCGACATGGTGAAAGCCGGACTCGCCTCATCCGCGTCGCGGATTCCGCTCGGGCGATTCGGCACCGCGGACGAATGCGCCCAGGTGGTGCTGATGCTGGTCGGCAACGCCTATTTGACCGGCCAGACCGTGCCGCTGAGCGGCGGCCTTGCGTTCAACTGATCAGCCCAGCTGCCAGCCCAACCGTCAGCCAAGATCGTCGACGTCGTTGCGCAGCTTTCCGCCGCCACGCCAGCGCGCCAGATTGTCGAGGAAGATACCGAAGATAGCCTCGTTCTGGCCGAGCGAATGGCTGGCGGTGTGCGGCGAGACGAGGACATTGGGCATGTCCCAAAGCGGCGAGGCTGGATCAAGCGGCTCATGTTCGAACACGTCGAGATAGGCCCCGGCGAGATGGCCGCTGGCAAGGGCCGCGATGACATCGCGTTCGACGGCGATCTCGCCCCGCGCCACATTGATGAAGTGGCCGCCGGCCGGCATGGCGGCGAGGGCAGTCGCATTGGCGATGCCGCGCGTGAGCGGCGAGGCCGGACAGCACAGGATCAGCCAGTCCGCTTCCGGCAGGACCTCGGATAGATGGTCGTAAGCCACCGTGCGGTCGCACGGCGCTACGGGCTCGGCACTGCGCCGCGCGCCGATCACCGTCATGCCCAGCATCTTCAAAAGCGCCGCGATGTTGCGGCCGATCGGGCCGAGGCCGACGATCACGGCGCATTGGCCCGCGAGATCGCGCGGTGCCCGCTCGCCCAGCCTTGGCTCCCAGGCATGACGCCGCTGGGCGTCGGCCAGCAGGGGAAAGCGCCGGTTGAGGGCGATCACGGCGCCCAACGCACTGTGCGAGACCGTTACGGCCGTGGCGCCCGAGGCGGTCGTCACCTTGACGCCACGGTTGCGCAGTTCGCGATAGATCGGCCGCTCCGCCCCCGCCGGATGGATTTGCAGCCAGCGCAACCTCGGCGACCGGCGCAGCACGATCTCGAAGTCGCGCAGTTCCGGCGTCGGGTTGTCCTTGCTCGACTTCCCCGTCACCTCGCGGGTCATGAAGGCAAAATCGGCGTCGCAAGGACCGTTAGCCGCGACCGCCTCCTCCGCGGTCACGAAAGTGAGGTCGCCTGACGGAACAGCTGCCGCGATGCGGGCGCCCCAGGTCCGGAGCGCGTGTTGGGAAAGCAGCAGCTTGAACGGTGGTGCGGTCATGTTCATCCGACGATGCAGCGTTGCAGCGTAGGCGTCCATACAGGGAATTGCCGAGCCACCACGGGCCGGGCTAAGCCATACCCGGGAGAAGATCGGCGATGGACAGTTTCGACTATGTGATCGTGGGCGCCGGCTCGGCCGGGAGCGTGCTCGCCAGCCGGCTGAGCGAGGACCCGAGCGTCACGGTCTGCGTTCTGGAAGCCGGGCCGTCGGACTGGCATCCCTTCATCCATATCCCGGCCGGCTTCATGTACACGCTGGTCAATCCCCGGGTGAACTGGCTCTACAGCTCCGAGCCCAGCGAATGGACCGGTGGCCGGCGCATCGCGGCGCCGCGCGGCAAGACGCTGGGCGGTTCGAGTTCGATCAACGGTCACATCTACAATCGCGGCCAGCGGCTCGACTTCGATGGCTGGGCACAGCGCGGCAACCGCGGCTGGGGTTATGCCGACGTGCTTCCCTACTTCCGCCGCACCGAACAGCGCATCGCCGACGTGCCCGACGCCGTGGACGAGACCTTTCGCGGCCACGAGGGCAAGCTGCCGATCACCGACCTCGATTGGCGCGATCCCCTGTGCGAGGCTTTCATCGAGGGCGCGGTGCAGATGGGCATCCCGCGCAACCGCGACTACAACGGCACGATGCAGGCCGGCGTCAGCTACGTGCAGCGCGTGATCCGGAACGGCCGCCGCGTGAGTGCCGCACGCGCCTTCCTGCATCCGGCCATGAAGCGGCCGAACCTCACCGTGCGCACGCATGCGCAGGCAACCGAGATCGTGCTCGAGGGCAAGCGCGCGACGGGCGTGCGCTACCGCAAAGGCGGGCGCAACGGCAGACCGATGGAAGTGCGCGCCAACAAGGAAGTGATCCTGTGCGGCGGCACGGTGAATTCGCCGCAACTGCTGCAGGTCTCGGGCATCGGCCCCGCCTCGCTGTTGCAGTCGCTCGGCATCGCGGTGAAGCATGCGCTGCCCGGCGTCGGAGAGAACCTGCGCGATCACTACGCGCCGCGTTTCGTCGCCCGCGTGAAGAACGCCATGAGCATCAACGAGCGCTCGCACGGGCTCCGGCTCGTCGGTGAAGTGCTGAAGTATGCCGCGACACGCAAGGGCCTCCTGGCGCTCAACCCGACGCTCATCTACGTGTTCTGGAAATCCGACGAGCGCGTCGACAATTACGACCTGCAGCTCACGTTTACGCCGGCCAGCTACAAGGAAGGCGTGCAGTCGACGCTCGACGACTTCCCCGGCATGACGATCGCTTCCTGGCAGCAGCGGCCCGACAGCACCGGCTACGTCAGGGCACGCTCAGCCGATCCGTTCGAGGCGCCGGTCATCCAGCCGAATTACCTGGCGGCCGAGAGCGACCGGCGCGTGCTGCTGGCCGGCATGAAGCTCGCCCGCCGCCTGTTGGGCTCGCAGGCGCTCAGCAAATACTATGACCGCGAGGAATTCCCCGGCGCCGAGAAGCAGTCCGATGACGACCTGCTCACCGCCGCCAAGCAGCGTGGCACGACGACGTTCCATCTCATGGGCTCCTGCCGCATGGCGCCGGACAACGACCCGACCGCGGTGGTCGACGACCAGCTCCGCGTCCGTGGCCTCGAGGGATTGCGCGTGGTCGATGCCTCGATCATGCCGACCATGCCCTCGGCCAACCTCAACGCCTCGGTGCTGATGATCGCCGAGAAGGCGTCCGACATGATCCGCGGCCGGCCGGCGCTGGAAGCCGTCGCACTGAAGGATTGAGGGAGGCCGGGCGATGGCGGAAACGGCGACCGAACCGGCCATCGAAGCCATCGCCAAGCTGGTGCCCGCGACCTTGCGGGCGCTCTATGCCCTTGAATTCGCCGCCCGCCACCTCTCGCCCGACACCCTGGCCCGGCTGATCGAGGCCATCGCGGATCGCCATGATGACGTCGAAGCCGCCCTCGTGGCTTCGCGCGCGATCGACTGGCCGGAGCGGCTGGCGCCGGTACGCGATTCCCTGGAGCGCGCGGCCGCCGCCGCAGCCGAGGGCATCACGAGACTCCTCGTCGCCCCTGAGGCACCGCAGCCCATCGTCGCGGCCTACCGCGCGTTGCGCACCTACGCCCAGGCCGCCGAAGCGATCTATCCGATGGCGGCGCATCTGAAGTCCGTCAGCCAGTTCTTCCTCGAAGCTGCGGCACGCGACGACACCGCGCTCGCCGATCGGCTAGCCAGCCTCGACCCGACGCGCGAAGGGGTCGGCGTAATGCATGGCGGCGGTCCCGCCGGCACGCGCGGTGGATTCTCGCTCTATGTGCCGGAGACCTACGACGCCTCCCAGCCCCTGCCGCTGGTGGTCGCGATGCATGGCGGCAGCGGCAATGGCGGCGCCTTTCTGTGGAGCTGGGTGCGAGAGGCGCGCACCCGCAATTTTATCGTGATCGCGCCGACGGCGATCGGCTCGACCTGGTCGCTGATGGAGCCCGAGGTCGATGGGCCCAACATAGATCGCATGGTCGAGGAGGTCGCAGCTCAATGGAATGTCGATCCGTCGCGGCAGCTTCTCACCGGCATGAGCGACGGCGGCACCTTCTCCTATGTGCTGGGCCTGGGCGGCAAGGGCCGCTTCACGCACCTGGCACCGATAGCGGCCGCTTTCCATCCGATGATGATGACCTTCGCCAGTACGGATCGGGTGCGCGGACTGCCGATTCACATCGTCCATGGTGCACGGGACTGGATGTTCCCGCCCGGGATGGCCCGGGAGGCCGAACGCGTGCTGGCAGAAGCAGGTGCCGCCGTGATCTATCGCGAGATCGTCGATCTCTCGCACGCCTATCCGCGCGATGAGAATGCCGCGATCCTCGATTGGTTTCTGGCTTAGGACACGCGAAAGCGCCACCCCGATAAGGGGCGGCGCCTTATCTTCTCTTCCTCTTACGTATCTGGCTTAGCGTTCCGGCGTCGTCGCCGCGCCGACGCCGGCGCCGACCGCGCCGCCGATCAGAGCACCCGGCAGCACACCGACGCCCGTTGCACTGCCCACTACGGCACCGCTGCCGGCGCCGATGGCACCGCCGGTGACCGCGCGCTGGCCCCAAGTATCGCCGCAGGCGGACGCGCCGAGCAGAATGGCTGCAAACGCCATGAACTTGAGTGCCGACATGAATGCCTCCTGGCTAAAACTGTACAAGGTCAACGCGCGGACTGGCTGCTGGTTCCCGATCCAGCCCCCCCGCGAGCGGCTGCCTCGCTCACCAAGCGCGCGAGATCACCCGGCAAGGGCTCCTCGGCGATGGAGTCGTACATGTCGTGGAGCTGCCGCTCCAGCCAGTCGTCAAAAGGCCGCCCACCGTGGCGGGCCGGCCTGTTCGTCGCGGAATGATCTGAGTTCGACGTCATGATGCAAGGAGAACACCGGGCGAGCCCCTTGGTTGCCGCGCAGGTGCAATCAATTCGTCAAACCAATGTGTGAGCGCGTTATCTGCACGAAAATCAGCCCGCAATCCCGAACGCCGCAAGCAGCTGGTTGTGTTGGATCGAGTCCGCTCGCGCGAGCTCTTTTTGGCAGATCGGGGGAACTTCAGGGCGGCCAGGGCGTTTCTTGGGATAGATCCGGGTGGGAGAATTTCATGCTGAACTGGGCCCTTACATTCTTGGTCATCGCGCTGCTCGCCGCTCTGTTCGGGTTCGGCGGCGTGGCCTCCACCGCAGCCGGATTCGCGCAGATCTGCTTCTTCATCTTCCTCGTGCTTTTCCTCGTCAGCACCGTTGCCCATGTTGTCCGACGCCGATAGGCAGAACCGTGTATGGTAGCGCGACCGCCATCGGCGAGAGGGCAGAAATGAACGGATTGAGGGAGGAGGCGGCGGCAACGCTGCCGTACCTGCGTCGCTATGCGCGCGCCCTGACGGGCAGCCAGCCGCTCGGCGATCAGTGGGTCCGGATGTGTGTCGAGGTCCTGCTACAACAGCCGGAACTCCTGAGCTCCAAGACCACGACGTCCGCCGATATCTTCACCATCTTCCACAAGCTTCAATTGCCGTTCAACGCGCTCGAGCCCGAGAGCTCGACCGAGGCAACCGATGCGCCCGCACGCCTCAAGACGCACCTGACGGACATCCCGCAGCGGCAGCGCCAGGTCCTCCTGCTCACCGTCCTCGAGGGCTTTTCGATCGGCGAGGTCGCCGACATTCTGGAAATCAGCATCGACGAGGCGGAGGCCGATCTGAAGGCCGCGCGCGACGAGCTGGAACGGGTTGCCTCGGTTCGCGTGCTGGTGATCGAAGACGAGGCGGTGATCGCCCTCGACGTCGCCAAGATCGTTCGCGACGCCGGCCATCAGGTCGTGGGCATCGCCCCCACCGAAAAGGCTGCCATCGACCTCGCCAAGAAGCATCTCCCGCACCTGGTGCTTGCCGACATCCAGCTCCGGGATGGCGACAGCGGCATCGCCGCCGTGCGTGAGATCCTGAAGGCGGTATCGGCGCCCGTCATCTTCGTGACCGGCTTCCCCGAGCGGCTGCTGACGGGACACGGGCTGGAACCCGCCTTCATCATCACCAAGCCGTTCAATCCCGAGATGTTGAAGACGGCGATGGCCCACGCCCTGAATTCAGTCGTGGTCTGATCACTCGTCGTATCGGGCCGTCGTGATGCCGCTGGTGCGGTCGTAGAAGACCTGGAGTCTGCGGAGATTGCAGAGATTCAGGTACTGCCAGATGGCGGGGGCGCCGCCGTCGGCAAAGCCCAGCTTGATGTCCACCTGACAGACCAGTTGCGACGCCGGGATCACGATCTGCCGGGACTCGCCCGCCTTGATGACGGGCGGGCGCATGAGGTTGGGGCTCCACATGCTGAGCTGGCTCTGCGAGATCGACAGCTCGCTGATCGGATAGGCCGTCGAATTGACCAGCAGAAACGTGGTATCCACGGCCAGCGCGCTGCCGGCAAACAACGAGAGCACGGCAACGACAATCGAACGCAGCATTTACTGAAATCCCCCAAGGAAGCCGGCATCTTATCGCCGCACCGCACGGCGGCTCAAGCGATGGATCGGACGCCCTATCCCGGCGGCGCGCGGCGCGCTACAGGAAAGGGATGACGTCGCTCCTCATCAGCCACCCGTCATTTCTCGAACACGACACCGGCCAGCATCATCCCGAGCGGCCCGACCGGCTGCGGGCTGTCCTCGCGGCGCTGGATGAGCCTGCTTTCGCCGGCCTTCCCCGGCTGATCGCCCCGGCGGCGACCATGGAACAACTCACCCGCGTCCATCCGGCGGACTATGTCGAGGCGATCCTCGCAATCCGCCCGCCCCCCGGTGAACTCGCCCAGATCGATGGGGATACCGTGATGAGCACGCACAGTGCCGAGGCGGCGCAGCATGCCGCCGGCGCACTGGTGGCGGGCGTCGATGCCGTCATGAAGGGAAAGGCGCGTACCGCCTTCGCTGCGGTCCGTCCGCCCGGGCATCATGCCCTGCCGACTGTTCCGGGCGGCTTCTGCCTGTTCAACAGCGTCGCGGTGGGCGCGCTTCATGCCCAGGCCGTCTACGGTCTGGAGCGCGTGGCCATCATCGACTTCGACGTCCATCACGGACAGGGAACCCAGGCCGTCGTCGCGCCCGACCCGCGGCTGTTCTACGCCTCCACGCACCAGTCGCCGCTCTACCCCGGCACCGGCTCACCGCGCGAGCGCGGCCTCGCCGGCAATGTGGTGAACGTGCCGCTTCCCGCCGGCAGCGGCAGCACCGCGTT
The DNA here is from genome assembly GCA_945862125.1 of Reyranella massiliensis 521. Taxonomy (GTDB): domain Bacteria; phylum Pseudomonadota; class Alphaproteobacteria; order Reyranellales; family Reyranellaceae; genus Reyranella; species Reyranella massiliensis_A. The sequence continues at coordinate 36,391 of CAMAYC010000033.1, forward strand.
CCGCGCCGCCTGGAGCGAGCGAATCCTGCCGGCGCTCGACACTTTCGCGCCTCAGCTTGTCATCGTGTCGGCGGGCTTCGACGCCCATCGCGACGATCCACTGGCGCAACTGAATGTCGAGACCCCCGACTTCGTCTGGCTGACCGAAGAACTGCTGGTCATCGCCGACCGTCATGCCAAGGGCCGCCTCGTCTCGGCCCTCGAGGGCGGCTACGACCTCGACGCGCTGGCCGAATCCGTTGTCGCCCACGTGCAGGCACTGATGCGCGCCGGCTGAGTCATTTCTTGTCGAGATGCCAGGTGCCGTCCCATCCGTCGGGCGTGCCGACGCGGAGGAATTCGGTGCAGCGCGCGACGAAAACGCGGCTTGGTCCATCGTCTGGCCGCAAGTCGATCACGGCGTTGAAGCAGATGATCGCCGTTCCGAACTTGCCGTCCGCATAGGCAGCACGACCTGCGTTCCAGTGGCTGAGCATTTCAGCGTGCTCGGCCGCGACGTCGATCTCGCCGAGCGGTTCGTGAATGTCGTGCGCCTCGGTCGTTCCCACCGCGACGACACGGTCGATATGTCGCCAGACGAAGCGGTCGGCGGTGGCGTCGGCCACTTCGCCGCTCGCCAGCAGCTCCGTCCCATAGACCTTGTTCAGCCCTTCGAGCCGCGACGCCTGGTTCGCTACGGCCCCGACCAGCGTGTAGTTGATGCGCTCCCGGGCGCCAACGTTGCCCACCACGGCCGGACCTGTATGCAGGCCGAACCGCGTGCGAAAGCCCGGCCAGCCGCGCTGCCGCCACTTCGCCGAGAGCCGGCGGCCGGCGGCGGCGGCCTGCAGTGCCGCCCGGCAGGCGTTGGCGATATGGTCGGGATCCGGCTCGGGGGCGTTCCAGAACGCCATGATGCTGTCGCCGATGTACTTGTCGATCGTGCCATGGTTGGCCGACATCGGCGTGCCCAACACGTCGAAGTAGCGCGACAGCCGGCGGGTCAGGAGTTCCGGCTCCATCGTCTCGCTGATCAGGGAGAAGCCCTCGATATCGGTGAACATCACCGTCACTTCGCGCCGCGTGCCGCCGACACCGGCACTCTGCGGCGAACGCATGATCTGGTGAACCAGATCCTTCGAGACATAGCGGCCAAACACCTCGAGGCCCTCGCGCATGCGCTCGATTGCATCCGACAGCCGGACGATCTCGCTGATGCGGCTAGTCACGGGCACCCGATCGGAGAAGTCGAGATTGCGGATCCGCTCGGTCTTCGCGGCGATGCGCGACATCGACCGCGACACCAGCAGCGAGGCGGCGAGCGCGCCCATGATGGCGAAGGCCACCGCGATGGCGGCGGCGCCGGCCGCGCGCTCCAGCAGCGTGCGCGAGTTGGCGGCGAGCTCGGCGACGGGAACTGCGGCGGCCACCACGAAGCTCTGTCCAAGCGCCTCCGGGACGCGCCTCACGATGACGCGATAAAGCAGATCGCCGAGGAGAATCCGGCGGTCGACCCTGTGGTCCTTGTCGATGGCTTCGTGGATCTCGCGCTTCAGTGCCGCGCGGACGTCCGCATCGTTGTCGAGACAATTGGGAAGAGTGCGGACGCAGCCTTCCGACTCGACTTCGATCGCCCCATGGCCGTGGCTCACCATGATGATCGCGTTGGGCGTGATCTTGTAGGAGGTGAGAAGTTGCGACAGCGTATCAAGCGTATAGTCGAAGCCGATCACGTCGCCGCCACCCAGCAACGGCACGCCGGCCGAAATGCCGGCATGCTTCGACCAGGCAAAGCGATAGGGCGCCGTGAGCGCCGGACCGCCGGCCTTTTCGGCGGCGATATACCAGGGCCGCATCCGCGGATCGTAGTTGGTAGGCTGCCTGTGTTCGACGCTTCTGGTTCCATCGGGCGCCTGGAGCCACGTGACCTGGTGGCGCGCCGGCCCCGTGCCGTCGACCATGCGCATGACGATCGAATCGCGCTTCGCGTCGAAGTCGGACTGCTCGGTGGGCGAGAAGGCCTCGGGATGGCCAGCAAAGACGAAATGCCCGTCGGCGTAGCCGACGAAGGCCGCGGCCACGGCAGGATGCCGCCCCAGCATGGCGACGAGCTGACGGCGCCGCTCGTCATCAGCGGCAGGTCCCTCGTGGGCGGCGAAGCTCGGCGAATCGGCCAGGGTCAGGCCGACATAGATCACCACCTTCAGCCCCTCGGTGAGGAACTGCTCGACCGCTTTCTCCAGATCCGAGACGCGGTCGTCTGCGCTACGCTCTTCCAGCGTGTCGACGGAACGCCAGCCCAGCCAAAGCAGCGCCGAGCTGAGCGGCGCCAGGACCAGAGCCATCAGCGTCAGAATCGTGAGGCTGAAGGGAACGGACAATCTGGCCGGCGTCATGTCGGGGCGGGTGTCATATAGAAGCGGGCGTCATGCCGGCGTTCGCCGGTTGATCGGGACCGGATCGTAGCCGGGCGGGTATTTGTGCCACGGCGTGCCCTTCAGCATCGTTTCGCGCCCGACCTGATACAGGCTTCTCATGTACATCTGGTCGAACGGCTCGCGCGGCTTCCCGGTAAAGCTCTGCGGAATGTAGGCGACATTGTAGTCGATGCCGTCACGCTGGGCGAGCAGGTAGAGCTGGTAGAGGTCGCCCAGCCCTTGCGTGCTGATCAGCGTCGCCAAGGCCCGCTCGATGATCTTGAGCGTCGAACGATCGACCGTCTCGAAATCGCCGCCTGGACGCGAATTGCGGATCACGTAGAGACGGCGCTGCCGGTCCTGGAACGCCTGCCGGTTGCGATCGCCGAATACCTGGCCGGACGACCGGGAGATCGACGGCGGATAGAGCACCACCTGGGCAACCGTACCGCCATCGACGTTCATCTCCTGGAAACGCTCACCGTCCGCCTCGAGATCGATCATCACCGGCGGAAACGCGCCGGGGATAGAGGCCGACGCCAACAGGATCCTGGCTATCAGCTCAGCGCGGCGCGGATGGTCGCTGGCGGCAATGGCACCCAGGTTCCACAGAATGCCCGCCTGAATATCTAGGTTGGTCGTCGCCACGACCAGCAGGCGGCCCTTGTCCCTGTACTCGCGGGCGATCGCTGCGACGAAGTCCGGCGTGAGCACGTTGCGGATGGTCTGCAGCAGCGGCGCCGAATCGTAGAATGAGTCGCTGAACAGGCCGACGAGTAGCCCCCGCGACACCATGATGTCGGACGTGGTGATGTCCGTATAGAAATGCTCGAGTTGCCGGTCGTACGCTTGGCCCAGAAAGGCGAACGGGGCCGTCAGCGCTCCAGTGCTGACCCCGGTGACAACCTTGAATTCCGGCCGCGTGCCGAGTTCGCCCCAGGCCGTCAGCAGACCGGCCCCATACGCGCCATTCGCACCGCCGCCCGAGATGGCCAGAAAGCTGGCCGGATCGACATCGCTCCGGCCTTCGCGCGCGACATAGGCCAGTTCGCGATCCAGCGCGTCCGACACGACACGCGCGAGCACCGCGTCATCCGATCCATCGAGCACGATTCGCGTGCCCGCCGGCATGCCATGAAAGGAGGCTTGACCCCGAAGCCGCGACGGAAGGGACACAAGTCGCTCCGGCGTACTGCACGCGCCGAGCAGACCTGTGGCCACGCCCGCGCCCAGTCCGCCCAGCAGGCGCCGGCGGTTCATCCTGCGTTCAGCCAGCGGAAAATGTCGACCTGCAACCTAGGACTTGATGGCAGACCATTTGCAGCCCTGGTCACGGCTGGTGACGGTCAGGGACTTGGGCGTGGAATGGATGTCGGCGACGACGTTGAGGTTCAGTCGCCCGAGGTCGAAATCCCCGTGATAGACGCCGTCTCGTCCCATCTTCAATTTGACGTTGATGCCACCCGCCGATTTGATCTGGGCTTGGCCGTTCGCGAGCAGGAACGTCTGCTCGCGGGTGAAGGAGGGATCGGCCGCGATGCAGCCCTGAATATTGTTGGGCGCGCCCTTGAGCCAGAACTTGATCTCGGCGTCCTGCGCCATCGCGACAGCGGGCAGCACCGAAGCAACGGCGGCGAGGGCGAGATATTTGGCGATGGTCATTATTCAATCCTCCAGAGGGATGCTGACATGCTCCACCTTACATCGCCCGGCGGAAGCCGTCAGTCGTCGCGGCGCAGCAGCCCGTAGGCGAGGCCCGCGATCGCGCCACCCAGCACGGGAGCTACCCAGAACAGCCAGAGTTGCGACAACGCCGCGCCGCCCACGAACAGCGCCGGTGCCGTGCTGCGCGCCGGATTCACCGAGGTGTTGGTGACGGGAATTGTGACAAGATGGATCAGCGTGAGCGCGAGGCCGATGGCGAGGCCGGCGGCGGCGGGATGCGCGCGCTTGTCGGTGGCGCCCAGAATGATGGTGACGAAGCCAAAGGTCATGACGAACTCGATGACGAGCGCCGAAACCAGGCCATACTTGCCGGGCGACTGCGCACCGTAACCGTTGGTCGCAAAGCCGCCGATATCGGCGCCCGCCTTACCCGTGGCGATGACATAGAGGATCGCTGCCCCCGCGATGCCGCCCAGCACCTGCGCCACCACATAGTGCAGAACTTCACCCTTGGGAAAGCGGCCCGCGACGGCGAGGCCGACGGTCACCGCCGGATTGAAGTGACCGCCCGACACCGGACCGACGGCGTAGACCATCGTCAACACCGTGAGGCCGAAGGCCAGCGCCACACCGGCAAAGCCGATACCGAGTTGGGGAAAAGCGGCGGCCAGCACGGCGCTGCCGCAGCCGCCCAGTACGAGCCACGCGGTGCCCAGAAACTCGGCATAGAGACGTTTGGTCATCGGCATGGCGATCCCCCTTGTAATTGAGGAGAGTCTACTCCTCCTGAGCTCAGCCGACACCGATGAATTGTCTGCCGCACTGCACAAGTCATTTCTTGCGTTGCGGGTAGATCGTCTCGCCGCGCTTCAGCATCGCCACGAAGCCCGCGATCTTCTTCTGTCTCCCGGCCTCGGTCTTCATGTTGTTGATGCGGAAGGCGAGCGCGAAGCGGTTTTGGGCGCTTAGCTTCTCCAGCATCCCCTTGGCCTTGGGCTCGGCGTCGAGGGCGGCAAGCAGGTCGTCTGGGATCTTCGTGCCTCTGACGCTGTAGGCACGATCCCAGCGCCCATCGGCCTTGGCCGCATCGACCTGCTTCAATCCGTGCGCCGTCATCCGGCCTTCGTCGATCAGCCGGGCGACATTCTCGACATTGATCTGGCTCCAGACGCTCTTGCGACCTCGCGGCGTGTAGCGCTGGAGGTAGCTCTTGTCGTCGAGCCCCTTGCGGATGCCGTCGATCCAACCCCAGCAGAGCACGACGTCGATGGCTTCCTTCGGCGTGATCGACTTCAGTCCTGAACCCACCTTGTGCATCTTGATCCAGAGTTCATCCGCCATGTCGTGATGCTTGCCGAGCCATCGGTAGAAGCCGGCGGCGCTCGCGAACGTCCGGACCTTGGCGGGATCGACCTTGACGGCCGCCATCAGCAGACGCGGTAGCGGTCGACGGCGGCCGGATCGAGGTCAATGCCGAGGCCCGGCCCGTCGGGTAGCAGGATATGCCCGGCCTCGAACGTGAGCGGCGTCTTCAGCAGTTCCGTGCGCAGCCGGTTGTCGCTCATGTCGTATTCGAGCATCACCGGATGGGGCGGATGGTCGGTGTGCGGCGAGGCGGGCATCGCGGCGATGAAATGGCAGGCCGTCGCCAGCCCCACCGCGCCGCCCCAAACGTGCGGCGCCACGCGGAGGTTGGCCGCCTGGGCCAGCGTGGCGATACGCTTGGCTTCGGTGAGACCACCGGTCGCCGGAATCGAAGGCTGCACGATGTCGAGGCAGCGCCCTTCGATCAGGGCACGGAAGTCGCGCAGTGTGTGGTGCGCCTCCCCGGCCGCGAGGGGAATCGGCGAGCGCGCCCGGAGTTCGGAATAGCCGACGAGGTCGCCGGGCGGCAGCGGTTCCTCGATCCAGTGGATGTCGAACGGCGCGATCGCGCGGGCGCATTCCAGCGCCACGTCGGCGGTATAGGCCCCGTTGATGTCGACGATCAGCAATCTGTCCGGGCCCAGCGCCGCACGCGCCTGGCGCACCCGCTCGACATCGTTCTTGATGCCGCGGCCGATCTTGATCTTGGCACCGGCGAAGGGATGGCCCGCCGCCTCGGCCAGCATGTGGCTGAGTTGCCGGTCAGGATCGTCGGAGAAGAAGCCAGTCGAGGCATAGGCCGGAATGCGCGTCGTGCCGCAGCCGCCGATCAAGTCGCAGACCCTGACGCCGAAGCCGCGTGCGATGGCGTCGTAGAGGGCGACGTTGATGCCGGCCAGGCAGGCGGTGAGCTGGTTGCCGACGCCCAGGTGATACATGGCGTTGCGGACCCGGGCCTCGACGTGATCGAAGTCGAACACGCTCCTGCCGACGAACATGGGCTCGACCATGCGGAAATACTCGCGGGTCACGAAGGGATTCCCGAAGGCCTCGCCGATGCCGCGTACGCCGGCATCGGTTTCGACCTCGATCA
>CAMAYC010000034.1 GCA_945862125.1 Reyranella massiliensis 521
CATCCTCGAAGGCTGGGTCGAGCGCGACGGCAAGTTGCCGGTCAACGTCTCGGGCGGGCTCAAGGCAAAGGGCCATCCTGTCGGCGCGACGGGCGTTTCCATGCACGTCATGTCGGCCATGCAGCTCTCGGGCAGCGCGCCCGAAGGCCTGCAGCTGCCGAAAGCCAAAATCGGCGGCGTGTTCAACATGGGCGGCGCCGCCGTCGCAAACTATGTGAGCATCCTCGAACCGTTGCGCTGAGCGGATGCGGGCCGTCAGCCATCGCGAGAGCGACGCCATCCTGGGCGCGATGCGCCAGGTGGCATTGGCGGGCGGGCGCGCGCTGAGCCACGCCGATACGGCGAGCATCCTGGCCGCCGGGCACTATCTGCTGCGCCGGCCCGATCTCACCGACATCAGCAGCTTGCCCGCCATGGAGCCCGCCGACCTCGTCGCAATCCTGAAGAACCGCGAGGTGGCAGCCGAAGCCGTGAAATACCTCGCCATCATGGCCATGGTCGACGGCACGCTCGACGCCGGCAAGCTGAAGCGGGTGCTGGAGTATTCCCGGGCGCTCGATATCGAGGCCGACTACCTCACCGATCTCGTCGAGGCAGCCTCGGGCCATCTCGCTTGGGCCACGGCGGATATGTGGCGCAAGAACTTCGACAGCATCATCAGCCGCTCCTCCGAGGGCCTCGATCCGGGGATCTGGATCAGGCCGTACGAGGGAGCAAACGCCGATCCCGCCCTGGTCGCCCGCTACGAGGCCCTGGGCAGGCTGCCGCAAAATACCTTCGGCAAGGCGCTATGGGACTTCGACAAGAAGAACGGCTACCCGTTTCCCGGCGACCCCGCGGCCCTCAACGCCGCGTTCGGCACGGCACACGACTCCACGCACGTGATCTCCGGCTACGATACCAGCGCGCGCGGCGAGCTGCTCGTCTCCACCTTCACCGCCGGCATGCATCCCATCAACCCGATGAGCGGCCACATCCTTCCGGTGATCTTCTTCTTTCACTTCGGCGAGCAGCTGAACGACGTCGGTCACGCCGGCAAGGGCGGACTCGACCCCGACGAGTTCTGGCATGCCTGGGCACGCGGCGAGGCGATGACAGTCGACATTTTCGATCCGAAATGGAACCTCTGGGACTGGATCGAGCGCGACCTGGAAGAACTGCGGCGCGACTGGAACGTCGCGCCGCCGGGCCACAGACTCTAGGTCCGAAGGCTCTAGATCAGACCACCGGGCTGGCGCCGCCGTCGACGTTGATGGCAACGCCGGTGATGAACGAACCCGCATCCGAGCACAGGAAGCAGGCCATGCGCGCGAATTCCTCGGCCTTGCCCATGCGGCCGAGCGGGATGCGGCCCTTGGCCATGCCGGCCAGGAATTCCTCGTAAGTCTTGCCCTCGCCGGCCGCTGTCTTGTGGCGGCGCTGCCACTGGTCGCTCTCGATCAGACCCACCAGCATGGCATTCACCAGCACGCCATGCTGGGCGTTCTCCTGGCTCATCGCCTTCGTGAGCGCGAGGCCCGCGGCGCGGCTGACGCTGGTCGGCGTCGAGTTGGCGCCGGGCGCCTTGGCGCCGATGTTGAGCACGTTGACGATGCGGCCCCACTTCCGCTCGCGCATGCCAGGCAGCACCAGACGGGCGAGGCGGATGGCCGCGAACAATTTCAGGTCAAGATCGCCCTGCCAGTCCTCGTCGGTCACGGTGTCGAACGGCTTGGCGTGGCTGATGCCGGCATTGTTCACCAGGATGTCGACCTTGCCGAAGTCGGCCACGACCTTCTTGATCGTATCGGCGATCGGCGCGGCCTTGGAGACGTCGCAGGAATAGGCCTCGATCTTGATGTTGGCCTTGCCGGCCGCCTTCTGGACCTCGGCCTTGGCGGCACTGAGTGCGTCGGCCTTGCGTGCGAGGATTGCCACCGAACCGCCAGAGGCTGCGAATTCCTTGGCCATGGCAAGGCCAAGACCGGTGCTCGCGCCCGTGATCACGGCCACGCGGCCGTCCATACGTACGTCCATAGAAGTCTCCTCCGTTCAGACTTTCACTCTATGCCTTCACTGTAGCGATTGCCGCGAGCACACGCTCGGGCGTCGCCGGCGCGTCGAGCCGCACTGCGGTCTTGCCGTTACCCGCCGCTGCGATGGCGTCCTTAAGGGCGGTCCATACCGCCGTCGCCAGCAGCAGCGGCGGCTCGCCCACCGCCTTGGAACGGAAGATCGTCGCCTCGCGCGAGGGCGCGTTCGCGAGCATCTTAACGTTGAACACCTGGGGCACGTCGCGGCTGCCGGGGATCTTGTAGGTCGAGGGGCCGACGGTGCGCAGCTTCCCGTTCTTGTCCCACCACAGCTCCTCACAGGTGAACCAGCCCTGGCCCTGCACGAAGGCGCCCTCGATCTGGCCGAGATCGATGGCAGGGTTCAGCGACTCGCCGCAATCCTGCACCAGGTCGGCGCGAAGCACGCGGGTCTCGCCGGTCAGCGTATCGATCGCGACCTCCGCCATCGCCGCGCCAAAGGAGAAATAGAAGAACGGCCGGCCGCGCATCGCCGCGGCGTCCCAGTGGATCTTTGGCGTCTTGTAGAAGCCAGTCGCCGACAGCGACACGCGGCCCAGCCAGCAGAGTTTCGCAAGCTCGCCAAAGCTCACGACCTGGTTGCTGCCGGGTTTGACGATGCGCACGTTGCCGTCGGCGAACTCGATCTCGCTTTCGGCCGCGCCGAAATGCTCCGACGCAAAGGCGATCATGCGCGTCTTGATGGTGTTGGCTGCCTCCCACGCGGCCCAGCCGTTCAGGTCCGAGCCGGTGGAGGCCGCCGTCGGCGAGGTGTTGGGCACCTCGGCCGTCGACGTGGCGCTGGGCCGGATGCGGTCGACCTCGACCCCAAAAACCTCGGCCACGATCTGCGCCACCTTGATGAACAGCCCCTGCCCCATCTCGGTGCCGCCGTGGTTCAGGCGGATCGAGCCGTCGATGTAGACATGCACCAGCGCGCCGGCCTGGTTCATGTGCGGCAGGTTGAAGGAGATGCCGAACTTCAGCGGGAAAAGTCCCAGCCCGCGCTTCAGGATCGGGCTCGTCCTGTTGAAGGCATCGACCTCGGCCCGGCGGCGTTCCCAGTCTCCGCCCTGCTTCACGTCGGCCCAGCAGCGGGCGAGATGGTTCTCGTCGACCTTTTGGCCGTAGGGCGTCTCGTCGCCGCCTGCGCCATAGAAGTTGAGCACCCGCACCTCATTGGCGTCGCGGCCGAGATGGTGCGCGATGCGATCGAGCGCGTCCTCCATGATCACCACACCCTGCGGCCCGCCGAAGCCGCGGAAGGCGGTATTGGACTGTTTGTTGGTCTTGCAGGGGTAGCCAGCTGCACGGAAGTGCGGAATCCAGTAGGCGTTGTCGGTGTGGGTGAGCGCGCGCGCCATCACGCCGGGCGTGAGATCGAGGCTGAAACCCGCATCGGCCGCCAGCATCGCATCGAGTGCCAGCACCCTGCCGTCATCGTCGAAACCAACGGTGTAGCGATAGAGGAAAGGATGGCGCTTGCCGGTGGCGATCATGTCGATCTCGCGCGGCAGGCGGAGTTTCACCGGCCGGCCGGTCGCGTTGGCCGCCACCGCCGCGGCGCCCGCGACCCACGACGCGTTGCTCTCCTTGCCACCGAAGCCGCCGCCCAGCCGGCGCACCACTGCGGTGATGCGATTGTAGTCGCAGCCCAGCAGGCGCGCGCAGATGTGCTGCACCTCGGTCGGATGTTGCGTCGAGGAATGGACGACGATGTCGCCGTCCTCGCCGGGCAGGGCGAAGGCGATCTGGCCTTCGAGATAGAAATGCTCCTGGCCGCCGACGCTGAACTCCGCGCTCAGCCGGTGCGGTGCGTTCTTGAGCGCGGTATCGGGATCGCCGCGCAGGAGGGTCGTCGGCGTCTGGACATAGGACTTCCGGGCAAGCGCGGTCTCGATATCGAGGATCGGTTCGTCCGCCTCGATGTCGGCCTTCACCCGTTCGGCCGCGCGCCGCGCAGCGTCCAGCGATGTCGCCACGACCATCGCCAGGGGCTGGCCCGCGAACTCGACACATTCCTCGGCGAAAAGAGGCTCGCCATGATGGCCCGCCGCAACATCGTTCTTGCCCGGAATGTCGCCGGCGCCCAGCACGGCAACCACACCCGGCATCGCCGTGGCGGCGGCAAGATCGAGCTTGCGCAGGCGGCCGCTCGCCACGGGGCTCAGCACCAGGGCGACATGCAGCGTGCCCGGCGGCTCGGGCATGTCGTCGATGTAGAGCGCCTGGCCCGTCACATGCTTCAGGGCGCTGTCGTGGCGCTGGGCGCTATGGACCGCGCCCTTCATAGCGCCCCGACCTCGACGGCGCGTCCCGGCTCGGCGATCCGCCAATAAAGCCGGCGCAGCAGGTTGGCGGCGATGGTCAGGCGATAGGCAGCCGAGCCGCGCCAATCGTCGATCGGCTGGAAATCCTTTGGCACCTGATGCGCGGCGGCCTCGAAGGTCGCCGCGGAAAAGGATTGGCCCTTCAGCGCCAGCTCGACATTGCGCGCCCGCGCGGGCGTCGCCGCCAGGCCGCCGAAGCCCGTGCGTACATCCTCGATCGTGCCGTTCTTGATCCTGAGTCGATAGGCGCCGGCGACCGTGGAAATATCCTGGTCGCGGCGCTTGCTCACCTTGTCGCAGAAGAAGACCTCGCCCGGCCACAGGCGTGGGATCGAGAGGCTCTGGATCACCTCGTCGGGCGCCAGCGCGGTCTTGCGGTAGCCGAGGAAGAATTCTTCCAGCGGCAGGTCGCGCGCACCACGGACGGAGACCAGTTTCAGGCTTGCCTCCAGCGCCAGCAGCACCGGCGGCATGTCGCCGATCGGCGAGGCCGTGCCGATGTTGCCGCCGATCGTGCCCAACGAGCGGATCTGCCGCGACCCAAGCCGCGCAAGATAGGTTTTCAGCGCCGGGTACGCCGCGATCAGAGTCGGCATCGCGTCGGCATAGGTTGCGGCGGCACCGATCGTGACCTGTTCCTTGTCTTCCGCGATGGCCGTCAGCTCCGGCACGTGCGCCACATGAATTACCGCGGCCGGCGGCTTGCGCGATCGGCTGGCCAGCAAGCCGAGGTCGGTGGCGCCCGCCAGCAGCAGCGCCTCGGAGTACTGTGCCCTCAACGTCAGCAGATCGGCCAGCGAGCGCGGCGCGAAGAAGCGGCCGTCGAAAGCCGCCGACTGCTCGCGTGCCAGCGCGGAAGGAGCCGGCCCGACTGGCAGGCCCGCCACCTTGGTCATGGCCTCGACGATCGGCCGATAGCCGGTGCAGCGGCAGAGATTGCCGGCCAGCGCGTCGTGTATGATTTCCAGATCCGCCGCCTCGCCACCGGCGGCAAAGGCGTAGGCCGACATCACGAAGCCCGGGGTGCAGAAGCCGCATTGCGTGGCGTCCGATTCGGCCATCGCCACCTGCACGGGGTGTGCCGCCCCTTCCGTTCCGCGCAGTCCCTCGACCGTGCGCACAGACAGACCGTCGACCTGGCCCAGCAGCGCGATACAGGAGTTAACCGCCTCGCGGCGTCCATCGCTGCGCTCCAGCACCACGGTGCAGGCGCCGCAGTCGCCCTCGGCGCAGCCCTCCTTGGTGCCTTTCAGCCCGCGCTGCTCGCGCAGCCAGTCGAGCAGGGTCGTCATCGGCGAGACGCCGACGAGCTCGACCGGACCGTCGTTGAGCGTGAAGCGAATGTTATCCGCCATGCGAACAGGATGCGGGGCGTTGAAGTGGAGCGCAACCCGTGATGCACTCGACATGCCAAACAAAGAAAGAGATCGCATGGATCCGTACCGCTACGGCTATTCTCCCGTCGTCGAGCGCCCGAAGCTTTCCTGGCCCAACGGCGCGCGTGTCGCGGTCTGGGTCTGCCCCAATATCGAGCATTACGAATACATCCCGGCCGAGGTCCGTGTGCGCAATCCCTGGCCGCGCATGCCGCATCCCGACGTGCTGGGCTACGGCGGCCGGGACTATGGCAACCGCGTCGGCCTGTGGCGGATGTTCGAGGTCCTGGACAAGCACAGCGTGCGCTGCACGGTCTCCCTCTCGATGTCGGTCATCGAAATGTTCCCCGAGATCCTCGAGGCCATGGAGGCCCGGCGCTGGGAATACATGAGCCACGGCTATCTCAACACACGCTACCACTGGGGTTATAGCGAGGACGAGGAGCGCGCGGTCATCGAGCACAGCAAGGCCACCCACCTGCGCCTGACCGGCCGCAAGCTGCGCGGCTGGTTCTCGCCCGCCATCTCCAACACCTTCAACACGCCCGACCTCGTGAAGGAGGCGGGCCTAGAATACATCTGCGACTTCTATCATGACGACCAGCCGACGCCGCTCGCGACGAAGCACGGCCCGCTGATCCACGTGCCCTACACGATGGATCTCAACGACGCGCTGATCTACCGCCAGCCGGTCGAGGCCGAGGAATTCGCGCAGATGATCATCGACCATTTCGACACGGTCTATCGCGAGGGCAACGAGAACGGCCGCGTCATGTGCATTGCGCTCCACCCCTACATGATGGGGGCGCCGCATCGCGTGAAACACCTCGACCGTGCGCTCGCCTACATCCGCAAGCACAAGGACGCCTGGGTCTGCACCGCCGAGGAGATCCTCGATCACTATGTGGCCAACGGGCTGAAACCCTATCAACAGCACCTCGGGAAGGAGGCGTGAGATGACCGCTCCCGTTTCCAAGAATCCGCCGCCGCTGCCGGCCGGGATGGACAATCCCTGGTACGACTATTCGCCCTATCCGAAACGCCCGCTGCTCGCCTGGCCAAAGAACGCTCGGGTCGGCTGGTTCGTGCTGCTGCACCTCGAATACTGGGAGCTCGTCCCCGACGAGACGAGCCTCAAGGACCCGCGCCACGTCGGCGAACTCGGCAGCTACACGCCCGATTACCGCACCTGGACCCAGCGCGACTTCGGCAACCGAGTCGGCATCTTCCGCGTGCTCGACGTGCTCGACCGCTACCAGATCCGGGCCGGCGTGGCCGTGAACGCGCTGGCGGCCGAGCGCTATCCCTACCTGATCGAGCAGTTCAAGAAGCGGAAGTACGAGTTCATCGCCCACGGCCATTCGGCCAATCGCATGATCTCCTCCAGGATGACCGAGGCCGAGGAGAAAGCCGAGATCGCCTCATCGATCGCCGCGGTCGAAAAGGCGGCCGGCATCCGGCCGACCGGCTGGCTGGGACAGGACTATGGCGAGAGCCAGCGCACGCCGCAGCTCCTGGCCGACGCCGGCCTCGACTATGTGCTCGACTGGCCGAACGACGACCAGCCCTACCCGATGAAGGTCGGCAAGAAGTTCGTCTCCATGCCCAACCAGCCGGAATGGGACGACGTCCAGCAGCTCATGATGCGTCGCATCAGCACCACGCGCTATCCCGACCTCGTGGCCGATGCCTTCGAACTCCTGCACCGGGAGGGCGGCCAGGTGTTCAACCTCTCGATCCATCCCTGGCTGATGGGCATGGCGCACCGCATAAAATATCTCGACGAGGCGCTGCGCCGGATCGAGCGCTTCGGCAACAGCTGGCAGGCAACGCCCGGCGAAATCGCCCGACACTACAGCGACACGATGATGGGCTGAGGGGTAGCGAGACCGATGATGTCATCCCCCCGTCCCTTCACCTTTCATGTCCCCGATGAGGACATCGCCGACCTCCGCGCGCGGTTGGCCAGGACCCGCTTTCCTGACCAGGTGCCCGAGGCACCGTGGACCTATGGCGCGGACCTTGCCTACATGCGGAAGCTGGTCGCCTACTGGCGCGAAAAGTTCGACTGGCGCGCCCAGGAAGCCCGGCTGAACGCGTTCCCGCAGTTCAAGGTCGCCCTGCACGGCATCGACTTGCACTACCTGCAGGTGCCCGGTCAGGGTCCCTCGCCGAAGCCGCTGCTCCTGCTCCATGGCTGGCCGGGGTCGCTGTTCGAATTCATCGACCTGATCCCGCGCCTGACCGACCCCGAGCGCTTCGGCGGCGACGCGCGCGACGCCGTGACGGTCATCGCGCCGTCCCTGCCGGGCTATGGGCTCTCCTTCCAGCCCGGCCAGAAGCGCTTCGGCGTTGCGGCCATCGCCGATTGCCTGGCCGACCTCATGACCGACGTTCTGGGATTCAAGAAGTTCATCTCTCAAGGCGGCGACTGGGGCGCGCACATCAGTTCCAGCATGGCGGTCCGCCATCCCGACAGGCTGGCGGGCATTCATCTCAACATGCTGACCGTCAATCCGGCCCTGCCGCCGCCCGCGAGCCCGACGGCGGAGGAGCAGCGGTACGTCGACGAAATGCGCGAATGGGCCAAGGAAGAAACCGGTTACATCCAGATCCAGGGGACCCGTCCGCAGACCCTGGCTTACGGGCTCACCGACTCACCCGTGGGGATCGCTGCCTGGATCGCCGAGAAGTTCCATACCTGGACGGATCACACGGGCGACTTTGAAACCGTCGTCGACCGCGACCGTCTGCTCGCCAATATCTCATTCTATTGGTTCACCGCCGCCATCGGCTCCTCGTTCTTTCCCTACTACGATCGTCTGCACGGCGAGTGGCCCATACCCGATGGCACGGCGGTCGACGTGCCGACTGGCTACGCCGCCTTCCCACGAGAGATCCGGCGGCCGCCCAGATCGGTCGCCGAGCAAAGCTACAAGGACATCAGGCGCTGGACGGCGATGCCGAAGGGCGGCCATTTCGCGGCGATGGAGCAACCGGAAGCACTGGCCAAGGACGTTCTTGAATTCGTGCGCCCGCTGCGTGGCTCGTTCTAGAGCCAAACACCGCCTCAGAATTTGGGCGCACGCTTCTCCAGGAACGCCGCCGTGCCCTCGTGGTAGTCGGGGCCGAAATAGACGTCCCGGCGCAGTCCATGGAGATACTCGTAGGTGGCCGGGTTGATCGAAACCGATTCACTCAGCACGCGCATCGCCTCCTTGGAGGCGGCGATCGCCCTGGAGGAACGCGACGCGATCGTCTTGGCCATCGCATAGGTTTCCGCCTCGAGCGCGGCTGCCGGCACGACCCGATTGACGATGCCGACGCGCTCGGCCCGGTCGGCCGGAATGAGATTCGCCGAGAAGAACATCTCCTTCGCCACGGTGAGCGGCAGGCGACTCATGAAGTTGAGAATGCCGGCGACGTTGTACGGCAAGCCGAGCTTGGCGGGCGTGATGGCGAAGGCACAGGTCTCGTCGCCCATCACGATGTCGCAGGCCATGACCAGATCGCACGCGCCGCCCCACGCCGACCCGTGAACCATGGCGATCACCGGGGCCGGGAACGCCTTGACCGCCCGTAGCAACTGTTCCAGCGGATCGCTGTAAGGCAGCGGATCGACGTCCGCCCTCGGCAGCTCGCCGACGTCGTGACCGGCCGACCAGACCTTGCCACCGGAGGCGCTGCGCAGCACCACCACTCGCACGCCATCGGTCTTGAAGGACTCCAGGGCCGCAATCATCTCGGCGATCAGGTCGGCGCCGAGGGCGTTGCGCTTGTCGTCGTGGTCGAAGGCGATGGTGCCGATCTTGTCGGCAAGCGTGGTCTTGATCAGCGGCATGCGATCGATCCTCAGATCAACGTGACTTTGCGGGCCGCCGACATCAACTCGTCGCGAAAGGCCGGATGGGCAATCCCGATCAGCGCGAGCGCCCGTTCCTTGGTCGACTTGCCCCGCAGGTTCACCGCACCATGCTCGGTGACCACCCATTCGACGTCCATGCGCAGGTCGGTCACCATCGCGACCTTCGGCACGATGCTGGAGATCGTTCCCTTCCGCGCCGTCGACTGGATCGCGATGATCGACTTGCCGCGCTTCGCCAGCGAGGCGCCCTTGACGAAGTCGAACTGGCCACCCGACCCGCTGTACTCGTGCTCGCCGATGAACTCGGCGTTGACCTGCCCATAGAGGTCGATCTCGATCGCGGTATTGACCGAGATGAAGTCGTCGTGCTGCGCGATCGTGCGGATGTCGTTGACGTAGGACGAGGCGTAGCTCTCGAAAGCGCTGTTGTCGTTCATGAAGGCGTAGGACTCGGTCGTGCCGAAGGCCACGGTGAAGACGTGCTTGCCGGGGTGAAGTGCCTTGCGCGCACCGGTGATGACGCCCTTCTGGACCAGGTCGGCCATGGCCGGCGAGAACAGCTCGGTGTGGATGCCGAGGTCCGAATGCTTCTCCAGGGCCATGGCAACGCCTGAGGGTATCTTGCCGATACCGAGCTGGATCGTGGCGCCATTCGGCACCATGGGCGCGACCAGGGCGCCGATGGCACGCCCCTCGGGCGATGGCTCGGCGACACCGGCCTCGATCAGCGGGATATGGTTTTCGACGATCGCCGTCACTTCGCTCACGTGAATTTGCGACTGTCCGAACACCCGGGGCATGTTGCGATTGACCTCAACGATCAGGCGCTTGCACCGCCGCGCGGCGGTCGAGGCGAAATCGTTGTTCGTGCCCAGCGAGAAAAATCCGCCCCCGTCCATCGGCGAGACGGTCACGATGAAGGTGTCGAGTGCGATCAATTCCTCGAACAGGCGGGGGATCTGGCTGAAGTTGACGGGAACGAAGCTCAGCAGCTTCTTGCCGGTCTTGACCTGACGCTTGATGATCTCGTGATCGGGGCCGCCGATGAAGAAACTGTGGGCATCGACCTTCTCGATGACATCCTCGGCCAGCAGCGACTTGGCCAGCGGCTCCATGGCGATCTTGTAATAGAGCCGGATCTGCTTGAGATCGTTCGACCGCAGCCGGCCACCGAGCGCCGCCAGCAAGGCCGGCGGTTGGCCGATCGCCATGCCGAGGGAAACCGTGGCACCATCGGGTACGCCTGAAACCGCCTTCTCGGCGGTCGTAAGTTTGGCCGCGTATAAGTCAGCGTACCTGGTTGCCATCAATTCACTCCCTCAAGCGGCGTCTCGCCAACTCAGCGGCGCAGTTGACCTGACATGACTACCACGGTCAACGATCCTGCCTACATCGCCTCGCCCGCGACCCAGCCGCTCGACCAGGCCCACTGGAAATTGTAGCCACCGAGCCAACCGGTGACGTCGACCGCCTCGCCGATGGCGTAGAGGCCGGGGACCTTCTTGGCTTCCATCGTCTTCGACGAGAGTTCGTTGGTGTCGATGCCGCCCACCGTCACTTCGGCCTTGGCATAGCCTTCGGTGCCGGTGGGCGTCACGTGCCAGCGCTTCAGCTCCGCGGCCAGCGCCTCGAGATCCTTGTCGCGCCGCTCGCCGATCACACCTTCCGGCGCCAGCGCCTGCGCGAGGCGATCGGGCATCAGGTCGCCCACGATGTTGCGCAGCTCGGCCTTGGGCCTGAGCCGCTTGCGTCCTTTCAGGAAAACCGCAGGGTCATCGCTGTCGGGCAGCAGGTCGACCGCGATCTCCTGTCCGGCGCGCCAGTAGGACGAAATCTGCAGGATTGCCGGCCCCGAGAGGCCGCGATGGGTGAACAGCATGGCCTCGCGGAAGCGCGTGCGGCCGACGCTGGCTACGACGTCGAGCGAGACGCCGGCGATGTCCGGCACGCGCGCGGTGAAGGGCACCAGGCCCGGCCGGGTCTCCGTGAGTTTGAGGCCGAAGCGGCGCGCGGTATCGTGCGCAAAGCCCGAGGCGCCCATCTTGGGAATGGAAAGCCCGCCGGTCGCCAGCACGACCGAGGCCGCGGTGAAGTCGCCGTGATCGGTGCGCACCGTGAAGCGGTCGGACTTCTCGAGGCCGGTGATATTGTGCGCCACGCGGACGTCGACATCGACCGCCGAACATTCGGCCAGCAGCATCGCAACGATCTGCCGCGCCGAGCCGTCGCAGAAGAGCTGGCCCAGCGTCTTCTCGTGCCAGGCAATACCGTGCTTTTCCACGAGTGCGATGAAGTCGTGCTGCGTGTAGCGGGCCAGCGCCGACTTGGCGAAATGCGGATTGTCCGAAAGGAACGCCTCGGGCCGGCTGTCGGTGTTGGTGAAGTTGCAGCGCCCGCCGCCCGAGATCAGGATCTTCTTGCCGACCTTCTCGGCATGATCGAGCAGCAGCACGCGGCGTCCGCGCTGGCCGGCGCGCATCGCGCACATCAGGCCGGCGGCGCCGGCGCCCAGGACGACGACGTCGAACGTCTGTGCCCGGCTCACGCCAGTGCCTTGCCCATGATCCAGAGCGCCACGGCGAGGCCGGCGATCGCGCCCGCCACCGAGCCGCCGACATAGAGCGCCGCCATCAGATACTCGTGCCGCTCCCACAGCAGCACGGCGTCGAGCGAGAAGGCCGAGAAGGTGGTGAAGCCGCCCATGATGCCCGTCGCCAGGAACAGCCGCAGATGGCCCGCCGCGCCCAGCCGCTCGGCGAACCAGCCGGTGATGATGCCCATCACGATCGAGCCCAGGATGTTGATCGCGAGCGTGTGCCAGGGGAAGTGCGTGCCCATCAGGCGCGCGACCCAGATGTTCATGCCGTGCCGCGCCGCACCTCCGATGCCGGCGCCGACAAACACCACCAGATAGGACAACATGCGCCGAACTCCCCCGATTTGCGCTACGGTCTGGTGACGCGGAATTCCTGGTTCGGAAAGGCCGACGCGTCCGGCACCTTGATCACGATGGCGGGCAGGTTGGCGCTGCGATGGCAGGCATTGCAGGCCTCGGTCACCTGCCGGTACGCGGCATCGAAGGCCACTGCGTTCTTCGCCTTCACCGCCTTCTCGACCTCCTCGAGCGGCTGCTTCACGGTCGCCGCCATGAGCTGGCCGATATCGAGGTTCCGCCACTTGGGAATATGCTTCTCGACGGTTTCGAGCGCTTCCTCGAGTTCGTGCTGGGCATAGTCGGCGTAGTCCCAGTTGCGGGCCTGGCCGGCGAGCCCGAGCTTGAGATGCCGGGGCTGCACGATCGTGACCATGAGATCACCCATGCCGGGCTGGTAGGGCGGCGGCGTCTGGGCAATCGCGACCGTCGATGCGGAGACGGCCAATGCCAGGACGACAAGTGTCGATTTCATTTCCTCGATCCTCCCCGATGCTCGCCGAAGCGGGATCGCCAGTCCGGTACGGCACCGGCGAACGGCAGCGCCGTCGCCTCGTAGACGCCGCGCGCGACGGCGCGGGCCAGGCAGTCGGCGGCCACGGTGCCGAGTTCGGTCAGCACGGGCGGATCGCCGCCGCGTGCGCCCTTGCCCGTCGCGGCGGCAAACACCGTGTCACCGTCGTTGGGGGCATGCACCGGGCGCAGCGCCTTGGACAGACCGTCGTTGGCCATGATGGCGAGCCGCTTGCACTCGGCCTTGGTGAGGGCCGCGTCGGTCGCCACCAGCGCGATGGTGGTCGCCGTCGCCGGCAGCGGCTGTCCCTTGAAGCGGATCTTTAGCGCATCATCGGGCAGCTTCGCGGGCCAGCCCAACCCACCGAACTCGTTGCCGCGCTCGTAGGCGCCGGCCCAGAAATGCGGGCCCGTGCCGATCGTGGCCGAGCCCACGGCATTCACCGCGACCAGCGCGCCGACAGTAAAGCCCTGGCTCGTCTTCGCGCTGGTCGAGCCCAGCCCGCCCTTGAGGCCGGCCGTCGTGGCGCCGACGCCGGCACCCGCCGTGCCCAGGGCGAAGTCGTGCGCCGCCACGAGGGCGGCATCGCGTCCGAGATCCCAATAGGGTGGCCTCATGGTGACCGGCGCGCGCATCCAGTCCTTCTCGCCGCCATTGATCAGGTCGAACAGGATCGCCTGCACCGCCACCGGAATGGCCAGCCCACCGAAGGTGCGGCCCTGGCCGCGCTGGCAGAGGACCGCCGAGGCGCCGCCCGCCGCGTCGAGGCCGTAGACCGAGCCTCCCGACAGCACGACCGCGTCGATCATCTGGCCCACCATCTCGGGCTCGAGCGACGTCACCATGCGGTCGCCCGGCGCGCCGCCCAATGTCGCCACGCTCGCAACCGCGCCCTGCTCGAAGATCGCAACCGTCGCGCCGGTCGCCGCGCGCATGTCCTGGGCGTTGCCGACCAGCACGCCCGGCACGTCGGTGATCAGGTTCCTCACGTCAGGAATTCTCCGCCGTTCACATGGATCGTCTGGCCGGTGATGAAAGTGCCCTCCGGTCCGGCCAGCAGCCGCACCATGGCGGCGATCTCGTCGACCGTGCCGAAGCGCTTCAGCGGGATCGGCCGGTTCCCCACCGGACGCGGTCCGGCCGCCGCGCCGCGGGCGGTGTCGATGGCGCCAGGCGCCAGCGCATTGCAGGTGATCCTGTGCGGCGCCAGTTCGACGGCGAGCGCGCGCATCAGGCCTTCGAGACCCGACTTGGAGGCCGAGACGTGGCAGCGATTGGGCGTGCCGACGTGGGTCGAGACGCCGGAGAGGGCCACGAAAGCGCCGCCGCCGCGCGCCACCATCTGCGGCACGATCGCCTTGCCCAGCAGGAAGGCGCCATCGAGCGCCACCGACATGATCTCGCGCCATTCGTCGAACGACATGTCGAGAAACGACGTCTGGCGCCGCAGCCCGGCGTTGCTGACCAGGATGTCGACGCCGCCGAATTTAGCCGCGGCCTCGGCCGCCAGCCTGGGCGGCACCGCGGGATCGGAGACGTCGCCCATGGCGGCCATCGCCCGGCCGCCCGCCGCCTCGATCTCGCCCACCACCGCATCGACCGCCGCCTTGTCGGCGCGGCCGTTCACCACAATGGCGGCGCCGTCGCGGGCGAGCGCCAGCGCGATGCCGCGGCCGATGTTCCTGCCGGCGCCGGTAACGAGCGCGACCTTGCCGTGCAGTGCCTTGTCCTCAGTCCCCACCTGCATATCCCCCGCGTGAGCCCTAGTACGGCCTACCTCTAACACCAAAGCTGCATTCCTTCTCGGTCGCCATGACCGCCGCCACGCGGTCGCGCTGCCGGAAACAGCCGTTCTTCCATAGTCCGGCGTAAGTGCTGCCGTCGGCTTCCTTGTAGGTGCCAAAGCCATTGGGCCTGTCATCGGCGAACTCGCCCTCGTAGCGGTCGCCTGCCTTGGTCGTGAACACGCCCCAGCCGCTCATCTTGCCGCGGTGAAAATCGCCCTCGTAGCGGCTGCCGTCGGCGAAGGTCTTCTCGCCGCGGGTCGCGCCTGCTTCCCGGGGCTCGGCCTCAGGCATGTCGCGGTCGGAGGTCACCGTCTCGCCCTGCACCGGTTGGCCGTCGCGGAACAAGCCGCTGTAGCGGGGGCCGCCGGCGCGACTGAGCGTGCCGTAGCCATTCGGCTTGTCGTCGCGGAATTCACCGTCGTAGCGATCGCCGTTGCGATACTCGAAGACACCCCGGCCGCTCATGCGGCCATTGTCATACTCGCCCACGAAGCGGCCGCTCGGAGAGCCGTTCACGTACCACTGCATCATCCCGGGCCCGTCCGCGACGTTGTTGGAACAGTTTCCGGACCAATTGAACGTCACGCCGCTTTCGGGACGGGAATTCCAGACGTGGCATCCGGTCAGATCGTTCCGAAGCCATCCGCCCGACGATTGCGCGGACGCGGACGACATGAGCAGAAGAAGCACGAACAGGACGACCGGGGACCGCATTCCATCTCCTGCCAAATGACGACACTCAGTCCGGGAAATCGAAGTCTTCGTTGCCGGGCTTCACGCCGGCCTTCTCGAACCAGTCGGGTCCAAGCAGGCTGATCGGCTCTTCCTGGCACTTGAGCGTGGCCAGCGGCTTGCCGGCATGTTCGATATGCAGCCCCGACTTGGTGCGCTTCTCGCCCTTCGGGCCCCAGTTCCCGATGCCGGTATAGACCGTGTAGGTGAACTGGCCCTTGCGGAAACGAAGCCAGGCGCCGCCGCCGCCGGAGAAGGGCACGCTCTCGCCGTTCGCCGCCCGCGCCGCGGCGACCTGGCCGCCTTCCGGCAGCACCTGCTCCAGCGGCTCGCTGCCGTCGAGCTTGCCGAAGCGATACTGCAGATAGGCTTTCGGGCCGCTGTCCCTCGACGCGCAGACCGAGGCCATCTTCGCGCCGGTGCGGCAGGCGAAGACGACTGTCTCCGCCGGCGTGCAGAACGATGTCCGCCGGGTGGCCGGCTTGGCGCCGGTGCCTGTCGTGCTACCGGCGGTGATGACGCGCGCAGCGGTGACCAGGGCCACGGTACGAGTCTTCTTGCAGGCCGGATCGCCCTGGCACTCGTCGGACATCACCTTCTGCAACGAGTAGGTGAGCGTCACCCGCTTGCCCTTGAGCGGCGGCTTCTGGTCACAAATCTCGAAATCCGCCATCTCCTCGAAGACGACGCCGCGATCGTCCTTGAGCGTGAGGTAACAGGCGATGTCGCCGCTGTTCGTGGCAGTGACGGTCCCGACCGTTCTCTTGGTGACCTGGCCGATCTTGACGGTCGGCACTTCCTGCGCACGCGCCATCAACGGAGCCGCCACCAGAGTCGCGAGCAGGAGGACGCCTGCCATACGCTTCGCAACTGACTGGGCCGGCATGACGCGAACTTTCATGAAAGATGAACGGCGATTTCATCTCCGTTACCGCAAACAGGCAGCGAAAAAAACTGCTGACTTGACGCTTGCCGGCGGGCAGATTCTCACGATGCCGCTCGAATGGACGATCTCTCACGCGTGCAGGACGGTGGAAGCTGTCGCCAGCGGGCATGTCAGTCTGCAGGAGATCGAACGGTATCTCGATGACGTCATGGTCTCGGATGCCTTGCCGTATCGCAAGCTGTTCGATGCTTCGCAGGCCGTGGCGGCGCCTGTCGACGGGGAGATGATGCTGCTCGGCGCACGCCTCAGCGCCTACACCAGCCTGGGGCCGCTGGGGCCGCTCGCCATCGTGGCGCCGGCAACAACCATTCGCCAGCAGGCCGAGCTGTTCGCGGCCCTGGCCCCGGCAGATCGGCCGCTGAAGATCTTCAAAGCCGTCGAGGCCGCGCGCAACTGGCTGGCGACCGCGACCCAAGACGTCCCGACTTAGCCCGCGACGATGTAGGCTTTCAGCGCCTCGGCCTCGTGCCGGGTTTCCTCAAGCCGCCATTTGACCACGTCGCCGATCGACACGAGGCCGAGCAGTTCGCCGTGACGCACCACCGGCAGGTGGCGGAAACGGCCGCGGGTCATGGTCGCCATCACCTGGTCGATCGAATCGTCGGGATCGCAGGTCACGACATCGCGGGTCATGACCTGCCGGGCCGCGAGTTCGAGGGCCTTGTTGCCGTGGGTGGCCAGTGCACGCACCAAGTCACGTTCGGACACGATGCCAGCAATCGCGCCTTCCTGGTCGAGGACCAGCACCGAGCCGATGCGGCGGACGCTCAACTGCTGGGCGACCTGGGCGATCGACGTACCGGCCGTTACCGTGAAAACAAAACCGCCCTTCTGCGAAAGAATATCGGAGACGAACATGGTTCCCCCCTCTTTTGGCAAATGATCAGGCAAGCAAGGCAACGCTGTGGCGCGGAGAAAGGTTGCGGGCCATAAAGCCCTGATGAACGATGCCCCAATCAACTCGGCGGCGGCCCTCGTCCTCTTCTCCGGTGGCCAGGATTCCACCACTTGTCTGGCCTGGGCGCTAGAACGATTTGCGCATGTCGAGACGATCGCTTTCGACTATCGCCAGCGGCACAGAATCGAGCTGGATCAACGGCTTGTGGTTCTGGACGAGGTCCGGCGGCGCTTCCCGCAGTGGGCAAGTCGCCTGGGCGAGGACCACTTCATCGACATGGGCGTGCTCGGCCAGATCAGCGAGACCTCGCTCACGCGCAATGTCGCCTTCGAGGTGGAAAGGGATGGGCTGCCCAACACCTTCGTGCCGGGCCGCAATCTCCTGTTCTTCACCTTCGCCGCAGCCGTCGCCTGGCGGCGCGGGATCCGCAACCTGGTGGGCGGCATGTGCGAGACGGACTTCTCCGGCTATCCGGACTGCCGCGACAACACCATCAAGGCGCTGCAGGTCACACTCAATCTCGGCATGGACAGGAGCTTCGTGCTGCACACGCCCCTGATGTGGCTCGACAAGTCCGAGACCTGGGGGCTGGCCCAGAAGCTGGGTGGCACGCCCCTGGTCGACATCATCCTGGAACACACCCACACCTGCTATCAGAGCGAGCGCGGGCCACGCCATGACTGGGGCCGAGGGTGCGGCGAATGCCCCGCCTGCGCGTTGCGCAAGCGGGGCTATGTCGCGTGGCGCGAGGGCCGCAAGGTCGCCTAGGAGCGGCCGCCGGCCATACGCTTGGCAACTTCGAGCTGTTCCTTGACCTTGGGGAATTGTGCCTGGGCGTAACGGCGCAAGGTGCCGTTGTCGCCGTTCTGCGAGTAGGCACCGAGCTGGTCCGCCGCATTCATGTGGCTGCCGACCTCGGCGTTGGCATAGGCGGTGTCGAACGCCGGTCCCTGGAGTCCATTCAGGCGCTGCAGCACGGCCACCGTATCGGGATAGGCCGCGGGATCCGGCGCATAGGACACGCCGGCCTCGGAGCGCGACTTCACCAGAATCTCGGCCGCTTCGCTGTGTTCGGCGATCATGCGGGTCGCGAAACCGCGCACGATCTCGTTGCCCGACTTTGCAAGCGCCATGCGGCCGGCGGCGATTTCGTAGTCGTTGAAGTTCTGGGCCCAGCCGACAAAGCGAGCGTCTGGCAGGGCATCGACGGCGTGGGCACTCGACACGAAGGCGGTCGAGACATAGGCGGCCGGAACGGCCGTCAGGGCGAATTTCAGGGCAGCGCGGCGAGCGATCAGCATCTTGGGAATCTCCTAAAGGTGTGCCCTGATAACGCCCGCGGCCGGACCGGGTTCCCGACCGGCATAAGACCTGCTAGGAGCGCCGAATATGACGACGTTCCGAAAGAAGGCCGAGGCCCTCGCCTATTTCCTGGCGTTCATCGCCTGCATTCCCATTGCCAACTGGATGATCGGCAACGTCGGCACGGTCTGCGTGGCGCAAGGACCCTGTCTGGTGCCGGTGTGGCCGTGGGGCCCTGGCGGGCATCAGCTGATGGCGCCCTCGGGGGTGCTGATAATCGGCCTTGCCCTGGTGCTGCGCGACCTCGTGCAGCGCCGGCTCGGCCGTTCGGTGGCGATCACCGCGATCGTGGCCGGAGCGGCGCTGTCGGGCGCCGTCGCGCCGCCGCAGCTGATCGTGGCGTCGGCGGCGGCCTTCCTGCTCTCGGAACTGGCCGACTTTGCCGTCTACACGCCCCTGCAATCGCGTGGCCTGGTGCTGGCCGTGCTGGCGAGCAGCGTGGTGGGCCTCGTCGTCGACAGCGTGCTCTTCCTGTGGCTGGCCTTCGGCAGCCTCGACTATGTCGCGGGCCAGATTCTCGGCAAACTATGGATGGTGCTGCTGGCGCTGCCGGTCGTGCACTGGATCCGCAAGCGCGAGATCGCCAGCAAGACCGTCGTCCTGCAGTAGGCCTCCGATGTCCGCCGCCCTGCTCTCCCTCGACGACCGCGTCGCGGTCGCCGGCCAGCTCAAGCCGGACGACATGGCCGAGATCGCCGCCGCAGGCTATGTCGCGGTGGTGAACAACCGGCCCGACGACGAGGCCCTGTTCGGCCAGCCACGGACCGCCGACCTCCGCCAAGCCGCCGAAGCGGCGGGACTCGTATTCCTCGACCTGCCCTTCTCCGGTCCGCGCGCCACGCCCGCGCAGGTACGCGCCTTCGCCGGGCTGCTCGCCGAACGGCCGGGCCGTGTCGTGGCCTTCTGCAAGAGCGGCATGCGATCGGCCCTGTTGTGGGGCGCCGCCGCGATCGCCTCAGGCCGGTCGCTCGACGAGGTCCTGGCCGCCGCCATGCGGGCGGGGCAGAACCTCGAGCCCCTCGGCGACACGATGGTGGCACTAGCCCAATCCTCGAACGCCTGAGGGCGGCACGCGCCTGACGAAAGTCTCGGCTTGCACGCCGGACGCCTCCGCCCCTTAATCGCCCGTCTATTTGCCCTCTGGGAGAGTCCGCGATGATCAAGTCCGTTCTGGCCGTGTCCGAAGGCGGTCCCGATGCCACCATGTCGTTCCGCCTGGCCGTCCGCGTGGCTGCCAACTTCGACGGAACCGTGGACGCGCTTCACCTGCCGGTCGGTCCCGCGGGCGGCATGGTCGGCGGCCTGGCCATGAGCGGCGAGGCGATGCCGCTGCTGATCGATGTCGACGACGAGCGGCTGGAGGAGCGCGCCAAGGAATCCGAGCGCGCCTACAAGGAGATCGTGGCCCCGACCAAGGGCGCCACCTATACCGCGGCCAAGACCGCCACCCTCGATACGCTGGTGGCGATGGGCCGTTGCTCGGACATCGTGGTGCTGGGCCGCCCCGGCGCCGATCCCGAGAACGTGGCGCCGGCGACCGTCGAGGCCGCCATCTACGAATGCGCCCGCGCCGTCATGATCGCGCCGCCCACGGCCGCGACGGGCGTATTCGGCTCGGTGATCGTGGCGTGGAACGGCAGCTTCCAGGCCGCGCGCGCCGTCGAATACGCCCTGCCGTTCCTCAAGGCCGCGTCCAAGGTCACGATCCTGGTGGCGGGCAGCAAGCCCGACGATGTCGGCGCCTCCTACCTCGCGCGCAATCTCGGCCGGCACGGGATCACCTCGACCATCGACGCCATCGATCCCGGCATCGTGTCGGGCCGTGCCCGCGGCCGCGCCCTGCTCGACTACACGCACGGCAAGGGCGCCGACCTGCTGGTCATGGGCGCCTATGGCCGCGGCCAGGTGTTGAGCTTCCTCGGTCTCGGCGGCGCCACCGGCAAGGTGATCTCGTCCTGCCGCGTGCCCCTGCTGATGGCGCACTAAGCCTTCAGGGACAGGCGCCGGCTTCCTGAGTCACCACGTCGGCGTCGGCACAGGCGCTGCAGGCATTGCCGTAGGTCTTGCGGCTGCCGTCACGGCGCAGCCCGCAGGCGGGCCGGTAGTCGCGGGTGCACATCTGCGGCCGCGGATCGGCACAGCGCCCGCCAGCGACGGGCAGCGATTCCGGCGCGAGCTCGGCCCGTGTCATCAGAAACGTGAACGGCTGGGCGCGATAGTCGCTCAACGTGCCGACGATGGAGATGCCGGAGCCGACGGCGGGCAGCGGGCTGAGCGGACGTGCCATCATCACAACGAGGTCGGCGGTGTTGGCAGCCTGGCTTTCATCGGTGATCGCCGCCTCGAGGCGGTCGGGCGTGGCCGAAATCACCTTCACCGGAATCTTGAGGCGCGTGCCGCTGCCCTTCTGCCTGTCGAGGATCGCCTGCCAGACCTTCTCCGCCGCCACCTTGTTGGCGGCCGTCGTGTCGCGATGGCGCAGCACCAGCGCCCAATTGGCAAAGGACAGCGTCGCGGGATCGTTGTCCTCGACCAGCACCAGCGCGGCCTCGGGCGGCGTCAGCATGCGTGGGATCGACTTGGCGAAACCGTCCGGCGGCGCACGCTCGCCGGCCACGACGCGCGCGACCAGCTCGGCCCAGCCCTCTTCACTGCCGCGATAGACGCGATAGCGGGAGCGGACATAGCGGTCGATGTCGTTGGCCGCCGCATCGTTCTTCGTTGCGCGCGCAATCGCGATCGCGCGCGCCGCGTACCAGAAGCCCGTGGCGTCGAGGGGCGTGCCCTCGAGTTGCGCGACCGCGAGCTGATAGACGTCCTGGAGATTGTCGGGCTCGGCCGCGACCGATTGGCGATAGTGGCGTCGCGCCCTGTCGTAGTCCTTGGCCTGCAGCGCCACGAACCCCAGGGTGCCGTGGAAGACTCCCGCCATCTGCTCCTTGGTTCGCGCGAAGGCTGCATCGGTGAGCGCGATTGGCTTCTGCCACTTGGGCAGCACCGCCAGGCCGCGCTCGGCCGCGGCGACCGCCGGCGCAAGCGCCGCGGCATCGCCCGATGCGGCGCGCATGCGCCCGGCATAGGCCCGGTTGCCCAGTGCCCGCACATTGTCGGGATCGAACTGCAGCAGCTTGGCCGCGACGAAATCGGCCTTGGCCGGCTGGCCAGCGGCATGCCAGGCGGCGATCGCCTGCTCGTGGGCTTCGGTCTTGAGGATGGTGTTGGGGTACCACGCGATGAAGACCTCCATCGCCGTGGCGCGCTTGGCGGCATCGCGCGTGTTGAGCGCCGTCATGTAGGAGTCGTATTCGGCGGGATTGGCGAAGCTGTTCCGCGTCTGGGCGGAAAGACCCGGGGCCGCAAAGGCGAGCGCCAGCGCCAGAATAAGACAAAACCAGCGCCTCACTGCCATTACACCCCTCCTTTCCCGCCCGGAAATACAGTGACCGTTTTGTCGAATTAAGGCAGTGTCCCGACGTTACGGACGACTGGGGGCGATGACAATGCGAGAGCAGCGTTTACGGGTTTTGGCGCTTCTCGGGGCAGCTCTGGGGGCAGCTCTGGGGGCGGCACTTCTCGGCCTGCCGGCTGGCGCCCAGCAGGGTGCCCCTCCTCCCGCCGTGCTGGTCCAGCCCGCCGAGCTGAAGCCGATCGCCGATCAGGCCGAGTTCATCGGCCGGGCCGCCGCGGTCGACAAGGTCGAGCTGCGCGCCCGGGTCAAAGGTTTCCTCGGCCCTCGCAAGTTCAGCGACGGCGACCTGGTGAAGGAAGGCCAGGTCCTGTTCACCATCGAGCCCGAGCCCTACCAGGCCGCGGTCGACCAGAAGGTGGCTCAGCGCGACGCCGCCAAGGCCGCTCTCGCCAACGCCGAGGTCCAACTCACGCGCGCCGAAGAGCTGCTGCGCAGCCGGACCGGCACCCAGGTAACCTACGACCAGCGCCTGTCGGAACAGCTCCAGGCCAAGGCCCAGCTGGAAGACGCCGCAGCCCAGCTGCGCGACGCCCAGATCCAGCTCTCCTACACCGAGATCAAGTCGCCGATCGCCGGCCGCGTCGGCCGTGCCGCGGTCTCGCCGGGCAACATCGTCGGCCCCGATTCGGGCGTGCTCGCCACGGTGGTCAGCGAGAGCCCGATCCGCGTGCTGTTCTCCATCACCCAGCGCGAATTGCTCGATGCCCGGCGCGACTCGGGAACATCGGGCGATGGGCTCGTCGTGCGGCTGCGGCTGGCGGACGGCAGCCTCTACAAGGACAAGGGCAAGCTCGACTTCATCGACGTCACTGCCGACGCCAAGACCGACGGCCAAGTGGTGCGCGCAGTATTCGACAACAAGGAAGGCCTGCTGACCGACGGCCAGACGGTGCGCGTGATCGTCGAAGGCGAGAAGGTCCCGACCGTGGTCGCCGTGCCGCAGGCCGCGATCGCCCAGGACCAGAGCGGTCCTTATCTCTTCATCGTCAACGACAAGAACGTGGCGGAGCAGAAGCGCATCAAGGTCGGCGTTGCGCGCGACGGGCTGGTTGCCGTCACCGAGGGGCTGAAGGCCGGCGAGCGTGTCATCGTCCAGGGCCAGCAGCGCGTCCGGCCGGGCATGACGGTCAATCCCAGCGTGGCACCGCCCTCGGCCTCGACGCAGAAGCAGTAAGTCATGACGATCTCGTCGCTGTTCATTCGCCGGCCGCGGCTGGCTTTCGTCGTCTCCACCGTCATCACCATCGCCGGCATCATCGCCATGACGGCGATGCCGGTGGCGCAGTTCCCCGACATCGTGCCGCCGCAGGTCCGCGTCACCGCGACCTATCCCGGCGCCTCGGCCCAGGCGGTCGAGGAAAGCGTGGCGCAGGTGATCGAGGCCCAGGTGAACGGCGTCGAGCGCATGCTCTACATGAAATCGACGTCGGGCGGCGACGGCAGCTACACGCTCACCGTCAGCTTCGAGGTCGGCTCCAATCCCGACATCAACACCGTCAACGTCAACAACCGCGTCAACCAGGCGATAGCCCTGCTGCCGCCCGAAGTGCAGCGGCTGGGCGTCACCACCAAGAAGCAATCCTCGGCGCTCCTGCAGGTGGTTGCGGTCTATTCGCCCAAGGGCACACGCGACGAGCTGTTCCTGTCGAACTTCTCGACCATCACGCTGCTCGACACGCTGCGCCGCGTGCCCGGCGTCGGCGACGCCACGCTGTTCGGCGCGCTCGACTATTCGATGCGCGTCTGGCTCAACCTCGACCGCATGTCGAGCCTCGACATCACGCCCGACGACGTGGTCAAGGCGGTCCAGGCGCAGAACGTCCAGGCCGCCGTCGGCCTGGTCGGCGCGGCACCACTGCTCGACGACGTCGGCTTCCAGATCAACATCACCACCCAGGGCCGCCTGACGACGGTCGAGGAATTCGAGAACATCGTGGTGCGCGCCATCTCCACGGGTGCGCTGGTCAGGGTCAAGGACATTGCCCGGGTCGAACTCGGGGCCAAAACCAGGGACCAGATCGGCCGCTACAACGGCAAGCCGGCCTCGGGCATCCAGATCTACCAGCTGCCCGGCGCCAATGCGCTGGCCACCGCCAAGGGCGTGCGCGACGCCATCAAGGCGCTGGAGCCGCGCTTTCCCGACGATGTCGCCTACAACGTCATGTACGACACGACGGTGTTCGTGGCCGCCACGATCGAGAGCGTGATCCACACGCTGATCGAGGCCTTCGTGCTGGTGGCCATCGTCGTCTTCATCTTCCTCGGCAACCTGCGCGCCACGATCATTCCCATCATCGCCGTGCCGGTGGCCCTGGTCGGCACCTTCGCCGTCATGCTGGCGCTGGGCATGTCGGCCAATACCGTCTCCCTGCTGGCGCTGGTGCTGGCGATCGGCATCGTGGTCGACGACGCCATCGTCGTGGTCGAGGCGGTCGAGCACATCCTCGAGCACGAGCCCAACCTCACGGTGGCCGAAGCCACCGAGAAGGCGATGACCCAGGTCACCGGGCCGATCATCGCCATCACCCTGGTGCTGCTGTCGGTCTTCATCCCGACCGCCTTCATCCCCGGCATCTCCGGCCAGCTCTATTCCCAGTTTGCCGTGGCCGTTTCGGTCTCGATGGTGATCTCGGCGATCAATGCGCTGTCGCTGTCGCCGGCGCTGTGCTCGCTGATCCTGCGCCACCGCAAGAAGCCGCGCGGCGTGATGGCCTGGCTCCAGAATGGCATCGACAAGAGCCGCGACGGCTATGTCCGTGTGGTCACCCCGATTGCCCGCCGCGGCTTCATCGCCCTGCTGCTGGTCGGTGGCTTCGTCGTGGCGACCGGCGGCATCGGCAGCCTGGTGCCGAGCGGCTTCCTGCCCGACGAGGACCAGGGCGCCTTCATGGCCGAGCTGCAGCTGCCCGACGCTGCCTCGACCAACCGCACGCTGGCCTCTCTGGAGGAGGTCGAGAAGACCATCGCCGGCCGGCCATGGATGCGGAGCATGTTCACGGTCAGCGGCTACAGCCTGATCGACGGCCTCGCCCTTCCCAACCGCGCACTGGTCGTGGTCGAGCTGAAACCCTTTGCCGAGCGCAAGGACCCCAGCCTGTCCGTGTTCCAGGCGCTGAAGGAACTCAACATCGCGTTCAGCCAGATCGCCTCGGCCAACGTCTTCGCCTTCAACCTGCCGCCGATCATGGGGCTGGGCAATTCGTCGGGGTTCGAATTCGTGGTCCAGTCGCTGGCCGGCGCCACGGCAACCGATCTCGCGGCCGTGTCCCGCGGCCTGATGATCTCGGCGGCGGAAGTGCCGACGCTCACCGGCGTCTACACGACCTTCGGCGCCTCGACGCCGCAAATCAACCTCAAGCTCGACCGCGAACGCGCCCAGGCGCTGGGCGTCAACATCGCCGACATCTTCTCGTCGATGCAGACGGCATTGGGCGGCACCTATTCCAACGACTTCAACCTGTTCGGCCGCACCTGGCAGGTGAAGGTCCAGGCCGACGCCGCCGACCGCGGCACGATCAACGACGTCTTCCGGGTGCGCGTGCGCTCGTCGAACGGCGAATTGGTACCGCTGCAGGCGGTCGCCAACATCGAGCTGGTGACCGCGCCCAGTTCGATCGTGCGCTACAACAACCTGCGCTCGGTGGTGATGAACGGCGCGCCGGCGCCGGGCTATTCCTCCGGCGACGCCATTGCCGCCATGGAGAACCTCGCCAAGGCCACGCTCCCTGCCGGCTACGGCTACGAATGGACGGGCACGGCGCTGCAGGAAAAGGCGGCCAGCGGCCAGACCGGCTTCATCCTGGGTCTCGCCGTGGTCTTCGCCTACCTCTTCCTGGTCGGCCTCTACGAGAGCACGGCCATCCCGGTCGCCGCCCTTCTGTCGGTGACGGTCGGCCTGTTCGGCGCCATGGCGGCACTGTTCGTGAGCGGTCTCGACAACAACATCTTCGCCCAGATCGGTATCGTCGTCCTGATCGCGCTCGCCGCCAAGAACGCCATCCTGATCATCGAGTTCGCCATGGCCGAGCGCGCCAGCGGCAAGGACATCGTGACGGCGGCAACCACTGCCGCGGCGCTGCGATTCCGCGCCGTGATGATGACCTCCTTCGCCTTCATCCTGGGCCTGGTGCCGCTGGTGATCGCCTCGGGCGCGGGTGCGGCCACCCAGCGCGCCGTCGGCACCGCGGTGTTCGGCGGCATGATCGCAGCCTCGTTCCTCGGCATCTTCGTGATCCCCGGTCTTTACGTGGCCTTCCAGACGGGACGCGAGAAGATCAAGGGCATGATGGGTCAGGCGCCGGCGCCGGTGTCCAAGCCGACGGAACCGACGCACTGAACCTGACAAAAGGGCTCGCCGACCCGGTGGAATGAACAGCTTTTCACGTTCAATTCACCCCAAACACGTCGTTTCAAAATCAGGCCGTTCAAAAACGCCGATAAATCGGGCCTTTCGGGCACGCCTGAAAGGACACGGCTTGTCCGGAGTTGCTCAAAATTATGCGGAGTTGTTCGCCGTGTCCGACCGGCGCCGATGCCCCGGACCCGTCCTTGAAAGCTTTGGCACCCGGCGCCCATAGACCTCCGGCCGCACCGCACGCAGCAGGAACATCAGCAGGCGGATGTCGCCGTCGAGGGCGTGGGTGATGGCGGCGTCTCGAAGCGCCTCGACCGCCATCCCGACCGCATTCGCGGCCGATGGCGGTGCGCTCGGCGGCGAGGCTCACCGAGCCACACTCCTCGAGGTGGCGCAGGAACGTCGCGAGCTTTTCGGGCGTAGGCGACGCGACGGCGGCAGATGGGTCGGGGCGTGGCCTGGGCCATAGGTGAATGAGCGAGTCATCCCGATCTCTATGCCGCTTCCATACTCTTTGGCTTGCACGTCGGGCCGTGTCATGCAGACGCTGGCCTGCTGCGATGAGAGCGCTTTCCGGCACGCAATGCGCCGCGCTTTGGGCTTCCGGTACGTCGGTGCGGGGTGGCAGCTTCGTCATGTGGCTCATGACGTCCTTCAGGCCAGCGCCGGCCGACCAGCGGCACGTTCAGACTTATCAGGCAACCCAAGGCGGGACATGTTGACCTGCATCAAGCCTCGCCGGCCCGGCGGATCAATTGCTGGGTGGGCTGAAGGCGCCCTGCTCGATCAGGCCGGAGACGCCACCGAGGATCAGTTGAAGGCCGAGCGCAACCTGATTGACCCCGAGGACGACGCCAAGGAGCAGCAGAAGCGGGCCCAGCCAGCGCACGATGACGTGGGCACCCAGCATGGCGATCCAGTCCAGGAACAGGATGGAGTAGACGGCCCCGGCTACCATCAGCGCGATCTCGGTGGTGGGTGCGAGCGTCACCAGGATGGTGACGGCGGCGATGCCGTAGGGTGTGACGATGGTGGGAAAGGCAAGAGGTGAAAACGCCGTGGCCATGGTTGGCTGCTCGCTGCGCTCGGTCGCGCGGGCCGCACTGTACTGCTGCATGACTGCCTGAAGGGCGACCAGGAAGAGAATCACGCCGGCGGCGATCTGCAGCACCTGCACTGGGATGGCGAAGTTGTCGAGCATGCGCTTGCCGAGAGCGGCGGCGATCGTGACGGCTGCAACAGCATACAGGAAGGCGCGGGTAGCGAGACGGAGGCGGAAGGTGCGGTCGCAGTCCTTGGTGGCAGCGGCAAACAGGCCGAGAAGCCTGATCGGGCCGAGCATGAGGAACAGCAGGGCGAAGATCATCCCCCATGTCACCGGCCGTTTGGTGGCGAGCACGCTGCTGGTCTGTGCGGCGGCTGCAAGCGGCACGAAGATCAGCATCAGTGTTGCTGCGAGGCGTTTCATTGATCCCTCATGCCGAGCAGTTTCGCGTGAGCAGGGGCTGACTCGATTGACGTGGATCAACGGCCGAGGATCGCCGTCGGTCCACTATAGATGACAGGCAAAATGGCCCCCCGTCGCACCGAGTGGCTTGAAAAGACTCCCGGGCGAAAGTGCCTTTTTGAAACGCAGAAGTGACCCAACCCGCAACGGCGGCGTCGCGACTCGCCGATCTCGCGAGCCAGTTCAGCCCCAGCTAAGGGTCACGCCGACATCGCCGGGCATGCCGTGCGGATAGTCCACGATCTCGTAGCGGAGATGGTAGCCCAACGGCTTCAATCGGCGCACCCAGAATTCGTAGAGTTCCTTCGGGCGGCCGGTGAGCGTCTTTTCCCAACCCTCTTCCGCCTGGTTGATCGCGCGCCCGTTGTCAGAACACAGATGGTTGGGAAAACGCATTACCTGGACCGAAGTGCGCCCGTCTTCGACGGCGCGGGTCACGATGATTCCGGCCTTCTCGATCACTTCGTCGTCGGAGAGCCCCGAAGGGCTGAGGAGCTTCGCCAGCAATGCCTCCTTCTCCGCCTCCGCCGCCGCGTGGATGCGCGCCGCCGCCGAGGCCTTGGCACCCTCGATCTCGGCGATCTTCATTTGTAGATCCTTCGCACTCGGCAGCTTTGCCATGTCGGCTCTCCGTTCGTGTTTGACCAATATCAGTATCTCTGCTCGACGAAGCGTCGCCCCTTCAGGGACGCTTGATCGTCGTACCTCTTGCCTTCCTTGCGGGCCGGCAGCTTCACCTTCTCCCGCTGGATCTTCTTGTAGGGAATCCGCGAGAGGATGTGCGAAATGACGTTAAGGCGCGCGCGCTTCTTGTCGTTGGAGTCGACGATGTGCCATGGCGCATGCTTGCTGTCGGTTCGTTCCAGCATCAGGTCACGGGCCTTCGAAAAAGCAAACCAGCGCTTGTAGGATTCGAGGTCCATTGGGCTCAGCTTCCATTGCCGCAACGGATCCTCGATCCGGGCGCGGAAGCGCTTCTCCTGCTCTTCCTGGCCGACCTCGAGCCAGATCTTGATCAGGCGTATGCCGCCGTCGACGATGAATTTCTCGACCGGCGGGCACAGTTCGAGAAAATTTTCGTGCTGCTCAGGCGTGCAGAAGCCCATGACGTGCTCGACGCCCGCGCGGTTGTACCAGCTGCGATCGAAGATCACCAATTCGCCACCCGCCGGAAAGTGCTCGACGTAGCGCTGGATATACATCTGGCTCTTCTCGCGATCCGACGGCGCTGGCAGCGCCACGACACGAAAGACGCGCGGGCTGACCCGGGCGGTGAGCGCCTTGATGGTGCCACCCTTCCCGGCCGCATCACGCCCTTCAAGGACGACGATGACGCGTTCGCCGGTGGCCTTCAGCCAATCCTGCAGAAAGCACAGCTCGGTCTGGAGTTTCTTCAGCTCCTTTTCGTAGGGCTTGCGCTCGAACTTCGCCTTGTCTGCGGCCATGGCGGCCTCCCGATCCAATTGAAGTGCAGGCTAGCGTGCCGGCCCTGTCGGTCCTTTGATCTTCGTCAAGAGGCCAGCGCTGCACGTGTGTATCGGGCGATCATCTGCTCCTCGTCGGTCGGCACGACCCAAGCCGACACCCGCGAGTTGTCGGCGCTGATACGGCCATTGCCGTCGCGGTTGCGGTCCTCGTCCAACAGAACGCCCAGCCAGCCGCAACCGGCTGCGATATCAGCGCGGGTCGCCGCGTCGTTCTCACCGATACCGGCGGTGAAAACAATTCCGTCGACGCCGCCCATGGCGGCCGCCAGGGAGCCGATCTCCCGTACGATGCGGTAGACGAACAGGGCGACCGCTTCGGCAGCCTCCGGCGCCGTCGATTTGCGAAGCGTCCGCATGTCTGAAGAAATGCCGGAAACGCCGAGCAGGCCCGATTTGCGATAGAGAAGGTCCTCGATCGCGGCGGCGTCGAGGCCGCGTTCCTGCATCAGGTAGAGCAGCACACCGGGATCGAGCGCGCCGCTGCGCGTGCCCATCATCAGCCCGTCGACGGCCGTGAAGCCCATGGTACTGGCCAGGCTGCGCCCGTCCCGCACGGCACAGAGGCTGGCGCCGTTGCCGAGATGGGCGATGATCAGGCGAGCGCGCGCAAGCATGGGCGCGGTCTCGCGCAGCCGCGTGACGATGAAATCATATGACAGGCCATGGAAGCCGTAGCGCCGTACGCCGGCAGCCGTGAGGTCGCGCGGCAGCGCGAACTCCTGGGCGAGCACCGGCTGCGTGCGGTGAAAGGCGGCGTCAAAACAGGCGATTTGGGGCAGATGCGGAGCGGCTTCTGCGATCGCTGCGATCGGCGCCAGGTTGTGCGGCTGGTGCAATGGCGCGAGTGGCACGAGCCTGGAAAGCGCCGCCATCACCTGGGCATCGACCTTCACAGGGGCGGCGAATTCCGTGCCGCCGTGCACCACCCTGTGGCCGAACGCCAGCACCGGCCGAGCCCCAAGGAGCTCGCGTCCGAGTTTCAGGATTTCTGCCGTGGCGCCGCGATGGTCGAGGCTGCCCGTGGTCCAGTTCCGCTCAGCCACGATTTCGCCCGCAGCATTCGCCACCTTGAGGTGCGGCAACAGCCCGATCTGCTCAACCTGACCACGAAACAGGAGAGGGCCGTCAGTGCCGGCCTCGTAGAGGGCGAACTTGATGCTGGACGAGCCAGCATTGAGAACGGCGATACAGCCTTGCGTCGACATGAGTGGGCTCGTGTCAGGCGACGATGTTGGCGCCGCCGTCGACATAGACCGTGCCTCCGGTGATGCGGTGGGCGAAGGGCGTGGCGAGGTAGGCACAGGCGTATCCCACGTCCATGATGTCGACCAGCTCTCCCAGCGGCGCCTTGTGCGCGGCCTCGTTCAACAGCAGCTCGAAGTCTTTCAGGCCCGATGCGGCGCGTGTCTTGAGTGGCCCGGGGGAGATAGCGTGCACGCGGATTCGACGTGGCCCGAGCTCGAAGGCCAGGTAGCGGCAGGAGGCTTCAAGGGCGGCTTTCACCGGGCCCATGACATTGTAGTTGGGCACGACGCGGTTGGCGCCGTAGTAGCTCATGGCGAACATCGTGCCACCATCCGTCATTAGCGGCGCGGCGAGCCGGGCCATGCGTATGAAGGAATGGCAGGAGACGTCCATCGCCTTGGCAAAGCCTTCGGCCGAGCAGTCGAGCAGCCCGCCACGGAGGTCTTCCAGCGGCGCAAAGGCGATCGAGTGCACCAGGATATCTAGCTTGCCCCAGCGCCTACCAATCTCGTCGAACACCGCCTCGAACTGGCCGGGAATGGAGACGTCAAGCGGTGCCGCGATCGGCGCCTCGAGTTCTCGGGCGAGCGGCTCGACATGCGGCCGTGCCTTCTCGTTCAGCCAGGTGACGGCCACTTCCGCGCCAGCCGCTCGGAAGGCCTTGGCACAGCCGTAGGCGATCGACTGGTCGTTGGCGATACCCACGACCAAAGCCTTGTGTCCGGTCAGTACCGGCCTGATCTCGTCGGTCATGGGGTCCTCAGGTAATGGCGGTGGCGGCGCTCGCGCGCCGGGCGGCGGCGACCAGCACCGCCACGGCGCAGGAGGCGAGCCGGGTCAGCAGAGAGTCGGCACGGCTGGTCAGGATGATCGGCACGCGCGCACCGAGCACGATGCCGGCGGCATCGGCGCCTGCCAGAAACGACAGGCTCTTGGCCAGCATGTTGCCGGCCTCGAGATCGGGCACGATCAGGACATTGGCTCGGCCGGCCACGGGTGAGACGATATGCTTGATCGCGGCCGCTTCGGGGCTGATCGCATTGTCGAGCGCCAGGGGTCCGTCGAGTTCGGCGCCGGTGATCTGGCCGCGGTCGGCCATCTTGCAAAGCGCCGCAGCCTCCACGGTCGACAGCACGCGGGGATTGACCGTTTCCATCGCGCTCAGGATCGCCACGCGCACCTTTTCGGTGCCAAGGGCGCGCGCGAGATCGATCGCGTTCTGGACGATGTCGACCTTCTCTTCAAGCGTGGGCGCGATGTTGACCGCAGCGTCGCTGATGATCAGGGCCTCGGGATGGCTCGGGACGTCCATGACGAAGCAGTGGCTGAGGCGCCGCGCCGTGCGGATGCCGGTGTCGCGCGCCACAACGGCGCCCATCAATTCGTCGGTGTGGAGACTGCCCTTCATCAGGGCCTCGGCACGGCCGGCGCGAACGAGTTCCACCGCCCTCGCCGCCGAATCGTGACTGTGCAGCGACTCGACCAGTTCGAAGCGTCCTATATCGAGCCCGGCCTGCGCCGCCACGTCCAGGATGCGCGCTCGCGGTCCGACCAGGATCGGCTTCAGCAGGCCCAGGCGCGCGCCTTCGACGGCGCTTTCCAGCGAGACCGTATCGCAGGGATGGGCAACCGCCGTCGCCATCGGCGGGTGCTTGCGCGCGACGGCGATCAGCCGATCGTACTTGTCGTGAGCGTGTTCGGTAGATCCCGGCGCTGCATCAGGCATGCGAGGTCTCGACAGTCGCCGTTTCGTGGGACGTGAGGCCGAAGAGCTTCTCAATTCGCCTCAGACGCTTCTGCCCTTCCTCGGGCAGCGCGCCCCGAGCGCCCAACACCTCGACCACCGCGTCGAACCCGGCACGGCGCATCTGCTCGCTTTCGGGTAGCAGTCGCGGGATAGCCCGCACGGCGCGCTCCTCGTCGAGGCGAACCAACAAGTACTGGTCGCGGAACAGCGTCTTGACCTCGTCCATGCTGAGGCGGCGGTTCGCCGGTTGCAGGCGGCGGATGGCCTGCAGCATGGCGAAGCCACGTTC
The DNA here is from genome assembly GCA_945862125.1 of Reyranella massiliensis 521. Lineage (GTDB taxonomy): Bacteria > Pseudomonadota > Alphaproteobacteria > Reyranellales > Reyranellaceae > Reyranella > Reyranella massiliensis_A. Next base: position 32,892 of record CAMAYC010000034.1, read on the forward strand.
GTCGACACTGCGCTGGGGCAGACGGATATGGATCAGCGCCCGCACGAGTGCCTCGGGCAGGCCGCCGACGTCGAAGCGTGTCTCCAGGTCGGCCTTCCACCGCGCCTCGATGGCCTCGCGGGCGAGGTCGCGATCGATTCGCGGCCCGGCCGATGCCGTCTCAGTTCCGAGTCCCGCCATGGCCTGCACCACCGGCGAGCCGTAGGTTGCGAGAAACGTCGCCTCAGTCATGGCGTCACGCATCAAGCGATAACCGTCCAGCCAGGTGGAGATCCAGGTCGACGCCACATGCTCCATGGTGAGCAACGGATTGTCAGGCGCCACAGGCTTGCGGTCGGCACGGACTGCCTCGGCCAGCGCCTTGACCGGCTTCATCGCCGGATTGCGATCGGAAAAGACAGCGAAGCGCAGCCGATTGGGGTTCATCTCGCGCAGTGCCTTCGCGGATTGCTCGGTTGCCAACGCCTGGACCGCAGGCTGCGCCAGCGCGCGATATAGACCGAGATTGACGTCCGACAGTCGCGCCACGGCGGCGAAGCGCCTGTTGTCCTCGTCGCTGTTGCCGCCCAGCGCTCGGATATCGTCGAGCGTCCGCGTCTGCAGGCTGAACAGGTACTTGCCGTGGATCAGCTGGGGATTCGACGTGTCCTCATTCACCTCGGTGATCACCGCCTCGTAGAGGCCAGGCGGCATGACGTTGATCATCTCCATGCAGGCCGCGAACTCGGCGTGTTCCTTGGTCGCCACCTTGCCCGACACGAAGATTCCGAGATGGCCGATCGTCTGGTGCAGCGTGTAGACGATGGTCTGCCCGTTGGCGACGATATCGTCTTCGTGCGCGTAAAGATCGGTGACCCAGCCCAGCGCCTGCTGCGGCGGCGTAATGTTATCGCCCCAAGAGCACAGCACGATGATCGGCGAGCGGATGTTGCGCAGGTCGACACGGACACCCGTCGACGTGTGTATCTGGCCTGAGGTCAGCTTGTTGCCGACGAAGAGATTGTCGGCGATCCATTGCATCTCGACTGCATTCAGCAGGACGGGATTGCCCCACCAGGTTTCGAAGTCGAGGAAGCGATGAGCCTCGCTGTCGACCTTGGAATAGAGGTTGTAGCTCTTGTCCCAGTAGGTGTTGGCCAGGTTGAGCGATTCAAAGTTGGCGACGAGATTGGCGCCGTCGAACGTGCCGTTGCCGATGTCACCGGCCAGCGCCGTCAGCCACGTACCACCCAGCGTGCCGCCGGTGTAGCGCATCGGGTTCTTGCCGCGCACGCCCGCCCAGTACGACAGCGGCGAGCCCGCCAGCAGGATCGGCCCGAACAGTTCCGGCCGGATGGCAGCCGTCATCATGATCTGCCATCCTGCCTGGCAGTTGCCGACGATCACCGGCTTGCCTTCCGCCTCGGGATGCCGGGACGCGACTTCCTCGACGAAAGCCGCCTCGGCCATGCACACGTCCTCGATCGTCTGGCCGGGCATGGGTTCGGGGAAGAAGCCGATGAAGTAACAGGGATGACCAGCGGCCAGCGCCACGCCGATCTCGCTGTCCTGCTTCATGCCGCCGATGCCGGGACCGTGGCCGGCGCGCGGGTCGACAACAATGAAGGGCGGCTTGGTCGGATCGATCACAGTTCCCGACGGCGGCACGATCTGGACGAGGACATAATTGACCGGCCGGGGCAACGTGCGTCCATCGCGCACAGGCTCGAAGGCGAAGCTCAGCACGTTCGGAGCGTTCTTGGCGGCCTGCGCGAAATAGGTGTTGCCGCGTTCGCGCAGGGCATCGAGCGTCAGGATCGAGCGCTGCCCGGCGTCAAACCAGTATTCCTGGACGAAATTCAGGTTCTGAGGGGTGGACATGCTGCACTTTCGACTGGAGGTGAGAATCTTGGCGGGCTCTATCGGCCCTTAAAGCCTGTGCTGCCTTGATTTCGCTCAAGCCCGCATTCCCGGCGGCAAGCTAAGGTAGCTACTGCTGGGTGTCGCGCAGGGGCATGCAGGCCCTAGAGGTCCGTCCGCAGCGACGAGCCTCCCAGCCCTTGAAAGTCGCCGGTGTTGGCGCGGCGGCGATCCTCGGCCTCGGGGAAGCAGTGCTCCACGTTGCGGGCCAGCAGATCGAGTTCACGCGCGAGCGCAGCAGCCCGCGCCGGCGGCAGCCGATCGACGAGATGCTCGAGCATCGCCCGCAGGCGGCGCGCGACCTGGGTGCTGGAGGCGCCGAACTGGCGCACTTCCGTTGTTGCGAGGGCCACGATGTCGTCCCAGTCGGGCGTGGGAAACACCAGGCGGAGGTTGCCGCCCAAATCGCGGATGTGGCCGCCGCCCAGGCTCTTGTTGCCGGCGTAGCGCAGCAGCCGGTGAACCTGGTCCAGTGCCAGGACTGCCGTCGTCGGATCGTTGACGGCCGGCGACAGCGCCCGCGAGGCGATGTCCACCATGATGCGGAAGCCGAACATCGGATCCTGGCGCATCGTGCGCTCCGGACCGAAGGCCGTCAGCGCATTGATCGTCGCCTCGTCGACGATCGCCCCCGGCGGATAGACGCGCGCGAGCGGATCGTCGGTCGAGACGAAGTCGCCGACCTGCGGGATCAGCTCGATGATGCATCCGGCCCGCGCCGCGAGCGCCGCCAGATCGCGGCTGCCGAAGGCGAGGAAGGTGCCCGACACCCCGACACGTCGCACGATCCGGCTTTCCTTGCCGGCGAGCTCGTCGACTTCGTTCACTTCGGGCACGGCGGCGTCGTAGGCGCCCTCGTAGACACTGTCCATCGCCTCCTTCGCCTGACCGAAGATATGCTGCAGCACGGCGACCGGGCGCAGCCCGAGCCCGACTTCCTGAACGAACCAGAAGAATACCGAGATCGAAGCGACGTTGCCGACGATCGCCAGGGCGATGAGCAGCGCATGGCGGGAGGTTTCGTTCGTGTTGGCGAGCGCCAGCATCGTGATGCCGAAGGCGAAGGTGAAGGCGCTGGTAGCGAACTTCATCTGCCAGCGGCCGAAGGTGATGCGTATGAGGCGCGGCGTGGTCTGGCCGCTGGCGAGCTGCACGGCCAGCAGCAGTGCCGAAACGGCGTAGACGATGAAGGTGAGCATCGACGAGGCGAGAGCCGCCATCGACGTCCGGAGGCCATCGAGGTCGGCCTGTTCGTAGCGCGGCCAGCCGGGGTCAGGCACGAACGCCAGGATCAGTTTGCCCACGATCCAGGCCAGTACGATGGCGAGCGACGGGTAGAGCCAGAACGAGGAGTGAAGGAATTCCCGCAGGCGGTATCGCTGGTACCAGCTCATCACTCTCCCCCGGCCCCACCCGCTGTCGGGCCCCTTTTGCTAGCAAGCACAGGGGCGTCCACGTTGACAAGAATCAAGCGCGGCCGCCCGGAAAGTGGCTACTCTTTCCCAAGGCGTCCGTTGTGCCGCCCGGGAGAGCAATGAAACGGATCATCGCGGCGCTGGCGGTCCTGCTGCAGCCTGTGACCGACCACCAGGGCGGCGCGGACTCCCATATCGATTTCGGCACGTCGTACGGCTTCAGCGACGCGTTCTACGTCGGCGCAGTCACCTACACCGACAACCAGATCAGCCCCGACAGCGGCGGCAGCCAGCGCCTCGACGACCTCGACTCGAAGGTCTCGGGGGCCGGCCCGCTGACCGGCCGGTCCTTTGCCCTGGGTGGCGCGTCAGTCGACCTCAACCTGCGCGGCTACAAGGAGTTCGCCGCCCAGAACCGGCCGGAGGGCTGGAACGTCTACCTCACCCTGTCGTTGTCGGCGGCCCGGCCGAATGCGAAGAACGGACCGGCATGATCGCGCGCTTCGTCCATCGTTACCTCGACCCGTCCGAGAGCCTGCTCGAGATCCTGTTCGGGCTGATCATGGCGCTCACAATGACGGCGGGCGCCCGCCTGCTGCAGGAACGCACTGAGATCAACGCCATCGAACTGGCTCTTGGGCTGGCCGGCTGCAACGTGGCCTGGGGGCTGATCGACGCGGTGTTCTATCTCTTCGGGACGAAGTTCAACCGCAACCGCCGCGTCCAGCTCGTGCGCCGGCTGCAAGCCACACAGGACAAGGCGGAAGCGTTCGCGCTCATCCAGGATGAATTCGGCCTGGAGGGCGAGCCGCCGATGCGCGAACAGGACCGGCTCGCGTTCCACCAGTCACTCCTGGAAATGTTGCGGCATGCCGGCACCGCGCGGGCGCACCTGCATGTCGACGACTACGTCGCCGCGGGCCTCGTCCTCGTCCTCGTCTCGCTGACGGCCGTGCCGGGGGTGCTCCCGCTGCTTCTGCTAGACGACCCGCACCTGGGCCTTCGCATCGCCAATGCCGGCCAGTTGCTGTTGTTGTTTCTCATCGGCTTTGGCTGGGCGAGCTACACCGGCGCGCCGCGCCTGCGAACCGGCGCGCTCATCGCCCTGCTGGGCGTTGTCCTGGTCCTGATTTCCGTGGCACTGGGCGGATGACTTTATTGTCCCGGTCTGCTGCCCAGGACTCCGATCACGAGCCCGGCCCGACCACGGCCAGAAGAACGCCGGACAGGATCGGCCACACGATCCTCAAGGTCGTCAAACGCCCTGCCAGGCCGGATGCTCACGTCATCACCCGCCATCGGGCGTCTTCTGCCGCGGATGGATGTAGTCCTTGAAGTCGTCGAAGCCCTTCCAGGCGGGCTCCGGCGGCGCGTAGCCGGGCCTCGGCGCATATGTCGACGGATCCGCCGTGCCGGGCGTCACGATGTAGCGCGGGCAATTGGGGAAGATCGCCCGCACCTTGACCCGGACCAGGAGCTGCGCCCCGGCGAAGCGCTGCATCAGCGGATCGTCGCGAACGACGCGTGCGGTGCCGTTGACCCGGAGCCGCCGGGGCTTCTCGCCCATGTCGATGAACAGAAGACCGACCGAGGGATTGACCACGACGTTGCCCAGGCTCTTGAACATGCCGTTGCCGTCGTAGTCGGGAAAAGCGAGCTCGTCGGTGCCGACGATCTTCACGAAGCCCGGCGTGCCGCCCTTGAAGGAGCAATCCGGCTGGCCGCGATCGTCCGAAGTCGCCAGAAAGAAGAACATTGCGCCCTCGATGAAGGCACGGTCGCCATCGGTGAATTCGAAGCGGGTGAGCTTTTCTTCCAGCCGGTCGGCAATGCGGCGGCTGTCGAACTGGTCCTGAAGTTGGCGATTGCCATCGTGGAACATCACGCTTGGGGGCATGGGTCTCTCCTAGGGTCGGTCGGTTCCCGCTTCGAGGCGCGCACGCAGCGCCGCATCCTGCAGGGTCGTGTCCTGGCCCGGCGGCGCGATGCGCACGGCATCCTCCAGGCTCATGGTCTGGCGCCATTCCTCCCACGGCCGTGAACGGTCGTCGGCGCCGATCTGGTCGACGCCCCAGTAAAGTTCAAGGTGATGGCCGTCGGGATCGAGAAACTCCACCGCGACCTGGCAGCCGGCGCGGCGGCGGCCCTCAAAGGTAAGCCTGGCGCCGTGCTTCTTCAGGTGATCGCGGGCGCGGAAAACCTCGTCGAGGGTGGCGAGCTCGAAGGCGAGATGATGCAGGCTCTTGTCCTGGCCGGCGTCGGGCGCGCGGTTGCCCACCAGGGCGAGGCAATGGTGATCGCCGTTGCAGCGCAGGAACACCATGCCGCCCGGCATCATCGTGCCGGGATAGACGTCCGAGACCTTGAAGCCCAGCACCTCGGTATAGAAGCGCCTGGAACGCTCGAGGTCGCTCACGTAGACCACGGCGTGGCCGATCTTCTGGACGGCGAAGGGTGTGCTCATGGGCTACCTTTCCAGTGGTCGCTCGGTCATCATGCCTCCGACAACACCTCAGGGGGAAGATGCGCATGGCGAAATCGCCCAACAAACTGTCGGCCAGCGAGGCCGTCCTGCGCATGTCCCAGAAGCGGCTGAAGGCGCGCGATCTCGTCGAAGCCTGCCTCGACCGCATCGAGCACCGCGAGGGCCAGGTTCATGCCTGGGAGGCGCTCGATGCCGAAGGAGCGCGGAAGCGCGCCGACATGCTCGACAAGCGCGCCAAACCCGTCGGCCCGCTGCACGGCATTCCGCTCGCCGTCAAAGACATCATCGCGACCCGAACGATGCCCACCACCTGCGGCTCGCCAATCTACCGCGACCATGTCGTCGGCAAGGACGCCGCCTGCGTGACCCAGCTCGTGAACGCGGGCGCCATCGTGCTCGGCAAGTCCGTGACCACCGAATTCGCCGGCGGCCATGCCGGCAAGACGCACAATCCGCATAATCTCCGGCACACGCCGGCCGGTTCCTCGTCGGGCTCGGCGGCGGCGGTCGCCGACTGCATGGTGCCCATCGGTTACGGCACCCAGACCTCGGGCTCGGTGATCCGCCCCGGCGCCTTCAACGGCATCGTGGCCTACAAGGGCACCTTCGGCTGGGCCGACACGACCGGCATAAAAACCTATGCGAGGAGCCTCGACACGCTGGGCTTCTTCACCCGGACCGCCAACGACCTGGCGCTGATCCGCGCCGCCTACGGCCACGCGCCGTCCGATCCGCCGCAACGTGCGCCGCGCATCGGCTTCTGCCGTACCCTGTGGTGGGACCAGTCCGAGCCCTACAACAGCAAGAACATCGAGCTCGCTGCCCGCACGCTCCGCGCCAAGGGCGCCAAGGTGCGCGAGTGGGAGATGCCCGAGAGCTGGGGCCCGCTGATCAACGCGCATAACCGGGTGATGACCAAGGAGGCGACCCAGCACTACGCCCCGGAGCGCGCCCGCTTCCCGCATCTGCTGTCGCCTGGCCTGACGGCGGCCCTTGAAGTGGGCGACAGCGTCACCCGCGGCCAGCTCGCCGATGCGAAGAAGCGCAAACGCCGAGCGCTGTCCGATCTCGGCGCCGTGTGGGAGCGTTTCGACTTCCTGTTGGCCCCCACAGCCCGCGGCGAAGCGCCGGCGGGTCTCGGCTACACCGGCGATCCCATCTTCAACCGCTTCTGGACCCTGCTCGGCACGCCCTGCGTGGCGCTGCCCTTCAACACCGGCCCGTTCGGCCTGCCCCTGTCGGTGCAGCTGATCGCGCCGCTGCGCAGCGACGACCAGCTCATCGCCTGGGCCCGCTGGGTGGAAGCAAGGTTGTCGTGAAGATCGGCCTGATCGGCTATGGCGCCATCGGCAAGCATGTCGAAGCGGCCGGTCTCGAAAACATCGAACTGGTGTCCGTGCTGGTGCGCCGGCCGCGCGATGCCGGCGTTCTCACTCATCAGCCCGATCGGTTCTTTGCGCACAAGTTCGATGCGGTCGCCGAATGCGCCGGCCACGAGGCGGTGCGCGCGCACGGCCAGCGCGTTCTCGAAAGCGGCGCGGATTTTCTCGTCACCTCGGTCGGCGCCTTCACCGATACCGCGCTGTTCGACCGGCTGCTGGCAGCGGCCAAGGCGAGCGGCAAGCGGCTGATCCTGCCCTCGGCCGGCATCGGCGCGCTCGATATCCTGAGCAGCGCCGCAGTCGGCGGTCTGGAAAGCGTCACGGTTACGGTGCGGAAAGATCCGTCGGCCTGGAAGGGCACGATCGCGGAAACGCTGGTCGATCTCGATTCGCTGAAAGTGCCGCACACCGTCTTCGACGGTCCCGTGCGCGAGGGCGCCAAACTCTATCCGCAGAACGTCAACATTTCCGCCGCCGCCGCCATCGCCGGCATCGGCCTCGACCGGACACGCGTGGTGATCGTGGCCGATCCCACCATCACCACCCACATCGTCGAGTTGGAGGCCAAGGGCGCCTTCGGCCGTTTCACCTTCATGGAAGATGTGGCCGTCAGCGAAGAGAACCGCAAAACCGGCAAGCTGGTCGCCATGGCGATGGTGAAGTCGGTGCGGCAGTTGGCGTCGACCCTGGTGGTCGCGGCCTAATAAGGGGGAACGTCCGATGGAAGAATTCGACTACGTCATCGTCGGCGCCGGGGCGGCGGGGTGCGTTCTGGCCAACCGGCTTTCGGCCGACGGAAAAAACAGCGTTGCGGTGATCGAGGCCGGCGGCAACGACAATCACATCTGGATCAAGGTGCCGGCCGGCTTCAACAAGACGGTCTATAACGAGAGCCTCAACTGGGGTTATGAGACCGCGCCGGGCCCGCACATCGACGGCCGCAAGATAAAGTTCCCGCGCGGCAAAGTGCTGGGCGGCTCGGGCTCGATCAACGGCCATCTCTACGTGCGCGGCCAGGCCGCCGACTACGACACCTGGGCGCAGCTCGGCTGCCGCGGCTGGTCGTGGGACGACCTAGTCCCCTACTTCAAGCGCGCCGAGAGCCGCGAGGGCGGCGACGATGCCGTGCGCGGCCGTTCGGGTCCGCTCGTCATCGAGGACCAGCGCGATCCGCACGTGCTGAGCGACGCCTACATGGCCGCCAACGAGGCGCTCGGGCTGAAACGCACCCCCGACTACAATTGCGGCGACCAGGAAGGCACGCTGCTCTACCAGAACATGATGCGGAACGGCCGGCGCTGGAGCCCGGTCGACGCCTACCTGAAGCCGGCGATGAAGCGTTCCAACGTGCGCGTGATCACCCGCGCCCTGGTCGAGCGGATCGATCTCGAAGGGAAGCGCGCCACCGGCATCACCTACCGCCACAATGGCCAGTCGCACTCGATCAAGGCGCGGCGCGACGTGATCCTGGCCGGCGGCGCCATCAATACGCCGCAGCTCCTGCAGATCTCCGGCATCGGCCATCCTGACGATCTCGCCGCGATCGGCGTGGCGGTGAAGCATGCGCTGCCCGGCGTCGGCCACAATTTCCGCGACCACTACGCCATCCGCGTCTCGGCCCTGGTGAAGGGCGCCCCGTCGCTCAACGAGAAGAGCCGCGGCCTGCGCCTTGTGGGTGAAGTCCTGCGCTACGCGATCAGCCGCAAGGGCCTGCTCACCGCCGCCCCCAGCCATGCCGGCGGCTACTTCAAGACACGGCCCGGCCTCGCCACGCCCGACATGCAGCTCTATTTCGCGCCGGCAAGCTATGGCGGCGGGCGCTACGGCACCACCGAACTCGACACCGTGCCGGGCATGACGCTCGGCGCCGCACAACTTCGCCCCGAGAGCACCGGTCATGTGAAGGCGCTCTCCGCCGATCCCACGGCCAAGCCCGAGATCCAGCCGAATTACCTGGCCGATCAGATCGACCGTGACGCGCTGCTGGCGGCGATGAAATACCTGCGCAAGCTCTTGGCGACGCCGCCGCTCGCGAACTACGTGATCCGCGAGAACTTCCCCGGCCCCGACGTGCAGACCGACGAGCAATGGATGGCCCATGCCCGCGCCACCGGCTCGACGACCTATCACCCGGTGGGCACCGCCAAGCTCGGCACCGATCCCAGGGCCGTGGTCGATCCACTCAGCATGCGCGTGATCGGCCTGCAGGGCCTTCGCGTTGCCGATGCTTCGTGCATGCCCACGATGGTGTCCGGCAATACCTACGCCGCCACCAACGTGATCGCAGAGAGGGGCGCCGA
>CAMAYC010000035.1 GCA_945862125.1 Reyranella massiliensis 521
TGTTCGACGCCGGCCAGGAACTCGAAATCAACGTCGTAGATGTTGCCCCGATCGCCGTAGCGGTCGACCAGGTAGATCAACGAATCGCCGATGCCCTTGATCGCCGGGATGTTGAGCTCCATCGGCCCGACCTTGTTCTCGACGCCCCAAGCGCCGAGCGAGAGCGCCCGCTTGTAGGCGCGGGCCGCGTTCTTCACCCGGAAGGCGATGGCGCAGACGCTTGGGCCATGCACCCGGGCGAAGCCCTGGGCGAAGCTTTCCTTCTCGCCGTTCACGATGAAGTTCACGTCGCCCTGACGATAGAGCGAGACGTCCTTGGAGCGGTGTCGGGCGACGCGCACGAAGCCCATGCTCTCGAACAGAGCGCCCAGAGCCGCCGGATCAGGCGCGGTGTATTCGACGAACTCGAATCCATCGGTGCCCATCGGGTTCACCGAGTCCGCCTCGGGGACTGTCCGCTCGCTGACGCTGGCCATATTTGACCTCCCGGCTGAATTAGTTTCAGATGTAACTATTATGCCGTACGCTTTGCAAGCCCTCGAACTGGAGAAATTCCTCCCCTACCGGCTGTCGGTGCTGGCCCAACTCGTGAGTGAATCGCTGCACGATCTCTACGCCCAGCCTTACGGCCTTTCCGTGACGCAATGGCGGGTGATGGCCGCGCTGGGGCGATTCGCCCCGCTTACCGCCTCGGATGTGGGCCAGCGCATCGTCATGGACAAGGTGGCCGTCAGCCGGGCCGTCGCCGCCCTCATGAAACGCGGCCTGGTCGAACGTGCCACCGACCGCAGCGACCGCCGCCGTGCCTCCCTCAAACTGAGCGCCCGCGGACGCGCCATGCACGCGCGCATCGTGCCCCTGGCCCTCGAGTACGAGGCACGCCTCTACAAGGCGCTCAGTCCCGATGAAATACGCAGCTTCGATGCGCTGTCCGACAGGCTGTTCGCGCATGCGCAAACGCTCCGGGAAAGCCCTTAGAGACTGGTCTGTCCCCGCCTTGTGACCCCGACTCGCCATGCTATAACGCCCGCCACGTATGAATTAGGGAGGCAGGCTTGGCCGCAAAGGCCGCCCGGCGTCCACCGGTCAAGAAGCCGGTGCTGGTGCTCAACGGGCCCAATCTCAACATGCTGGGCAAGCGGCAGCCGGACATCTACGGCCGCGAGACCTTGGCAGACGTCGAAAAGTCGTGCCGGGCCGAGGCTTTGCGGCTGGGCCTGCCGATCGAATTCGCCCAGAGCAACCACGAAGGCGTGCTAGTCGACCTTATTCAGGCGGCGCGCGAGAAGAATGCCGGCATCATCATCAATGCCGGCGCCTACACGCATACATCCGTCGCCCTGCTCGATGCGCTGAATGCCGCCGAACTGCCGGCGGTCGAGGTTCACCTGTCCAACATCTACAAGCGCGAGCGGTTTCGGCACCATTCCTACATCAGTCCCGCCGCCGTGGGCGTAATCGCCGGGCTCGGCACACAAGGCTACCTTCTGGCCCTCCAGGCGCTGGCCCGCCTGCTGGGTCGTTGATTTTCATCCGGAGCATTTCTCCATGGCAAAGTTCGAGATGGATACCGAGTTCGTCCGCAAGCTGGCGGAGATACTGGAAGAGAAAGATCTCGGCGAAATCGAGTTGGCCGATGGCGACCGCAAGATCCGGATTGCCCGGCCGACCGTGACCTATTCTGCCGCCGCCCCGACGGCCGCGGCACCCGCCCCTGCGCCTGGCGCCGCGGTTGCCGCAACTGCAGCCCCCGCTGGCGCTGCCGATCACGCCAAGCATCCCGGCGCGGTGAAGTCGCCCATGGTCGGCACCGCCTATCTCGCGCCCGAGCCCGGCAAGCCGAATTTCGTCAGCATCGGCGACAAGGTCACGGCTGGCCAGACCCTGCTCATCATCGAGGCAATGAAGACCTTCAACCCCATCAAGGCGCCGAAGGCCGGCACGCTGATGCAGATCCTGATCGAGAACGCCCAGCCGGTGGAGTTCGGTGAAGCTCTGATGATCGTCGAATAGGGCGGTCCGGCAAAATGTTCGACAAGGTCCTGATCGCCAACCGGGGCGAGATCGCGCTCCGCATCCATCGCGCCTGCCGCGAGATGGGAATCCAGACGGTGGCGGTCCATTCAACGGCCGACAGCGACGCCATGCATGTCCGCCTGGCCGACGAGTCGGTCTGCATCGGCCCGCCGCCTGCACGCGACAGTTATCTCAATATTCCGGCGATTCTCTCCGCGGCGACCATCGCCGGCGTCGACGCTATCCACCCTGGATATGGATTCCTGTCGGAGAACGCGCGCTTCGCCGAGGCGGTCGAAGCGCACGGCTTCACCTTTATCGGCCCGACTCCGCAGCACATCTCGATGATGGGCGACAAGATCGTGGCCAAGCAAACGGCCAAGGAACTCGGCCTGCCGCTGGTGCCGGGATCGCCCGGGCCGGTCGACACGGTCGAGGAGATCGTGGCGCTCGGCACCAAGATCGGCTGGCCCGTCCTGATCAAGGCGGTGGCCGGCGGCGGCGGACGCGGCATGAAGGTTGTCGAAGATGCCGAGGGCGCGGCCGAGGCCTTTTCGCTCGCGCGCACCGAGGCCAAGGCGGCCTTCAGCAACGACTCTGTCTACCTCGAGAAGTACCTGCCGAGACCGCGCCACATCGAGATCCAGGTGCTGGGAGATGGTCTGGGCGCCGGCGTCCATCTCGGCGAACGCGACTGCTCGTTGCAGCGTCGCCATCAGAAGGTGCTGGAGGAAGCGCCCTCGCCCGCTCTCAACGCAGAGCAGCGCAATCGGATCGGTGAACTGGCCGCCGCCGCCGTGCGCAAGCTTAAATACCGCGGCGCTGGCACGATGGAGTTCCTGTTCCAGGACGGCGAATTCTACTTCATCGAGATGAACACCCGCCTCCAAGTCGAGCATCCGATCACCGAGGCGGTGACCGGCATCGACCTGGTCCGCGAGCAGATCCGCATTGCCTCCGGAGCGCCGCTTGCGCTCACGCAGAAAGACATCGTGATCCAAGGCCATGCGATCGAGTGCCGGATCAATGCCGAGAACCCCGAGACCTTCGTGCCGTGCCCCGGCCTCGTCACCGACTATCACGCGCCCGGCGGACTGGGCGTGCGCGTCGACTCCGGGCTCTATGCCGGCTACGCCATCCCGCCCTATTACGATTCGATGGTGGCCAAGCTGATCGTGAACGGCGGCAGCCGCAACGAGTGCCTGATGCGGCTCCGCCGCTCGCTGGAAGAATTCGTGATCGGCGGCATCGATACGACCATTCCGCTCCACCGGCGGATCATCGGCGAGCAGGCATTTATCGACGGTGACTACGACATCCACTGGCTGGAGAAGCTGGTCGGCCTCAAGAAGTAATCACGACGATGCTGGAGATCACGCCCGACGTTCTCCTGAAGGCCTATCGCATCGGCGTCTTTCCCATGGGCGAGCGCCGCGACGACCCCAAGCTCCATTGGCTCGATCCCAGACTGCGTGCGGTGCTGCCGCTCGACGGCTTCCACCTCTCCACCCGCCTCGCCCGCACCGTCCGCTCGGAACGATTCACCATCAGCGCCGATACCTCTTTCGTCGAGGTCATGCGGGCCTGTGCCGAACCGCGCCCGGGCCACTCGGAAAGCTGGATCAACGACCCGATCATCGATCTTTATTCGGAACTGCACGACCGCGGCCACGCCCACAGCGTCGAATGCCGGGTCGGCGATGAACTCGTCGGCGGCCTCTACGGCGTCTCGGTCGGCGCGGCCTTCTTCGGCGAGAGCATGTTCAGCCGCGAACGCGACGCGTCGAAGGTGGCGCTGGTCCATCTCGTGGCGCGCCTCATCCAGGGTGGCTTCCGCCTGCTCGACTGTCAGTTCATGACAGAGCATCTCAGGAGCTTCGGCGCCATCGAAGTCCCGCGCGAGGCGTTTCACGTATTGCTGGCCGACGCGATCGATCGGCCGGCGACCTTTCAGCGCGAGCTGGGCGGTGCCGATCCCTGCGCCATCGTGCAGGCGAGCACACGCACGTCATAGACGCCGTGGTCGAGCGCCGAGAGCGACGGCGTCGACGCGAACATCCAGCCAGCGAACAGCTTTTCCGGCGCCTGGCCCGGCTTGTTGTCGACGATGGTAAGATAGGCCACCGCTTCCGGCGGCGCCTCGGGCACGTTTACGAGGCAATCGGCGACGGCAATTTCCAGTGTACCGAAGCGTGTCGTCTGGCCGACCGGGGCATAGAAGCGCTGGGTGCGCGCCGTCACCTTGTCGAGCCCCTGCAGCTCGGCGACGCGCTTGCCGGGCGCATCGGGGATCGGCCGAAGATTGATGCCGGGGTTGACGTTTGCCGGCGGTCGCGGCGTTTGCGCGGCCGCCACGCCCATGCCGGCGGCCAGCACCGCGATAACGACCAGGCCGCGCATGCTCAGTCCTTGGCGCCGGGCAGCTTCAGCCCGTCGATCAGCGCATGCAGGGCCGCCTTGATCTGATCGACGTCGCATCCCATCAGGACTCCGTCCTCCAGCGTATCGGCGCAGAGGGTTTCGATTTCCTGCACATTCTGATTCATGACTTTGATTTTTTCGAGGCATGACACCGGCTTGCCGTCGGGCTGCCGCCACACCGGCGGGCCTTTGGGCGCCTGTGTGCTCATCACTTGGAACCGGTGCCGCCGAACATGAACTTGGCGATCAGTTCGGTCAGGGGAATGGAATCCTGCGTGTTCTGGATCTCGCCGTTGGCGCGGATCAGATTCTTCTCGTTTCCGGGCTCGAGGGAAACGACCGTGCCACCCAGGAGCGATTCGCTCACGATCTTGGCGTTGGTGTCGGCCGGCAGATTGACGTTCGACGACACTGCCATACGCACGATGGCCTGGTAGGTCTTGCTGTCGAGGGAGACGCCGGTGACGGTGCCGACTTTCACACCGCTCAGTGTTACGTCGGCGCCGCGCTTCAGCCCGTCGATCCGGCCGAAGCGCGCGACGATCTCATAGCCATCCGGTCCGGTGCGGTCGGATTTGGCGAAGGCGTAAAACACGAAGACGCCCGCCACCAACAGGACCAACGCGCCAACGATCGTCTCGACGATATTGCGGCCCACGCCACTTCTCCCTTGCTGCCGGCGCCGCTCAGCCCGGGCGCCATGCCTCGTAATGGGGCTTGGGCTTGTCGCCGATGCTCAGTGTATGGCCCGGCGGGCGATAGGCATGGCTGGTGCCGGTGCGGTTGGGTTCGTGATCCTTCTGCCACGCCTTGCGCGGCACGCCGCCTGCGGGCGGGCTCGCATCGGTCGTGTAATGCAGCCAACCGTGCCAATCGGGCGGCACGCGCGAGGCTTCGGCGACGCCGTTGTAGATAACCCAGCGCTTGCGCCGGCGGCCGGCGATCACACGCTTGTCCTGGAAGTATCGGTTGCCTTCGGCATCGCTGCCGACGAATGCGCCATGCAGTTTCGTGAAGAGCCAAGTGCCGATCGTCATGAGCGAACCACGCCTTAAAGAGTGACCGCGCCGCTTGTACGCGTGCGGTCGTTTGTGCGCAACGCGACGCCGGAAAGCCGCGATTCCAAGTCGTTCGATGACATGCGATCCGCTCGTTCCAACGACCTGTTGCCGAGTTGCATCATCTAGTATCATCAACACCATGGTCTACAAAATGTAGTTGCGCACACAAGATTTTGTAATTTAGTATCCACTGGTGCCTACATGTGCGTGTTCGAATCTAACTCGAACACACCCCGCAAGGGAACGAATGACGGGAACGAGGCACGGGGGATCGTCGATGCGCTTCGAGCGCCGGTATACGCAAGCAGGAAAATCGCCATTCGAGGGAATGGCGTTTCGTGCTGCCGACTCCGAAATCCGCAACCCCGACGGCTCGATCGTCTTTCAATTGAAGGGCGTCGATGTACCGGCCGACTGGTCGCAGGTTGCCGCCGACGTTCTTGCCCAGAAGTATTTTCGCCGCGCCGGGGTACCTGCCCGCCTCGTCAAGGTCGCCGAGACCGACGTGCCGGAGTGGTTGTGGCGCGCGCAGGCCGACGAGGTCGCCCTGGCGATGCTCCCCGAGGCCGAGCGCACCGGCAGCGAGCGCAGTTCGCGCCAGGTCTTCGAGCGCATGGCCGGCGCCTGGACCTACTGGGGCTGGAAGGGCGGCTACTTCGACAGCGAAGACGATGCCCGCGCCTTCCACGACGAACATTGCTACATGCTGGCGGCCCAGATCTGCGCGCCGAATTCGCCGCAGTGGTTCAATACCGGTCTGCACTGGGCCTACGGCATCGACGGACCGGGCCAGGGCCACTGGTATGTCGACCATCGCGACGGCACCTCCCATCCGTCCAACTCGGCCTACGAACGGCCGCAGCCCCACGCCTGCTTCATTCAGGGCGTCTCCGATGATCTGGTGAGCGAGGGCGGTATCATGGACCTGTGGGTCCGAGAGGCCCGCCTCTTCAAATACGGCTCGGGCACGGGCTCGAATTTCTCGGCGCTACGCGGCGAAGGCGAGAGCCTGTCAGGCGGCGGCCAATCGTCCGGCCTCATGTCCTTCCTCAAGATCGGCGACCGCGCGGCGGGCGCCATCAAGTCGGGCGGCACGACTCGGCGCGCAGCCAAGATGGTCAGCGTCGACATCGACCATCCTGACATCGAGGACTTCATCGCCTGGAAGATGCTGGAGGAGCAAAAGGTCGCCGCCCTCGTCGCGGGTTCGCGGCTGGCCGACAGGCACCTCAACGCCGTGATGCGTGCCTGCCTCGACACCGAGATCGAGGGCAAAGCAGCGTTCGATCCCAAGCAGAACCCGAAGCTGCGCCGCGAGATCGTGGCGGCACGGCAGGCGGAGATCTCCGAGAACTACATCCAGCGCGTCATCCAGTTCGCGCGCCAGGGTTACCGCCACATCGAGTTCCCCGCCTTCGACACCGATTGGCAGTCGGAAGCCTACATCTCCGTGTCGGGCCAGAACGCCAACAACTCCGTCCGCGTCACCGACGATTTCCTAAGGGCGGTCGAGGCCGACCGCGAGTGGTCGCTGACCGCGCGCACGACTGGCAAGACGGTCAAGACCGTGGCGGCGCGCGACCTCTGGGACCGTATCGCCGAGGCAGCCTGGCATTCGGCCGACCCTGGCGTGCAGTACGACACCACGATCAACGACTGGCACACCTGCCCGGAGTCGGGGCGTATCAACGCCTCCAACCCGTGCTCGGAGTACATGTTCCTCGACGACACGGCCTGCAATCTGGCCTCGCTGAACCTGATGCGGTTCCGCCAGACCGACGGCGCGCTCGATGTCGCCGCGCTGGAGCATGCCGCCCGGCTGTGGACCGTCGTGCTCGAGATTTCCGTGATGATGGCGCAGTACCCGTCGCGCCGGATCGCCGAACTCTCCTACCAGTACCGTACCCTGGGTCTCGGCTACGCCAACTTGGGCGCCCTCCTGATGGCTTCAGGCCTCGGCTACGACAGCGCCCGTGGGCGCGCGCTCGCCGGCGCCGTGACCGCGATCATGACCGGTTCTGCCTATGCGGCCTCGGCCGAGATGGCCGCGCTGATGGGCGCCTTCCCAGGCTTCACCGCCAATCGCGAAGCCATGCTTCGTGTCGTCCGCAACCATCGCCGCGCCGCCCATGGCGAGGCCAACGGCTATGAAAGCCTGGCGATCGCGCCGGTGGCGCTGGACGCCGGCAACTGCCCCGACGCCCCCCTTGTCGCGGCAGCCCAGCGGGTCTGGGATCGCGCCCTGGACCTCGGTCAGCGTTACGGTTTCCGCAATGCCCAGGTCTCCGTGATCGCGCCCACCGGCACCATTGGCTTGGTGATGGATTGCGACACCACCGGCATCGAGCCCGATTTCTCGCTGGTCAAGTTCAAGAAGCTGGCGGGCGGCGGCTATTTCAAGATCATCAACCAGACCGTCACGCTGGCACTCCAGACCCTGGGTTACGACGCGGACACCATCGACCGGATCGTTGCCTATGCCGTCGGGCGCGGTTCCCTCAAGGGGGCCCCGGCGATCAATCACGACACCCTGGCCGCCCGCGGCTTCGATGCCGAGACGCTGACCCGGGTGGAGAAAGCGATCGTCACCGCCTTCGACATCCGCTTTGCCTTCTCGCGCTACACACTCGGTGACTCGTTCTGCCGGACCGTCCTCGGTCTCGACGATGCCGCGCTCGCCGACTCCAAGTTCGACATCCTCGCCAGCCTTGGATTCTCGAGGAGCGACATCGCCGAAGCGAACATTCATGCCTGCGGGACGATGACGCTCGAGGGCGCACCCGGTCTCAAGCACGAACATCTTCCGGTGTTCGATTGTGCGAATCCCTGTGGACGAGATGGCAAGCGCTGCTTGTCTGCGGAGAGTCATATACGCATGATGGCTGCAGCCCAGCCGTTCGTTTCGGGCGCCATCTCCAAGACCATCAACATGCCCAATGAAGCTACGGTCGAGGATTGCCGCAAGGCCTATGAAATGTCGTGGAGGCTTGGCTTGAAGGCCAATGCGCTCTATCGCGACGGCTCGAAGCTTTCGCAGCCGCTCTCGGCGATGGCACTCGGCGACGACATGGCCGCTAACGACGACCTCGCCGAACTGTCGCCCGCCGCGCGAGCGCCTATCATCGCCGAGCGCATTGTCGAACGGATCGTCGAGCGCGAAGTACGCGCCGGCCGCGAGCGGCTACCGCAGCGCCGCAAGGGCTATACGCAAAAAGCCAATGTCGGCGGGCATAAAGTCTATCTGCGCACCGGCGAGTACGAAGACGGCCGGGTCGGCGAGATCTTCGTCGACATGCACAAGGAAGGTGCCGCCTTCCGCAGCTTGATGAACAACTTCGCCATCGCGATCTCGATCGGCCTGCAGTACGGCGTGCCGCTCGAGGAATTCGTCGAGGCCTACACCTTCACGCGCTTCGAGCCGTCCGGCCTGGTCGAGGGCAACGACGCCATCAAGATGTCGACATCGGTGCTCGACTATATCTTCCGCGAGTTGGCGATCTCCTACCTTGGACGAAACGATCTTGCCCATGTCGAGCAGGCCGACCTGCGCCCCGACGGCGTCGGCCGCGGTGAAGTGCAGGGCGAGTTGCCGGGTTCCGGGACGGATGCCGCGCAGGCCGCCGCCGCCGCCGTGAGTCGCATCGCCAGCGTCGGCTACGTGCGCAGCAATCTTTATGTATTGAATGGCCGAACGGCCGGCAATGTCGCGATCGCTTCCGAGCTGATCGCCGCCGGCCCCGTGCCCACAGGACTGACGGACGGCTCAGCCGTCGCTTTGGCGCCAAACGCCCAGGCGGCCGTCGTCGGCGTCGCGATCGGAGAGGCAGCTTCTTCTGCCCTTGGCTTCACCCTCGAGGCGAAGCTCAAGGGATTTGAAGGTGATGCCTGTCCGGAATGCGGCAACTTCACCATGGTCCGCAACGGGACGTGCCTCAAATGCACGACCTGTGGCGGCACCACTGGCTGCAGTTGACGTGGTGACGAAGCGTACCCCGCGTAAGGCGAGGAACCCGCGGTTGGGAACCTCAAAGCTAACCATAGGAGACAGTTATGGCTGCTAAGAAAAAGGCTGCTAAGAAGAAGGCTGCTAAGAAGAAGAAGCAGTAGACAGGAAAGGGCGTAGGCCAAGGTTTACCTTGGCCCCTCTAACCAAACGCCTTTCGGCTTCCGCGTGGGTGTCCTCACGGGCCCCACCGGAAGCCACCTTCAGAAGACGAGCATCAATTGCCAACGCGACATCCCCGCTTGCGGGGATGGAGAAAGGCGAAACTGAATAGCGTCCGGCGACCTCGGTCTGCCGGACTCTTTTTTTGTCCGCCTTGAATCAGGCCATATTCCATATTAGATAGCGAAATATGGATACTGACCAGTCAGTCAATACCGCCGAGGCGACACTCCGCACCCGCAGGCCCGAGGATCGCGCACCCGAAATTGCCCGGGCGGCGCTGGAACTGTTCGTCACGAGGGGCTTCGCCGCCACCAAGCTCGAGGACGTGGCCAAGGCGGCATCGGTCAGCAAGGGCCTCCCTTATCTCTACTTCAAGAACAAGGAAGAGCTCTTCAAGGCGGTGATCACCGAAGCGATCGGCGGACCGCTTGCCGAAGCCGCGGACATGATCGGCCGCTTCGAGGGCACGAGCGAAGACCTGCTGCGCGAACTCGTCACCGGCTTCCGCGCCTTCGAGGAAAGCCCCGCGGGCGGCGTCATCAAACTGATCCTGGCTGAGGCTGGCAACTTCCCTGATGTCGCGCGCTTCTTCTGCACCCACTTCGACATGCGAGGCCGCGAGCTCTTCGCCCATGCGCTGCGGCGCGGCGTGCAGCGAAAGGAGTTCAGGCCGATCCAGGATATCGAGACGACCGCAGTCATCCTCGTGCAGCCGCTCGCCATGTTCTCCGTCTGGAAGCGCTCTCTTGCTCCCTTCGACACGACCAACCGGCTGGGCGGCGACCAGTTTTATGCCTCCTACCTCGACTTCATTTTCAAAGGGCTCCGGCCATGAGTACCCGCCGCACAATCATTATCGTCGCCGCTGTTGCAGCCGTCGCCCTAGCGGCCGGAGGCATTGCCTGGAAGAGCGGCCGTGGCGTCTCCACCCAGGCCGCGACTGCGGCTGCCCAGAACGCCAAGTCGGCTGGCCAGGTGATCGAGCTGATCCCGGTCGAGCTTCATACGATCAGCCCCCGCGGCCTGGTCGATACCGTGCGCTTCACTGGCACGACGCAGCCCGTCGACCAGACGATCGTAAAGGCGCGCGTCCCGGGACGCCTGGCCGAAGTCCTGGTCCGCGAAGGCGATAAAGTGACCAAGGGGCAGGTGCTGGCACGCTTCGAAGAAGCCGAGCTGCAATCCAAGGTCAACGAGCGGCGCTCAGCCCTGGACGCGGCCCGTGCCGACGCCCGCTGGACGTCGCGCGACCGCTCCGACAAGGAGTCGCTCGCCTCACGTAACATCGTCTCGCAGTCCGCCGCCGATTTGGCGCGCGCGACGGCCGAGAACAGGTCCTCCATGGTTGCCGTGGCCGAGGCCCAGCTCGAGGTGGCGGTCAGGAACCTCAAGGACGCCCAAGTCATGGCGCCGTTCGACGGCGTGGTTGGCGAGCGCCTCGCCAACCAGGGCGAGTCGCTGCCTGTCGATGGCAAGATCCTGGCACTGCTCGACACAAGCCATGTCGAGATCACCGCCCAGATGCCGGCCGCCGACGTCGTGCGTCTGCGCGTCGACCAGCCTGCCACGGTCACGCTCGAGGGCTTCGGAGATCGCGCATTCAGCGGCCGCATCACCCGCATTAGCCCGACGACCCAGGCGGGATCACGCTCGATCCCGGTCTATGTAGAGATCGTCGACCGGCACGAAGCCCTGCGCGGCGGGCTGTTCGCGATGGGCACCGTCAACGTCCAGGAAAAGAGCCACGCCCTGGCGGTTCCGGCGTCGGCAATGCGCAAGGACGACCAGGGCGACTTCGTCCTCGCCATCGAAAGTGGCGGCCTGGTCCGCAAGCCCGTCGGCGCGGTGCGCACCTGGTCACGCGGTGAACTGGTCGAGGTAAAGGGTCTCGAATCGGGAATGCAGATCGTCTCCGCTCCCCTGCCCGGCCTCAAGGCGGGGCAGAGGGTCAAGGTCATCGAAACCAAGTAGGCGCACCGCGATGAAGCTCACCCAGATCGCGGTCGATAATCCGGTCTTCGCCACCATGATGATGGTGGCGCTGCTCGTGATGGGCCTGTTCTCCTACCGGCAGCTCGGTGTCGACCAGTTTCCCAACGTCGACTTCCCGATCGTCGTCGTCACGACGGAATATCCCGGCGCCTCGCCTGAAACTGTCGAAACCGAGATCAGCCGCAAGATCGAGGAATCGGTCAACGCCATCGCCGGCCTCAAGACGCTGACGTCGCGCTCTCTGGAAGGCCGCTCGATCGTCGTCGCCGAGTTCGACCTGTCGGTCCAGTCGTCGTTAGCGCTGCAGGACGTGCGCGAAAAGGTCCAGCAGGTCCGGGCCACCTTCCGCCCGGAGATCAAGGAACCGCTGATCCAGCGCTTCAATCCCGACGATCAGCCCATCGTGTCGATCGCCGTGCGCTCCGACATCCGCTCGGTGCGTGACCTGACGACGATCGCCGACCAGCTCATCGTCAAGCGCCTGCAGACCGTTCGCGATGTCGGCCGCGCCACGATCGCCGGCGGCGTCAAGCGCCAGATCAACATCGAACTCGATCCTGGCCGCATGCATTCGCTGCGGGTCGGGGTCAACGACATCATGCGGGCGATCCGGGACGAAAATCAGAATTTCCCGGCCGGCAACGTCGCCCGCGGCAACGACGACCGCATCATCGAGGTCACTGGCCGCGTCGCCGAGCCCGGTAATTTTGCCGACCTGATCGTTGCCCGGCGCGGCCTCGCCCCCGTCTACCTGCGGCAGGTCGCGACCGTGGTCGACGGCCAGCAGGAGCTGGAAAGCATCGCTACCCAGAATGGCGAGCGGGCACTGGCCATCGACGTGGTCAAGACACAGGGAGCGAACACCATTCAAGTCGCGCGCGGCGTGCGTAGTGCCGTGGCCGAACTCCAGGCCGCCGTCCCGCCCGATGTGAAGCTGGAGATCGTGCGCGACAGTTCGCGTGGCATCCAGAATTCCGTCAGCAACGTCCAGCAGACGATGATTGAGGGTGGTCTTCTCACCATCGCCATCGTGTTCCTGTTCCTGCATTCCTGGCGCAGCACGGTGATTACCGGCCTGGCGTTGCCGATTTCCGTGTTTGGCGCCTTTATGGTGATGGCGGCGTTCGGCTTCACGTTGAACGTGCTCACCCTGATGGCGCTCAGCCTCGCCATCGGCATCCTGATCGACGACGCCATCGTGGTGCGCGAGAACATCATGCGCCACATCGGCTTCGGCAAGACGCACCGGCAGGCCGCCATCGACGGCACCAACGAAATCGGACTGGCGGTGCTGGCGACAACCTTCTGCATCGTTGCTGTGTTCCTGCCTGTGGCCTTCATGGGTGGCATCATCGGCCGCTTCTTCTTCCAGTTCGGTGTCATGGTCTCGGCGGCGGTGCTGATCTCGCTGTTCGTGTCCTTCACGCTCGATCCGATGCTGTCAGCCATCTGGTACGACCCTCAGGCGCACGGCAACGGCCGCTTCGCCCGTATCGTGAACGGCGCCCAGGACCGCGCCAACGGGGTTTACCGGGCAGTCCTCGGATGGTCTCTGCGCTGGCCCAAGATCACCCTGCTGATCGCGCTCGCCACATTCGTCGGCAGCTTCGCTCTGCCGAAATACATAGGCTTCGAGTTCGTGCCCCAAGCCGACCTCGGTGAGCAGGTCGTGAGCATAGAAACCCCGATCGGCTCGTCGCTCGAATACACGACGGCCAAGCTCAACCAGGTCGACGCCGCGGTGCGGGAGTTTCCAGAGGTCGCGTATACCTACGGCACGGTCAATACCGGCTATGCCAACGGTAAAAACCAGGCGAGCCTTTATCTCCGCCTCCGCCCCATCAACGAGCGCAAGCGGTCGCCCGAGCAACTCGCCCAGCCGATCCGAGAGCGGTTGTCTGGCATCCCAGGCATCCTGGTATCGATCAACATTCCCGGTGGCCCCGGAGGCGGCGTGCAGAAGCAGCTCCAGCTCTCGCTCCAGGGGCCCGACACCGCCGTCCTCGACACGCTGTCCCAGGAAGTGATGCGCCGCGCCGCCGCCATTCCCGGCATGGTCGATCTCGACCGCAATCTGAAGGGCGCCAAGCCGGTTCTGTCGGTACGGCTGCGTCGCGACGCCGCCTCCGATCTCGGTCTCGGTTCCGCTCAGGTCGCGCAGTCGCTGAGGCCTCTGTTCGCCGGCGACGAAACCAGCCTGTGGCGGGCCCCCGACGGCGAGAACTACCTCGTCATGGTCCGCCTGCCGACCGACGAGCGCACCGGCGTCGCCGATTTGCAGCGCATCTGGTTCACCGCCGGCATCGAGCCCAATGGCCTGCCGCGCATGGTGCACATCGCCCAGATCGCCGACATCATCGACGACGTGGGCGCCTCGCAGATCAATCGCCGCGACCTCAACCGCGAGGTACAGATCACCGCCAACGTCTCCGGGCGATCCACCGGCGAGGTCAGCAGCGACCTGCAAAAGATCCTGGCCGAAACCAAGCTGCCCTCTGGCTACCGCTTCGTCTTCGGCGGCTCGACCAAGGACATGGCCGAAAGTGCCGCCTATGCCGGCCAGGCGCTGCTACTCGCGGTCATCCTGATCTACCTGATCCTGGCATCGCAGTTCGGCAGCTTCTTGCAGCCCGTGGCCATCATGATGTCGCTGCCGATGTCGCTGATCGGCGTTTTCCTGGGACTGCTGATTGCCGGCACAACGCTCAACATCTTCAGCGCCATCGGCTTCATCATGCTGATGGGCCTCGTCACCAAGAACGCCATTCTCCTGGTCGATTTCTTCAACCAGGCGCGGGCCCGCGGCACGCCGGTAAACGAGGCCCTGCTCGAGGCGGGCACGATCCGGCTCAGACCCATCCTGATGACAACGCTCGCCATGGTGTTCGGCATGATGCCGCTGGCGCTGGGCCTCGGCGAAGGCGCCAGCCAGCGTGCGCCAATGGCACATGCGGTGATCGGTGGCCTGATCAGCTCGACCCTCCTCACCCTGGTCGTGGTGCCGGTCATGCTGATCTACATCGAGCAGGTCGGCGCGTGGGCAAAGAAGCATTTCAGCCGGTCGGCCGACGACGTCGCACGAACGCACAAACCTGCCGAGTAAGCGGCGGGGGCTGTTTTCGCCTCGTCCTGGCACGAATCGCGCTATGCTCGGTCCATGCCAGATGACTCCCCGACGATCGGCCTGCGTGTCGTCGACACGCTCGGTGCGGTTGACCCCCTGCAGTGGGACGCCTGCGCGCTGGCGCCGGGCTCAGGCGGCAATCCGTTCCTGAGCTACCGTTTCCTCAAGGCCTTGGAGGAGTCGAAATCGGTCGGCCGGCGCACCGGCTGGCAGCCGCAGTATCTGCTGGCGGAGGACGGCGCCGGCGGGCTGCTGGGCGCGGTGCCGCTCTACGTCAAAGCCCACTCGCAGGGCGAGTACATTTTCGATCATGGATGGGCGCAGGCTTTTGAGCGCGCCGGCGGCCGCTACTACCCCAAGCTCCAGGTCGCGATCCCCTTCACCCCAGTCCCCGGGCCGCGCCTGTTTGCCCGACCGGGGCCCCTCGCCGACGGCGTGCGTGACGCGATGATCGAGATGCTGGCCAAGATCGCCGGCGACAACGGCGTCAGTTCGGTTCACGTCACCTTCTGCACCGAGGAGGAATGGAAACGCTTCGGCGAACACGGCTGGCTGCTACGGCTGGGCCAGCAGTTCCACTGGCGCAACGAGGGCTACAAGAGCTTCGACGATTTCCTTGCCGCCCTCTCCTCACGCAAGCGCAAGTCGATCCGCAAGGAGCGCGAAGCGGTGCGCCGCGAGGGCCTCACCATCCGGGCGCTGAGCGGAGACGACATCAAACCCGAGCACTGGGACGCTTTCTTCGCCTTCTACATGGACACGGGCGGACGCAAGTGGGGCACGCCCTACCTGACGCGCGCCTTCTTCGATGTCCTGGGAGGCACCATGGCCGACAAGGTCGTGCTGGTCATGGCCGAGGCCGACGGCCGGCCGGTCGGCGGCGCACTCAACCTCAAGGGCAACGATACGCTCTACGGCCGCTACTGGGGGTGCCTGGAGAGTCACGCATTCCTGCATTTCGAGGCCTGCTACTATCAGGCGATCGACTACGCCATCGCGCACGGGATGCAGCGGGTCGAAGCTGGCGCCCAGGGCGACCACAAGATCCAGCGCGGATACCTCCCGGTGCCGACCTACTCGGCGCACTGGATCCCCGATGCCAGCTTCCGCCGCGCCGTCGCCGACTACCTCAGCCGCGAACGGCCGGCGGTCGAGCAGGAGATCGAAGGCTTGATGCAGTTCTCGCCATTCAAGAAAGAGAACGAGTAGCCGTCACTTCTTGTCGACCATGAGGACGCCGAGAAAAAAGATCACGAAGAAGACCAACTGCTCCGTCATTCCCAGCGGCGCTTGCCAGCCGATCTTGTCGACGATGAAAAGCGCGACCCAGAACACTGCGGTGGCAAGCACCGCAGCGCGAAGGGCGACCCAGAGCGGCCGGAAAGCGCTCACTCAGCCAGCACCGGCTCTTGATTGGCCGGCGGCAATTCACCACGCTCGGGCGGCAGGAACTCGAAGACGAGCTTGGCGGCGTCGCCCTCGCCTTCGATATCGACCCGCACCGTGCCACCCTTCGACAGCTTGCCGAACAGAACCTCCTCGGCCAGCGGCTTCTTGATGTGTTCCTGGATGAAGCGGCCTAGCGGCCGGGCGCCGAACGTCCTGTCGTAGCCCTTCTCGGCCAGCCAGCGGCGGGCGCCGTCGCTCAGTTCGATGAAGACCTTGCGGTCGGCAAGCTGGACCTCGAGCTCGGCCACGAACTTGTCGACGACGCGCCCCATCGATTCGGGACCAAGGCTCGCGAACTTGACGATGGCGTCGAGCCGGTTGCGGAACTCCGGCGCGAACATCCGGTTGATCGCATCGTCGTCCTCGTCGTGGCGCTGCTCGCGGCCAAAGCCCAGCGCCGGCTTGGCAATGTCGGCGGCGCCGGCATTGGTTGTCATGCACAGGATGACATTGCGGAAATCCACCGTCCGGCCGTTGTGGTCGGTGAGCTTGCCGTAGTCCATGACCTGCAGCAGGACGTTGAAGACGTCGGGATGCGCCTTTTCGATCTCGTCGAACAGCACGACGCTGTGGGGGTGCTGGTTGACCTTGTCGGTCAGCAGGCCGCCCTGGTCGAAGCCGACATAGCCCGGCGGCGCGCCGATCAGGCGTGAGACGCTGTGGCGTTCCATGTACTCCGACATGTCGAAACGAATCAGCTCTAGGCCAAGCAGGCGCGCGAGCTGCCGGGTGACCTCGGTCTTGCCGACACCGGTCGGGCCGGCCAGCAGGTAGCTGCCGATCGGCTTCTCCGGTGCCCGGAGGCCGGCGCGCGCCAGCTTGATCGAGGCGGCGAGATGCTCGATCGCACGATCCTGGCCAAACACCACGGTCTTGAGGTCGCGATCGATGTTGCGCAGCAGTTCGGCATCGTCCTTGCTGACGCTTTTGGGCGGGATGCGCGCGATCTTGGCGACGATCTCCTCGATGTCGGTCACCTCGATCGTCTTCTTGCGCTTGTCGGCTGCGACCAGCATCTGCGCGGCACCGACCTCGTCGATTACGTCGATCGCCTTGTCGGGCAGCTTGCGGTCGTGGATGTAGCGCGCTGACAGCTCGACCGACGCCTTGATGGCGTCATCAGTGTAGGCGACGTTGTGATGCTTCTCGTAGACCGGCTTCAGGCCCCGCATGATGTCGATGGCATCCGAGACGGAAGGCTCGGCGACGTCGATCTTCTGGAACCGGCGGACCAGCGCCCGGTCCTTCTCGAAGTGGTTGCGGTATTCCTTGTAAGTCGTCGAGCCGATGCAGCGCAGCTCGCCTGACTGCAGCGACGGCTTCAGCAGGTTCGACGCATCCATCGAGCCGCCCGACGTGGCGCCGGCGCCGATGATCGTGTGGATCTCGTCGATGTACAGCACCGAGTTGGGCTTCTTCTTGAGCTCGCTCAAGACCGCCTTCAGGCGCTCCTCGAAGTCGCCGCGATAGCGCGTGCCGGCAAGCAGCGCGCCCATGTCGAGCGAGTAGATGATCGATTCGCGCAGAACCTCCGGCACTTCGCCGTCGACGATCTTGCGCGCGAGGCCTTCGGCGATGGCGGTCTTGCCGACGCCGGGCTCGCCGACATAGAGCGGGTTGTTCTTGGTGCGGCGGCACAGCACCTGGATGGTGCGCTCAACCTCGTACTCGCGCCCGATCAGCGGGTCGACCCGGCCCTCGCGCGCCTTCTGGTTGAGATCGACGCAATAGGCGGCCAGGGCCTCGTTGCCCTGCTTGGCCGCGGCGTCGCCGCCGCTCTCCTCCTCGGAACCGCTGACGCGACGGGTGCGGGCGCGGCCCGGCACCTTGGCCTTGCCGTGGCTGATGTAGTCGACTGCATCGAGCCGGGTCATGCCCTGGTTCTCGAGGAATGACACGGCGTGGCTGTCACGCTCCGAGAACAGCGCGACCAGCACGTTGGCCCCGGTCACTTCGTTGCGGCCCGACGACTGGACATGGACGGCGGCGCGCTGGACCACGCGCTGGAAACCCGCCGTCGGCAGCGGCTCGCTCGGATTCTGGGTGACGATACCCTTGAGGCGATTGTCGACGAAGGTCTCCAGATCGTGACGCAGGCGGTCGATATCGACACCGCACGACTTGAGGACCGGCATTGCGTCCTCGTCCTCCGTCATCGACAGGAGCAAATGCTCCAGCGTCGCGTATTCGTGCCGGCGCTCGCCGGCGAGACCGAACGCGCGATGGAGCGACTTCTCGAGGTTCTTGGACAGCATGGACATCGGACCACCTCGACGGAAAAACGAACTACTTCTTCTGCGAACTACTCTTTCTCCAAGGTGCACTGGAGAGGGTGCTGGTTCTTGCGGGCGTAATCCACCGTTTGCGTCACCTTCGTCTCGGCGATCTCGTAGGTATAAACCCCGCAGATGCCGACGCCCTTCTGGTGGACGTGCAGCATGATCTGGGTCGCCTCGTCGCGCGTCTTCTGGAAGATGTGCTGCAGCACGTCGACGACGAACTCCATCGGCGTGTAGTCGTCGTTCAGCATCAACACCTTGTACATCGACGGCTTCTTGGTTCGCGTCCTGGTGAGCGTGAGCGCGCCGGTCCGCCCGTCATTGTCGCCGTTCCCGTCGTCACGGCGCGGAGGCTGGCCGCCCGGCGGACTGCCACCCGGCGGCTCCTTGGGGCCACCCAGCTTATGGCCGCCCAGCCGGTCGTCCGTGAGGCGCCATTCGCATGCGGTACGCGCAGAGACCATCGTCGGGTTCAAACTCCTGGTGAAGACGCCTTCCAATTATATAGGGAGCGCAAACGCTTTCGCTACCTCGGCCTCAGCCCATCCTTCCCCACCACCAGCATCCAGCGGTTGGCGTTGCCGGCGTGATACATCGGCGCATTGAAGTCGCGGCGGAGTTCCGAGGGTTCCAGCTTGCGCGGCCGATTGACCGGCACCGGCACGGTATCCCAGGCGAAAAGCCGTTCCGCAAACTTCACATTGGCGAAGCCATCGGTCGGGTAGTGATAGGCTTGGAATCCCCAGACGCCGTTGCGGCACGAGGCGATGGTCCACCAGAAATCGTTGTCGGGCAGCTTCAGCCCATCGCGCGGCGGACCAAACGCGGCACTTGCTTCCAACAACCCTACCAATTCCCGGGTTTCGTCGACGTTCAGGAGGCGCTCGCCGCGCTTCATGGTCCAGGGGCCGAGCGCATCGGCGGCCTTGCCGATCGTAATATTGGCGACGTTGCCCTGATCGGCCAGGACGCCGATGTTCATGCCGGCAAAGCCATCCGGCTGAAGGAATATCTCGTAGGTCCGGACCTGCTCTTCGTAGAGGGCGTTGTAAATCAGGCGCAGGCGGTTGCGACCGCCCGGCTTGCAGGCTTCCCGGATATCGTTGGCGCCGACATAGGCAAACCAGTTCCAACTGCGCGCGATCGGCTGCTCGACGTTGCGGTCTGCCCGCTGTGCCGAGGCGCTGCCGGCGACAATAAGCGCCAACCCGATCGTTACCGTGACCATCCACTTCATCGTAGGCCATCCTATATCGTTCGATGCAGTTTCCGAACCAACTTGGGCGTGAGCACGGCGAGGAAAGTTGCATAACCCCACAAACTTTAGTAATCTCCGAGGAATTGCCCCTAACATGTTGGTGGGGCACAAGAATATTGACATAAATGTAATGGCATAACTGACGATGACTTTTCCCCTCAAGCGCATCGCGGTCGGTCTTTCCTGGCTTGCCGTCGGCATTCTTTTTGTTGGTGCGACTACCGTTCCGTCAGACGCGGATGCCCAGTCGGCCTCGACCAAGCGTGCCGCGCCGCCAGCCAAATCGCGCACCAAGGCCAAGGCCATCGTCCAGAATCCCTCGCCGTGGGTCCCCAACCCCTCGGTTTCCGGCAAGACCGCCTATCTGATCGTCGATGCGACCAGCGGCCGTGAAATATCCTCCGACCAGGCCGACGAACTCCGCCATCCCGCGTCGCTCACCAAACTGATGACGATCTACCTCACCTTCTCGGCGCTCGATTCCGGCCGGCTGGCGTTGGGCGATTCACTGCCAGTATCAGCCAGCGCACTCAATGCGCCGCCGACCAAGATGGGCCTGCCCCCCGGTGGCTCGGTCAGCGTGCGCGACGCCACGATGGCTCTCGTCACCCGCTCGGCAAACGACGCCGCCGTCGTGCTGGCCGAGGCAATCGGCGGTGACGAGCAGAATTTCGCCCGCCTGATGACCCAGAAGGCGCGCCAGATCGGCATGTCGTCGACCGTGTTCCGCAATGCGTCGGGCCTGCCCAATCGCGAGCAGGTAACCACGGCGCGCGATCTTGCCCGGCTCGCCAACGCCCTGATGCGCGACTATCCGCACTACTACGCGGTGTTCGCCGTCCAGAGCTACACTTACCGCGGCCGCCCGCTCGATAACCACAATCGCATGCTTGGCAGCTACGAAGGCGCGGACGGCCTGAAGACCGGCTACACCGCCGCCTCCGGCTTCAATCTCGTGATGTCGGCGATGCGCGACAATCGCCGTCTGATCGGCGTGGTGATGGGTGGCGAGAGCGCCAGCCGCCGCGACCGTTATATGGCCGACCTGATGGACCGCGGCTTTGCCACCGCCCAATCCATGGGTCTCTCGCCCTGGACATCGATCCGCAAGCCGCCGTCGGCCCGCTACAGTGCCGCCCAGTTCGTGCCGGGCGCCCCCATCCAGGAAAGCACACGCGCCGTCGTCGCCAAGTCCGAGCCGTCTGCGCCGCCCGCCGCCGCAACACAGGCCGCCGCGGCGAACCGCGTTGCCGGCCCGGCGGTTCCCGCGCCTGCCGAAGCGGAGAATCCGTCGCTCGGCAGCTGGGTGATCCAGGTAGGCTCGTTCAACGAGCCGCAGGCTGCCCAACTCGCCCTCGAGCGCGCGACCGCCGCCCTGCCCACCACGATGCGCTCGAACGCCAGTGCGGCCGTCGACGAGATCCAGATGGCAAGCAAGGTCTTCCACCGGGCGCGACTGACCAACCTGTCTCAGGAGCAGGCGGTCGATGGCTGCAAGCGCCTGGAGAAGCAGAAGATCTACTGCTCGCCGCTGCAGGTTACTGCCTGGAATACACCGGGCGCCCGCTGAAGGCGCGACGCAGCCGCGCCGCGAAAGGCCGCTTGTGGCGTCGCTGCCAGAGCGCCAAATCCCATAGTTCCCGGCTCGGCTGAAGACGACTGTCGCGATAGCCCTTGCCGCTTTCGACGATCGGCTCAAACACCGAAACAGTGACCAGCCGGCCTAGCGACCGAACTTTCAGCGGCGCAATCCGGTATCCCGGGCCTTCGTAGGCCGAGAGATAGCCTACGTCGCGCGCGCTCAGGCCACCGACGATCACACCGGGCGCCTCACCACGGGGATCCTTGACGACCACGGGATAGCTGGCACCCTTGGCCCGAAACCTCGAATGTCCGGGCAGGCTGGCCGGCACATACGCCGTCGGCGGCAGCCGCCGTCCAAGCACAAGGGCGGTCACGTCATGGTCGAGCAGCGTTCCATAGAAAAAGAACCGCATCAGTGATGGCCGTCCGCCGCATCGTCGGGCAGGCTGACGCCGCTCGCCGCCAACGCCGCCTTGAGGTCGACCATCAGCCGCTGCAGGCCCGCCTCGTCAGCGGCCTCGCAACGAGCCACCAGCACGGGTTGGGTGTTCGAGGCGCGCAGCAGCCACCAGCCATCCTTCGTGCTGACACGAACGCCGTCGATGTCGGAGAGCTTGGCGCCAGCCTTCAGCAGCCGCCCCTTGACCTCCTCGACGACGCCAAACTTGCGGTCGTCGGCGCAGTCGAACCGCAGTTCCGGCGTGTTCACCGGCTGCGGCAGGGCATCGCGCATCTCGGCCAGGCTTTCCTTGCTGTTGGCCACGATATTGAGCAGGCGAAGCCCACAATAGAGAGCATCGTCGAAGCCATAAAAAGTGTCGGCGAAGAAGACATGCCCGCTCATCTCCCCGGCGAGAGGCGAGCCGATCTCGGCCATCTTGCTCTTGATCAGCGAATGGCCGGTTTTGAACATCATCGGCTTGCCGCCGGCCTTCGCGATCTCGTCGAACAGGACCTGGCTCGCCTTGACGTCGGCGATGATGGTGGCGCCGGGATGGGTCTTCAGCACGTCGCGTGACCACAGTACAAGGAGCTGGTCGCCCCACAGGATGCGCCCCTTGCCGTCGACGGCGCCGATGCGGTCGCCGTCACCGTCGAATGCGATTCCGAGGTCGCAACCGCGCTCGTTCACCTCGGCGATCAGCTGCTCGAGATTTTTCGGTACCGTCGGATCGGGATGGTGCGCTGGAAACGTGCCGTCGACCTTCTCGTTCAACACGAAATGCTCGCCTGGCAGCTTGTCGACCACGGCGCGGATCGAGACGCCGACGGCGCCGTTGCCGGTATCCCAGGCCACCTTGAGTTTCTTGCCCGGCTTTACGTCCCTTAGGAGCCGCGCGGCATAGTCGGCGAGGATGTCCCGCTTCCCGGCCTTGCCCTGCCCGCTTTCCCAGTCGCCCTTGCCCGCCATCGCACCCAGCGTCTGGATGTCGGCGCCGAAGAACGACTTCTTGCCCATCATCATCTTGAAGCCGTTGTAGTCCGGCGGATTGTGCGAGCCCGTGATCATGATGCCGCCGTCGGCATCAAGGTGATAGACGGCGAAGTAGAGCATCGGTGTCGCGGCAAGGCCGATGCTGGTGACGTCTATGCCCGCCGCGGTCAACCCCTCGATGCAGGCCGCGGCAAGTTCCGGCGAACTCAAACGTCCGTCATATCCGAGCGCCACGTGCTTGCCGCCCTTGCGGCGGACCAGCGTGCCCAGCGTCCGCCCGATCGCGCGGGCATCGGCGGCGTGCACGGTCTCGCCCACGATGCCGCGGATGTCGTACTCGCGCAGAATGCTGGAATCGAACTTGTGCGCCATCTGGCTCATGAAAGGACTCCCAAGAAATGTGACGTCTAGGCGCGCGGCTGGGGACGGCCAATGCCCTCGTAGGCAAAACCCAGCCCGCGCATCTCGTCGGGATTGAAGATGTTCCGAAGGTCGACGATGCGAGGTTGGCGCATCGCCTCCTTGAGGCGCCTGGGGTCGAGGCCGCGGAACTCATGCCATTCGGTAATGACCACCAGCACGTCGGCGCCGCTTGCCGCCTCGTAGGCGGTCTTTGCAAAGGCGACACCTGGCAGCATGCGAGCGGCCTCCTTCATTCCCTCGGGATCGAATGCAACGATCTTGGCACCGGCGGCGATCAGGGCCGGCACTATGTCGAGCGAGGGCGCGTCGCGCATGTCGTCGGTGTTGGCCTTGAAGGTGACGCCGAGCACGCCGATCGTCAGGCCCGAGACAGAGCCGCCGCAGAAGTCGATGACCTTCTGGGCCATCCGCTTCTTGCGCGCGTTATTGACCTCGATCACCTGCTCGACGATCGTCTGCGGCGCGTTGGCCTCGCGTGCGGTGTAGGCCAGCGCCAGCGTGTCCTTGGGAAAGCACGATCCCCCGAAACCGGGGCCGGGATGAAGGAACTTGCGGCCGATCCGGCCGTCGAGCCCGATCCCGCGCGCAACGTCGTGGACGTCGGCCCCGACCTTCTCGCAGAGATCGGCGATTTCGTTGATGAAGGTGATCTTGGTCGCGAGGAAAGCGTTGCCGGCGTACTTGGTCACTTCCGCCGTCTCGATGTTGGTGAACACCATCGGCGTCTGGATCAGGTTGAGCGGTCGGTAGATCGCAGCCATCACGTCGCGGGCCCGCTGACTTTCGACTCCGATGACGACCCGGTCTGGCTTCATGAAATCCTCGATTGCCGCGCCCTCGCGCAGGAATTCCGGATTGGAGGCGACGTCGAAATCCGTCGCCGGCCGGGTCTCGCGAATGATGCGGGCGACCTCGCGGCCGGTGCCGACCGGCACCGTCGACTTGGTGACAACAACGGTGTAGCCACGGATCGCAGCGGCGATTTCAGCGGCCGCCGCATAGACGTAGCTCAGGTCGGCATGACCATCGCCGCGCCGCGTCGGCGTGCCCACGGCGATGAACACCGCGTCGGCGTTGCCCACCGCGTCGCCGAGGTTGGTTCCGAAATCGAGACGGCCCGCACGGACGTTGTCTGTGACAAGCTTGTCGAGGCCGGGCTCGTAGATTGGCATCACACCCTTGCGCAGGAGGGCGATTTTGGCCTCGTCCTTGTCGATGCACACGACATCGTGGCCGAACTGGGCAAAGCAGGCGCCGGACACGAGCCCGACATAACCGGAACCGATCATGGCGATGCGCATGTGATCAGCCTTTCATCAAACGTTCGATCAAGGCGCGGCTCTCGGCCTTGGTATCGGAGCGGCTGAGCGAGATCCCGATATTGGCCTCGAGAAACCCGAGCCGGCTGCCGCAATCGTAGCGCCGCCCGGCGTAGCGCAGGGCATGGAACGGCGATCGGCCGATCATCTTCGCCATGGCGTCCGTCAGCTGGATTTCGCCGCCGGCGCCGGTCTCGTGACTATCGAGATGGTCGAAGACCTCGGGCAACAGCACGTAGCGCCCGATCAACGCCAGGGTCGACGGCGCCTCTTCTGGCTTAGGCTTCTCGACCATGCCGGTAATCTCGGCGAGCCCTTCCTTTTCGGCCTTCACCGCGGCAATGCCGTAGCTCTTGGTCTGCTCGCGCGGTACGTCCATCACGGCGACGACACTTCCGCCGGTCTTTTCGTGTGCCAGGGCCAGCTGGCCGATGCAGCTCGGCGTATCGAGCGTGAGCTCGTCCGGCAGAAGAACGGCGAACGGCTCGCGGCCTATCCAGTGGCGCGCGCACCACACGGCATGGCCGAGGCCGAGCGGCTTCTGCTGGCGCGTGAAGATCGCATTGCCGGGCTTGATCGTTGCGCCCTGCGTCTCCGCGAGTTCAGGCACCTTCTTGCGCCCCTCCAACGTCATCTCGAGTTCGTAGGCGTGGTCGAAGTGATCCTCCAGGGATACCTTGTTGCGACCGCTGACGAACACGAACTCATCGATCCCCGCCTGCAGGCACTCCTCTACCGCGTACTGTATGAGCGGCCGGTCGACCACCGTCAGCATTTCCTTCGGCATCGCCTTGGTGGCGGGCAGGAAGCGGGTGCCCAGTCCAGCGACCGGCAGAACGGCTTTGCGAACGCGCTGCGACATGCTCATCGACCTCGTTCACGGCTAGGATATTGCGACGCAAAAGGTGGCGGTTGATGCCATGGTGATGCGGGCGCTGGCAAGGTCACCCTCCGAGCAGGACGTCCTTGGCCCGGTTGATGCGGGCGGCCAGATCCGCCGTTCCGCCGACGTCGGGATGCATGCGCTGGATCAAGCGGCGATGGGCGGCCCGGATCTCGTCTGCGGTCGCACCCTCGGCCAATCCCAGGACGGCCAGCGCCTCGGCGCGCGACATGTCGGTCCGCGGACCCGATGGCGGGGGCCGATGGCCGTTGCGCCAGTCCGCGCCCAGCCGGCGATCGAGATAGGCTTCGAGGACCTTCAGGGAATCGGGATCTGAGGCACAGTCGGCGTGCAGTCCCAGCAACTCGGCGTCGGTCAGGGAGTCGAGCGTGCAGCCGACGAAGCGGCCCGACAGCACGGTGCCGCCGACATCGCCGGTCGCGTGGTCGATCCAGGCCTGCAGGAATGCCGTGCGGACCTCGGTCCGCTGTCCTGTGCCCGGCGAGCTGAATCCACCGGACGGGCGGTGGCGCACGGCCCGGGCAATCAGGCCCGCGATCACTACCCCCGCCAGCCCCATCAGTTCCGGCAGAAGGCCAGGCAGAAATCGGAGACCGAAGATCAGCAGGCCGCCTACGCCGATGGCCCCCAGGACGACGAGGATCGGCCTCAGCAGCCGTGCGATCGACGAGGGATTGGCGCGCAGGAACCAGGCGACGCCGAAGGCCACGGCCGCCAGCGCGATGAGCCCGAGCAAGACGATCGCCGGCATGGCTCACTGACGGGCGGGTGCCGGCGTCGCAGGGGCAGCAGGCGCGGCCACCGGCGCCGATTGCCCCGGTGTCTGCGACTGCGCGGCTTCCTGGCGCTCGCGCTGGATTTCGCGCCAACGCGCGACGTTGCGATTGTGCTCGGGCAGAGTGAGGGCAAAGGCATGGCCCCCCTGCCCGTCGGCGACGAAGTAGATGGAACGATCGCGCGCCGGATTGGTCGCCGCCACGATCGAGGCGCGGCCAGGATTAGAGATCGGCCCCGGCGGCAGGCCGACGACGTTGTAGGTATTGTAAGGCGAAGTCGACTGCAGGTCGGCGCGGGTGAGTTCTCGATTGAGCGGCCCCTTGCCACCGGTAATGCCGTAGATCGTCGTCGGGTCGCTTTCGAGTTTCATGCGCCGCCGCAGCCGGTTGATGAACACCGCAGCCACCTTGGCACG
This sequence comes from Reyranella massiliensis 521, assembly GCA_945862125.1. Lineage (GTDB taxonomy): Bacteria > Pseudomonadota > Alphaproteobacteria > Reyranellales > Reyranellaceae > Reyranella > Reyranella massiliensis_A. Next base: position 26,626 of record CAMAYC010000035.1, read on the forward strand.
CTCGGCTGGAATCGCGGTCTCCTTCTCGACGATCGACGCCAGCACCAGAGCATCGCGCCGGTTCGCCAGCGGCAGGCCCGGAGCGCGCTTGCGCCAGGCCTCGTCCAGGGTCTTCTCCATGGCCTCCTTCATGCGCAGCAGGAGCCCATCCCGCGTATCGTCGCGCGAATAGAAGTAGGTCTCGGGCAGGAGATCGCCCTCCTTGACGTCCAGCGTGATCTCCCCGGTCAACGCCTCGGTCTTGCGCACCAGTTCGAGCACCTCCGAGGTCGTCACTCCCTCCGGCACGGTGAGGCGACGCTGAACCACCTTGCCCGACTGCAGCAGATCGACCAGCGCCCGCATCGTGGTGTGCGCCGGGATCTCGTACTCGCCGGCCTTGATCGGCTTGGGCGCGGGATCGATCATGAGCGCGATGCGGAACAGCCGCGTGTGGGCGATGACACCCTCCTCCTGCAGCACCTTGGCCATGATAACGGGCCCGGCACCGCGCGGGATGACGACATTCTTGGTCTTGTCCAAGGGGCCCGGAGCGTTGAGGAGCGTGTTCCCGAGGAACAGCGCACCGCCCATCAACGTCGCGAACATGGCGACGAAGAAGAGAACCCAACGGAAGTAGCTGAGCATCCTCAGCCTCCGGCGGTCAAACGGGGCCGAAGATCAACGACGCGTTGGTGCCGCCGAAGCCGAACGAGTTGCTGAGCGCGTTGCGAACCTTGCGCTGCTTGGCCTGCTTCGGCACCAGGTCGATGTCGCAGCCTTCGTCGGGTTCATCGAGATTGAGGGTCGGCGGCACGACCTGGTCGTTCATCGACTTGATCGCATAGATCGCCTCGATGGCGCCGGCCGCACCCAGCAGATGGCCGGTCGCCGACTTGGTCGACGACATCGAAAGCTTGTAGACGTCCTGGCCGAAGGTGCGTTTCACGGCCCCGAGTTCGATGGTGTCGGCCATGGTCGACGTGCCATGGGCATTCACATAGTCGATCTGGTCGGTATTGAGCTGCGCACGTTTCAGTGCCGCCTTCATGGCGCGCATCGCACCGTCGCCATCCTCGGAAGGCGCGGTGATGTGATAGGCGTCGCCCGACAGGCCGTAGCCGATGATCTCGGCATAGATCTTGGCGCCGCGCTTCTTGGCGTGCTCATATTCCTCGAGCACGACGCAGCCCGCGCCCTCGCCCATGACGAAGCCGTCTCGCTTCTTGTCCCACGGGCGCGAGGCCTGGGTCGGTGTATCGTTGAAATCGGTCGAGAGCGCCTTGCAGGCATTGAACCCCGCGATGCCGATACGGCAGATCGCGGCCTCGGCGCCGCCCGCCACCATGACGTCGGCATCCTCGAGCTGGATGAGGCGCGCGGCATCGCCCAAGGCGTGTGCCCCGGTGGCGCAGGCGGTGACGACTGAATGGTTCGGGCCCTTGAAGCCGTACTTGATCGAGACCTGACCGGATACGAGATTGATCAGTGCCGATGGGATGAAGAATGGGCTGACGCGACGCGGCCCCCGCTCCTTCAGGATCAGCGACGTCTCGTAGATGGTCTGCAGGCCACCGATACCAGAGCCGATCATCACGCCGGTGCGTGTGAGACCTTCTTCATCCTGCGGCTTCCAGCCAGAATCCTCGACCGCCTGTTCTGCCGCGGCCAGTCCGAAGACGATGAACCGGTCAAGCTTCCGCTGGTCCTTGGGTGCCAGATAGCTGTCGACGTTGAAGTGGCCGTTCGCCTTGTCGCCCAGCGGCACTTCGCCGGCGATCCGCGTGGCCAGATCCGACGTGTCGAATGCCTGGATCGAACGAATTCCCGACTCGGCCGCGATCAAGCGCCGCCAGTTGGTGTCGACGCCGTCACCCAACGGCGTCACCATTCCCATGCCCGTAACGACAACTCGCCTCATCGCCCGCCCTTCCTGCTACAGGAACCGGCGAAGATCAGGACTTCGCGTTGCCCTTGATGAAGCCGATGGCATCACCGACTGTCTGGATCTTCTCAGCGGCATCGTCGGGAATTTCGATGGCGAATTCTTCCTCGAACGCCATCACCAGTTCCACGGTGTCGAGGCTGTCGGCGCCCAGATCGTCGATGAACTTCGCATCTTCCTTCACCTGCGCCGCTTCGACGCCGAGATGCTCCACCACGATCTTCTTAACGCGCTCGGCAATGTCGCTCATTCTCTTGTCCTTCCCGTATTCTTCTCAAATCCGTTTCGCCGTAGGGGGCTGGCGATTTCCGGCGTTCCTAACATAGCTCCCCGGCCATTGGCTAGGGTCGAAAAGCCCACAGAATCAGGCACTTGTAGCCCTTATCCGATAGGCGGACCGTCAAATCATCGCCATACCGCCATTGATGTGCAGCGTCTGGCCGGTGACGTAGGCCGCCTCTTCACTCGCCAGATAGACCACGCCGGCCGCGATCTCCTCGGACGTGCCCAGCCGGTCGGCGGGTACCCTGGCAAGAATGCCCTTCTTCTGATCGTCGGTAAGTCCATCGGTCATCGGTGTTGCGATGAAGCCCGGTGCCACGCAATTCACCGTGATGCCGCGCGACGCAAGTTCCTGCGCCAGCGACTTGGACATCCCGATAAGTCCTGCCTTGGCAGCGGCATAGTTGGCCTGCCCGGGATTGCCGGTGACCCCCACGATCGAGGTGATGCTGACGACCCGGCCGAAACGCCGCTTCATCATGCCCCGCATGACGGCACGCGTCAGGCGGAAGGTACCGGTGAGATTGACCTGGAGCACCTTCTCCCACTCCTCGTCCTTCATGCGCATCGAGATGTTGTCGCGCGTGATGCCGGCGTTGTTCACCAGGATGTCGAGCTTGCCCATCGCCGCCTCGGCTTCCTTGGCAAGGCGATCGATATCGGCGGCATCGTCCATCTTCGCGGCGACGACATGCGCCCGCTCGCCGAGCGATGCCTTGAGTTCCTCCAGCGCCTCGGCGCGCGTGCCCGACAGCGTGACGGTGGCGCCCTGCCGGTGAAGAGCGCGGGCGATCGCGCCGCCGATACCACCGGAAGCGCCGGTGACGAGGGCCGTCTTGCCACTCAGGTCGAACATCCCTTTGCCTCCTCAGACCGTCTTCAGAAAGGCTTCGATGTCCTGAGGCGCATTCAGGGCGAGGCCCGTCATATCCTTGTCGATGCGCTTCACTAGGCCCGACAGCACTTTGCCCGTGCCACACTCGACCAGCGCCTCGACGTCCTTCGATTTCATATACTGCACGCTCTCGCGCCAACGCACGAGGCCGGTCACCTGTTCCACCAGGCGTTGCTTGATCGCCGTGGGATCGCTGATCTCCGACGCCAGCACGTTGGCGACGAGCGGCACCCGCGGCGGCATTAACGTCACCTGCTCGAGTGCCGCCTTCATCGCATCTGCGGCCGGCTGCATCAGCGAACAATGGAAAGGAGCGCTCACGGGCAGCAGCATGCCGCGCTTGCAGCCGCGTGCCTTGGCCGCCTCGATCGCCCGTTCGACGGCGTCCTTGTGGCCGCTCACGACGACCTGGCCGCCGCCGTTGTCGTTGGCGACAGCCACCACTTCGCCTTGTGCGGCCTCTTCACAGGCAGCCGTCGCCGCCTCCAACTCGATACCGAGCAGGGCCGCCATGGCGCCGACGCCGACCGGAACGGCCTTCTGCATCGATTGCCCGCGCAGTTTCAGAAGGCGCGCGGCGTCTGCGACTTTCAAGGACCCGGCTGCAGCCAAGGCCGAGTATTCGCCCAGTGAATGGCCGGCGACATGGGAGGCCAGCGCCGAAAGCGGCTTGCCGCCGTCCTTCTCGATGATGCGCACAACGGCCAGGCTGACGGCCATCAGGGCCGGCTGTGCGTTTTCAGTCAGGACCAGATCGCTCTCCGGCCCTTCCCGCATCAACTTCGACAGGTTCTGCTTCAGCGCCTCGTCGACTTCACCGAAGACGTCCCGGGCGGTGGCGAAGGCCGCCGCGAGGTCGGCGCCCATGCCGACGGCCTGCGATCCCTGGCCCGGAAAGACGAAAGCCCGACTCATGCGCGATTTCCCCCTGATTTGACGCGAATTGGCGCAGTCATACCGGGGTACAAGATGCAGTCAAGACGCCCCGGGAACGGCTTGATTTCGAGCCGCAGGCCTGTATAACCCCCGCTCTTCGGGGCCTAAATCGACCCCGATCTCCTTGCCGGTCCAAGCATTCTGCGAAGGGCCGGCTAGATCCGGGCGGTTGCCGGTCGACCCAATGCTCACTTCGGTGAGGCGGGCACGACGAACTCCGGGTCACCAAACAGCCATAAGGAGCCGAAACTACATGGCACTTTACGAAAACGTCTTCATTGCGCGTCAGGATGTTGCCCAGACGCAGGTGGAGGCTCTCACCAACCAGTTCGCCGAGATCGTCACCGGCCTGGGCGGCACCGTCTCCAAGAAGGAGTACTGGGGCCTCCGTTCGCTGACCTATCGGATCAAGAAGAACCGCAAGGGTCACTACACCCTGCTCAACATCGATGCCCCCTCCGCCGCCGTGAAGGAGATGGAGCGCACGATGTCGATCAACGAAGACATCATCCGCTTCCTGACCGTCCGCGTCGACGCGCTCGAGGAGGCTCCTTCGGCCATCATGGTGCGCAGCGCCGAGAAGTCCGATCGTCCGGGTGGCGATCGCGGCGACCGCTGGGGCGATCGTCCGCCCCGCCGCGAACGTCCTCGCTTCGGCGATGAAGGCGGTGCGCCGCCCGTTGCCGCCACCCTCACGGGAGACGAAGAATGAGCGCCCAACGCCGTCCCTTCACGCGCCGCCGCAAGAGCTGCCCGTTCTCCGGCGCCAACGCGCCGGTCATCGACTACAAGGACGTGCGTCTTCTGCAGCGCTTCGTTTCCGAGCGCGGCAAGATCGTGCCGAGCCGCATCTCGGCGGTGTCGTCCAAGAAGCAGCGCGAACTCGCCCAGGCGATCAAGCGTGCGCGTTTCCTGGCGCTCCTGCCCTACCTCATCGCCTAGCCAGGGGATCGTATCATGCCGATGAACGTCATCCTGCTGGAGCGCGTGCCCAAGCTCGGTCAGATGGGCGATGTTGTGAAGGTGAAGCCCGGCTTCGCCCGCAACTTCCTGCTGCCGCAGAAGAAAGCGCTCCGCGCCACCAAGGACAATATCACCTACTTCGAATCGCAGCGTAAGACCCTCGAGGCCCAGAACCTCGAGCGTCGCGGGGAAGCCGAAGCCGTCGGCAGCAAGATGAGCGACCTCAAGGTCACCCTCATCCGCCAGGCGTCGGAAGCCCTGCAGCTCTACGGTTCGGTGACTTCGCGCGACATCGCCGACGGCGCCGTTGCCGCCGGCGTCAAGATCGAGCGCAGCCAGGTCGAACTCGACAAGCCAATCAAGAGCCTGGGGGCCCACAAGATCAAGATCCACCTCCATCCCGAGGTCACGATCGAGATCACCGCCGTGGTGGCGCGCTCCATGGACGAGGCCGAGTTCCTCGCCAAGGGTGGCGCCCTGGTGGCCGAGCACGAGCGCGCTGCGCTCGAAGCAGCCGACGCCGCCAAGCGTGCCGCCGATCAGGCAGCCGCATTGTTCGAGGCCAAGTCGGCCGAAGGCGAGACGGCCGAGGGCGAAACTTCCGAGACTGCGACCGCCACCGAGGAAGTGCCGGCCGAAGAGAAGTAGAACGCGTGCCGCCCGGCACCGTGTCTCCGATCGAACGCATGCCATCGCCCCGCGGTGGCATGCGTTTTCTTTTGGGCAAGCTACCAGGGATCCGGTCATGATCTGGCGGCTGGGCGCGCTGGCTGTGGCCGGGGTCGTGGCCCTGCCGTTGCTCGGCATCGCGTCGAGCCTTCTGTCGTGGCAGGGCGAGTTGTGGCGTCACATTGCCGAGACACAGCTTTCCGACATCGTCGGCAACACTGTCATCCTGCTGGTGGGTGTCGGCCTCGGCACGACCGTCATCGGTACCGGCACGGCCTGGCTGGTGACCATGTGCCGCTTTCCCGGCAGCCGCATGCTGCAATGGGCGCTGCTGCTGCCGCTCGTCATGCCCACCTACATCATCGGCTACGCCTATGCCGACCTCCTGACTTTCGCCGGGCCGTGGCAGAGCGCGCTGCGCAGCGCGACAGGCTGGGGCCGCGGCGACTACTGGTTTCCCGACCTGGGCTCCGCGGCCGGCGTCGCCTTCCTATTCACCCTCGTGCTGTATCCCTACGTTTATCTCGCGGCTCGGGCGGCGTTCCTCTCCCAGTCGCAATCGCTCCTGGAGGCGAGCCGCATTCTGGGGCACGGCCCGTGGCGAACCTTCTTCCGCGTCGGCTTGCCGCTCGCCCGCCCGGCGATCGCGGCCGGCCTGGCTCTTGCTCTGCTGGAGACCTTGGCCGATTTCGGCACGGTCCAGTATTACGGCGTCCACACCTTCACAACGGCCATCTACCGAACCTGGTACGGCATGGGCAATCGCGAGGGCGCCGCCCAGATATCCCTCGTACTGATCGTCATAGCGGTCGCCCTGGTCGCGCTGGAACGCCGATCGCGCGGTCGCGCCCGCTTCGCCATTGCCTCCAACCTGCGCTACCTGGCAGAGCCGGTTTTGCTTGCACCAAGGCTTGCATTGGCCGCCATCGCGGCCTGCGTGCTGCCGATAGTGTTGGGCTTCGTGCTGCCGACCCTGCATCTCGCCCAGCTTGCGGTCACTTCGGGTGCATTGGTGGCAGACCATCGCTTTGTCGGCGACACCATCAACAGTCTGGTCCTGGCCACCGTGGCCGCCATCATAATCGTGGGCCTCGCGCTGTTCCTGAGCTACGCGGCCCGCCTCGCCCGACGCCGCTCGCTCAACCGCGCCATCGAATTCGCTTCACTGGGCTATGCCATCCCGGGCGCGGTCATCGCCGTCGGCATCCTGCTGCCCTTGGCACTCGCCGACCACGGCATCAGCCGGCTGACACAGGAGCTTTTCGGCCTGCCGAGCGGACTGCTGCTGAGCGGCACCGCCTTCGCGCTGATTGTCGCCTATACGGTGCGCTTCCTCGCCGTCGGCATGGCCAACGTGGCGCCTGGACTGGCAGCCATAGATCCCGCGATGGACGCAAGTGCGCGGGTGCTGGGCGCCAGGCCGCGTCAGGTGCTGCGCTACATCCATCTGCCGATGCTGCGTGCGCCGGCCCTGACGGCCGGCATCATTGCTTTCGTCGAGGTGTTGAAAGAGCTGCCGGCAACGCTGCTTATCCGGCCCTTTAATTTCGATACGCTGGCCATTGGCGTTTACCGATTCGCATCCGACGAACGCCTTGCTCAGGCGGCCGTCGGATCGATCCTCATTGTCGCCGTCTCGCTCGTGCCCGTGATTCTGTTGAGCCGCACGGTCGCAGCCGCGGCGCGGCCTACTTCCAGCCCGCCCGGTCCATGATCTTCAGCGCCTCGGCGTTGTTCTGGGCGAACACACGGGCGTTGAGCTGATCTTCCTTGAAGGTGCCGAGCGACTTCAATTCAGCCGACAGTTCCACCCCGGCAACCACCGGATACTCCGAGTTACCCTCGGCGAAGTACTTCTGCGCGGGCGCCGAGACCAGGTACTCCAGGAACTTCACGGCGGCGTCCTTGTTGGGGGCGTACTTGGCGACACCGCCGGCACTCAGGTTCACGTGCGTGCCGCGATTTGCCTGGTTCGGGAAGATCACTCCCACCCTGGAGGCGACCTCGCGATCCTCCGGCTTCTTGGAGCGCAGGAGATTCACGTAATAATAGGTGTTGGACACCGCGAGTTCGGCTTCGCCCGCGGCAACGCCCTTGATCTGGTCGGTGTCGCCACCACGCGGCGGACGGGCAAGATTGGCGGCGACGCCTTTGGCCCACGCCTCCGTCTTCTCCGGTCCGAGTGCTGCCAGGATCGAGCCGACGAGCGACTGATTATAGATGTGTCCCGAGGACCGGATCAGGACTTTCCCCTTCCACTTCGGGTCGGCGAGGTCCTCGTAGTTCTTCGGCGCGTCGGCGGCCGTCACCTTTTCCTTGTTGTACAGAATGACGCGTGCGCGTTTCGAGAAGCCGAACCAGTTGTTGTCTGGGTCGCGCAGGTGCGCCGGAATCGCCTTGGCGAGGACGGGCGAGTTTACGGCCTGCAGCAGACCCATCTCGCGGGCCCGCTCGATGCGGCCGGCATCGACAGTTATGAGGACGTCGCAAGGGCTCTTGTCGCCTTCCGTGCGCAGCCGCTGAACCAAAGGATCGGGCTCGGCGTCGATACGGTTGATCTTGATGCCGGTCAGATCGGCGAAGTTGCCGTACAGCGCCTCGTCTGTGTTGTAGTGGCGCGCCGAATAGAGATTGAGGGTGCCACTCTGGGCATGCGAATGCCGCGAGATCAGCAAACCAACGCCTGCCGAAACACCGGCTGCCATAAGAACGCGTCGCTTCACTTCAACCTCCCAGATGCAAGTGCGTATCAGTGCCAGTCTGATTAACACCACTCAATCGAGACTGCAAATCGTTTGCAAATGCTCTTGCAGTTCTCCTATGCATTTTGAACTTTGCCTTGAAATCGTCACATGGCTTAAAATTTCAGTTTAGGAATTGTGGGAGGATGGTTCCGCCCACGCGTCAGTTCGTTGCCTCGGGGAACGACGATGCTGCTAGCCAAGGTACTCGCCCGCATCCTGGGCGAAGGTCGATTGACGATCATCGACGCGACCGGGCGGTCGCACTGCCTCACCGGCGCCAAGCCGGGGCCCGCCGTCACCATGCGCATTCATACTTGGTGGACCGGCATCCGCCTGGTGCTTCGGCCGCGGCTGGCGTTCGGTGAGTCATATACAGACGGCAAACTTACCGTCGAGCACGGCGATATCTATGACCTGCTCGACCTTCTCGGGCGCAACATCGCCGCCATCGAAGCCACACCGGTGGTGCGCTGGTCGCACGGACTCCAGAAGCTGCTGCGCACCCTTGAGCAGTACAATCCGATCGGCCGGGCGCAGCGCAATGTCGCGCACCACTACGATCTCAACGACCAGCTCTACGACTTCTTCCTCGACCCCGACCGGCAGTATTCCTGCGCCTATTTCACGACGCCCGGCGAAAGCCTGGAGCAGGCCCAGATCGACAAGCAGCGCCATATCGCGGCCAAGCTGCTGCTGAAGCCCGGTCACCGCGTGCTTGACATAGGCTCCGGCTGGGGCGGCATGGGCCTGTTCCTCTCCCAGCGGTTCGGCGTCGACGTGACCGGCGTCACGCTCTCAAAGGAGCAGCACACCGTTTCCAGCCGGCGCGCCCTCGAGGGCGGCGTCGCCGACCGCGTCCGCTTCAAGCTGCTCGACTATCGCCAGGAGGCAGGCCGCTACGACCGCATCGTCTCGGTCGGCATGTTCGAGCACGTGGGCGCCGCCCACTACGTCGAATATTTCACCAAGGTAAAGGAGCTGCTGGTCGACGACGGCGTGATGCTGCTGCATTCGATCAGCCGCATGGAGCCGCCCGGCGGCACCAACACCTGGCTGCGCAAGTACATCTTTCCGGGCGGCTATACGCCGGCACTTTCGGAAGTTCTGGCGGCAATCGAGACGGTTGGCCTGTGGGTGACCGACATCGAGATCCTTCGCCTGCACTATGCGGAAACAATCAGGCACTGGCGCGCGCGCTTCCAAGCCAATCGCGAAAGGGTGAAGCAGACCGCAGGCTATGACGAGCGTTTCTGCCGAATGTGGGAATTCTACCTGGCCGGCTGCGAGGTTTCTTTCCGCTACATGAATCAAATGGTGGCCCAGATTCAGATCGCCAAGCGCCAGGATGCCGTGCCGATGACCCGCGACTATATGACGGAAGCTGAGCGCCGCGAGGGCGTGGCCCCGTCGATGGCGGCGGAGTGACGACTCGGTTGTCCCCGTCTTTCAGGCTATCCTAGAATGGCCACCGCATTAGTGGTGGTGGATACCCCCTCGCGCCCCTAACAAAGGCTCTACATGGAGCCACTAAAAGACACGACCAACGTCACACGCCTCCCAGGCGCCGAAGATGCGCGCCTGCGCGAGCCGCCGCACAATTTCGAGGCCGAACAGGCGCTCCTGGGCGCCATCCTCGTCAACAACGCAGCCTATCAGCGCGTTGCTGAGTTCCTGCGCCCCGAGCATTTCGCCGACCCCCTGCACGGCAAGCTGTTCGATTCGCTGTCGCGGCTGATCGAACGCGGTCAGGTGGTAAGCGCCGTCACGCTCAAGACCTACGTCGAGCAGGACGAGGCGATGAAGTCGGCCGGCGGTGCCGCAACCTATCTCGCCCGCCTCGCCGCGGCTTCGGTACATGTCATCGACGCCGCGGCCTTCGGCCGGACAGTGCACGATCTTTACCTCCGCCGGCAGCTCGTCGACCTAGGTGAAGAGGTCGTGAACGGCGCCTTCGGCGGCGACGTCGACGAGACGGCACTGCACCAGATCGAGATGGCAGAGAAGAAGCTCTTCGAGCTGGCAACGACTGGCCAGACCGAAGGCGGCTTCAAACCGTTCCGCGCCGCCCTCACCGAAGCCACCGTTGCGGCCGAGGCGGCCTATCACCGGGTCGGCCAGCTCACTGGCGTGGCCTCGGGCCTGTTTCAGCTCGACCAGCTCCTGGGTGGCCTCCATCGGTCGGATCTCATCATCCTCGCCGGCCGTCCGTCGATGGGCAAGACCGCGCTGGCCACCAACATCGCTTTCAACGCCGCCAAGGCCTATCGCGAGGAGCACGGCGAGGACGGCAAGCCGAAGGCCGTCGATGGTGCCGTCGTCGGATTCTTTTCGCTCGAAATGTCGTCGGAGCAACTCGCTACCCGAATGCTGGCCGAGCAGGCCGAGGTTCCGTCGGAAAAGATCCGCAAAGGCGAACTGATCAGCGGCGATTTCGACAAGGTCCTGTCGGTCAGCCAGGAACTCGAGCATCTCAACTTCTTCATCGACGACACGCCCGCGCTCTCCATCGCTGCACTCAGGACCCGGGCGCGCCGCCTGAAGCGCACCCACGGACTGGGCCTGCTGGTGGTCGACTACCTCCAGCTCCTCAATCCCTCCGGCAGGTCACGCCAGGAGAACCGCGTGCAGGAAGTCTCCGAGATCACGCGCGGCCTGAAGACACTGGCCAAGGAACTCGATGTGCCGGTGCTGGCGCTGTCGCAGCTGAGCCGCGCCGTCGAGCAGCGCGAGGACAAGCGGCCGCAGCTCTCCGACCTTCGCGAGTCGGGCTCGATCGAGCAGGATGCCGACGTCGTCATGTTCGTCTACCGCGAGGAGTACTACCTGCAGCGCGGTGAGCCGACGCGACGCGCCGAGGAATCCGACCAGAAGTTCAATGAGCGCCACGATGCCTGGAGGCAGCGGTGCGAACAGACCTACGGCAAGGCCGAGGTCATCGTGGCCAAACAGCGCCATGGCCCCACCGGCCTCGTGCGCCTGGCCTTCGAAGGACAGTTCACCAAGTTCGACAACCTGCCCGCCGACGAGGAACGGCCGGGCGGTCCGGCTTTTTAGGCCTGTCGATGTCCTCTCCCGCCGACGACGCGACGCGCCGGGCCGGCGCGATCCTGACGATCGATCTCGGTGCCATCGCCGCCAACTGGCGCGGCCTGCGCGACGCCGGCCGCGCCGGCGGCCGTCCCGTCGATTGCGCCGCCGTGCTCAAGGCCGATGCCTATGGCACCGGGCTCGCGATCGTGGGACCGAGACTTGCAGCCGAGGGCTGCCGGCAGTTCTTCGTGGCCCATATCGACGAGGCCATCGAGTTGCGGCGCCTGCTGCCCGAGCATCCGATCTACGTCCTGAATGGACTGCTCGCCGGCACCGAAGGCGACTTCGTCGAACACGATCTCACGCCCGTGCTCAACCATCTGGGCCAGCTCAATGCCTGGCGCGCGGCGGCGCAGCGTTTCAACCGCCCGCTCGATGCCGTCATCCATCTCGATACCGGCATGAACCGCCTCGGCTTCGGCCCCGAGGACGCCCAGGCGTTGGTCAACGAGCGCGGCCGGCTGCGTGGATTGCGCCTCGCCCTTTTCATGAGCCATCTCGTGGCGTCGGAGGAGCCCGCCAACCCGATCAATGGCGAGCAGCTCTCCCGCTTCCGGTCTTTCGTCAAGGCGATGCCGGGCGCGCCGGCGTCGTTGGCGAATTCCTCCGGCATCTTCCTCGGTCCCGACTATCACTTCGACCTCATGCGGCCGGGCGCCGCCCTCTACGGCATCAATCCCCTGCCCGGCCAGGCCAACCCGATGCTGCCGACCGTCACGCTGCAGGCCCGTATCCTCCAGGTCCGTCGCGTTGACGCTCTACAGACCGTTGGCTACGGTGGCGCTTGGCGCGCGGCGAGGCCGACGCGCGTCGCCACCATCGGCCTCGGGTATGCCGACGGCTACTTCCGCGCACTGGTCAATCGCAGCGTCGTGTACATCGCCCAACAGCCCGTGCCCGTGATCGGCCGCATCTCGATGGATCTTGTGACGATCGACGTGACCGAGGTGCCGGAAGCTGCGTCGCAGCCCGGCGATCTGGTCGAGGTGCTGGGCGCCAACGTGACGCCCGACGATGTCGCCGAATGGGCTCGCACCAACGGATACGAGATCATGACGGCGCTGGGCCGGCGCTATCACCGCACCTATGTCGAAGGCCGGGGCGACGCGCCGGGAGAAGACGCGGTGGGAGAAGAGGCGTGAACATTCCGCTGCTGACGGTTCTCGGCCGCATGACGCTGGCGTTCCTGGAGGCGACGGGCGCCGTCACTTCGTTCGCCTTCCGTGCGGTGCGGCAGGCTGTGCAACCACCCTACTATCGCCGGCAGATCGTCAACCAGATCCTGGAGATCGGCTACTACTCCCTGCCGGTCGTCGGCCTGACCGCGATCTTTACCGGCATGGTCCTGGCTCTGCAGAGCTATACCGGTTTCGCCCGTTTTTCGGCCGAAAGCGCCATTCCCAACGTGGTCGTCGTGTCGCTCACCCGCGAACTGGGCCCGGTCCTCGCCAGCCTCATGGTGGCGGGCCGCATTGGTGCCGCCATCGCCGCTGAAATCGGCACCATGCGCGTGACCGAGCAGATCGACGCGCTCACCACGCTGTCGACCGACCCCTTCAAGTACCTCGTGGCGCCTCGCCTGATCGCGGGAATCGTCACCCTGCCGATCCTGGTCCTGGTCGCCGACATCATCGGCATCCTCGGCGGCTTCCTCGTCGGCGTCTACAAGCTCGACTTCAACGACGCGGCCTATCTGCGCAATACGATCGACTTCCTGCAGTTCCAGGACGTGTTCTCAGGTCTGGTAAAGGCTGCCGTGTTCGGCTTCCTGATCACCCTGATGGGCTGCTATCACGGCTACACGTCGAAGGGCGGCGCCCAGGGCGTCGGCATGGCGACCACGAACGCCGTCGTCTCGGCATCGATCCTCATCTTCACCTTCAACTACTTCCTCACCGAAGCCTTCTTCGCCCGATGAATGTCCCGCCGAGCGCCCCGCCGAGCGCCAAAATCTCGCTGCGCGACGTCACCAAGGCCTTCGGCTCGAAGAAGGTGCTTCAGGGCATCGATCTCGACGTGGCGCCGGGCGAATCGATGGTCGTGATCGGTGGCTCCGGCAGCGGCAAGTCGGTGCTGCTGAAATGCATCCTCGGCCTGATGGCGCCGGATCGCGGCTCGATCCGCGTCGACGGCGAGGAAACCGTCGATTTCAGCGATCGCAGCCGTGCCCGCGTGATGCGCAAGTTCGGCATGCTGTTCCAGGGCGGCGCCCTGTTCGATTCGCTGCGCGTCTGGGAAAACGTCGCCTTCGGTCCGATCCAGAGCGACGGCATGAAGCCCGAGCAAGCGCGCGAAGTGGCCATCGCCAAGCTGGGCGCGGTCGGCCTCGGGCCGGAGATCGGCGAGTTGTTCCCGTCCGAGCTCTCCGGCGGCATGCAGAAGCGCGTGGCGCTGGCACGCGCCATCGCCCGCGAGCCCGAGATCATCTTCTTCGACGAGCCGACCACCGGCCTCGATCCGATCATGGCCGACGTCATCAACGACCTCATTGTCAAATGCGTCAGCGACCTCGGCGCCACCGCCGTGTCCATCACCCATGACATGGCGAGCGCGCGCAAGATCGGCCACCGCATCGGCATGCTTTATGAAGGCAAGCTGATCTGGCAGGGACCGATCGCCGACATCGACAGGTCCGGCAACGGCCATGTCGAGCAGTTCATCCATGGCCGTGCCGAGGGGCCGATCCGTATGCAGGTCCGGAGGCTCTGACATGGCGCGCGCCCTCAAGCGCTTCGTCTGCCAGTCGTGCGGTTCCGTCACCAACAAGTGGAGCGGCCGCTGCGAATCCTGCGGCGAGTGGAACACGATCACCGAGGAATCGGCGCCTGCGCCTGGCCCCGCTGGCGGCGGGTTGGCACGCGGCGGCAAGGGCCGCCTGCTCGAATTCGCCGGCCTCACCGGCACGACCCCCCAGCCGCCGCGCTACAGGAGCGGCATCGCCGAGTTCGACCGGGTGTGCGGCGGCGGTCTCGTGGTGGGCTCGGCGCTGCTGATCGGTGGCGATCCCGGCATCGGCAAGTCGACACTCCTCCTGCAGGTGGCTGCGGCGCTGGCGCGCCAGAATACGGCCTGCGCCTACATCTCCGGCGAAGAGGCGCTGGACCAGGTCCGGCTGCGCGCCGAGCGTCTGGGCCTGGGCGACGCGCCGGTGCAGCTGACGGCCGCCACCTCGGTGCGCGATATCGTGGCGACGCTGGAGCGGCCCGACGCCCCCAAGGTCGCGGTGATCGACTCGATCCAGACCATGTGGCTCGACACGGTGGACAGCACGCCGGGCACCGTCACGCAGGTCCGCGCCTCCTCGCAGGCGCTGGTCGAACTCGCCAAGCGCCGCGGCATCGCGGTGCTGCTGGTTGGCCACGTCACCAAGGATGGCGCCATCGCCGGACCGCGCGTGCTCGAGCACATGGTCGACACGGTGCTCTATTTCGAAGGCGAACGCGGGCACCAGTTCCGCATCTTGCGCACCGTCAAGAACCGCTTCGGCCCGACCGACGAGATCGGCGTGTTCGAGATGTCCGATCGCGGCCTCTCCGATGTCGCCAATCCCTCGGCGCTGTTCCTGGGCGAGCGCCGCGGCAACGTCTCGGGCGCCTGCGTCTTCGCGGGCATCGAAGGCACCCGGCCGCTGCTGGTCGAGATCCAGGCGCTGGTGTCGCCCTCCTCCTTCGGCACGCCGCGCCATGCCGTGGTCGGCTGGGACTCCAATCGGCTCGCCATGGTGCTGGCCGTCCTCGAGGCACGCTGCGGCGTCGCGATCGGCGCCAACGACGTCTATCTCAATGTTGCAGGCGGCCTGAAAATCGGCGAGCCGGCTGCCGATCTCGCCGTCGCTGCGGCCGTGGTGTCCTCGCTGGCCGACGAGCCGGTGCCGCCGGAAATGGTGGTGTTTGGCGAAATCGGCCTGGGCGGCGAGGTCCGCCCGGTCGGCCAGCGCGAGGCCCGACTGCGCGAGGCGGCCAAGCTCGGCTTTCGCAGCGCCCTGGTGCCGCGGGGGCGGCCCGGGACGGCGCCTGCACCGCGCGCGCCGGAGGCCATCGCCATTGACGAAATCGAGCATCTGACCGACCTTGTGGCTCGTTTTCAACCGGCCGACCGGGCCCCCAAGCGCCCGCGGCGCGAGGGTGCCCCGGATCGTCGGCGGGATTAGGTCACGGTTCAGGGCACGGGGCGTACGGG
>CAMAYC010000036.1 GCA_945862125.1 Reyranella massiliensis 521
CTGCGGGCCCACCTCGGCGACGCGGCCGGCAAGGTCCCCACGCGCAAGGTTCCCGACCTGGTCCTGAGGCTTGTCGCGCTGTTCGACCGGAGCGTGGCGGCCGTGGCCCCGCGCCTCGGCGAGAAGCGCACATTCGCCTCGACGAAGGCCGAGAGAGTGCTCGGCTGGCAGCCGCGTCCGCTGAAGGAGACGGTGCTGGATTGCGCCAGAAGTCTTATTTCGGCGGGGGCCTAGCGAAGCTAGGCCCGTTAGCGACAGGTGAAGCGAAGCTTCACCGAGAGCGTCGAAGGCTATCGCCCCACACCTCGGAACTTCGGAGTCCCACCCATGACCTGGCACGACACCCTCGCCGCAAGATCCGCCGAGCAGGGCAGGACCTCCGCCGACTTCCGCGCCGGCGCCCGGCGCAAGGCCAAGGCGACGATCCTCTTTCTCCTCCTCGCCGGCATTGTCGTCTATCTCGTGGCCTGGCCCTGGGCGTTGCTGCCGGCGGCCCTGGCCGCCTGGTCGGCGTTCCAATGCAGGAGCGCGCTCCTGATTGCCACCCGGCTGGAGGCCATGGAGGCCCAGTCACAGGAGGCACAGTCACAGGCGGCGCAGTCACAATCCGATGGCGCCGCACCACCCGTCAGCGACGCGACGAAATCACCGTGAGGTAGGGCGTCACCTCCGTCACCCGCCCATCGCCCAGCCCCACCACCGTCCGCAACGCCTCCGCCGGACGTCGCAGGTCGACCGTCGCCGTCACCGGCATGTCGCCGATGCGCTCGTCGGCAAACACGATCACCGTCTCCAGATAGCGCCCGATCTGCCCGACCGCCTCGCGCAGCGGCGTCCCGCTGAAGGCCAGCCGGCGATCCCGCCACCGCGCGACCTCGTCCGGCCGCATCGGCGCCAGCAGCGGCCCGCGGTTGCGCGGCAATTTGAGCTGGAGCCCCGGCGTGAGCTCGTCGACCGCGCCCAGCGCCTGCTCGCTCACCGTCACCGCGCCGGAGCGGACGGCAACCGCCACGCCTTCCTCGGATGTCAGCACGTCGAATTCGCTGCCCATCCCCTCGCTCGTCGCGCTCACCGTCACGCCACGCGTGGTCACGACGAACGGAAGCTCGCGCGAGGGAGTGACTTCGAAGAAGGCCTGCCCCGACAGCAGCGTGACCGTCCGCCGGGTGGCGGTGAACGACACGGCGATGGCGGTGCTGGCGTCGAGGGTGACGCGGCTGCCGTCGGCCAGCGCGATCTCCCGGACCTCGGCCATCCCCGTGCGATGGTCGGCGGCGATCCGCAGCTGCACGCCGGGCAGCGCCAGCACGGCGAGGCTGGCGGCCACCGCCGCCACGGCCACAGCCAGGATCCACCATCGCGGCCGCGCCTTCGACCCGTCCCAGAGAACCGGGCCGTCCGGAAGTCCGGGCCCGACATCGGGCACAACTGAGGGCACGGCGTCGGGCGCGGTTTCGGGCTCCGGCGCCTGATGCCACAACGAAGCCGCCTCGTCGTAAGCCCGCCGATGCCGTGCATTCAGGGACAGCCAGCCGTCGACCTCGGCGCGCAGGGCCGCATCGTGCGGCGTTGCCTCGAGCCGCCTCAGCCAGTCGACCGCCTGGGCCCGGATGGCCGGCTCTTCGTTCGGATCGATGCTCATCGCTCTCTTGCCGGTCTCGCGTCTCGATCCGTTGCAATCTTCGCCGGGACCTAGGTGATGTAAACCGCTTTGCGATGGTAGGAGAGATAGCCTCGCTGCCCGTCCGAAAAGCCCTGCGCCAGCCACGGCATTGGCGCTTCGGAGAATCCAAGCTGCTTCCAGGCATGCTCGCCAAGCCCCAGGCGGCGAAGATCGTCCGGGGCAAAGCGAGGCGAGCCACGAACGTCGCCGCTGTCCTCAAACGAAATGAAACCTCGATCGAAGAGCAGATCGGCGTCGGGCGTCAACAGGAGCCCATTGGCCCCATCGAGTCTCTGGGCTGCTGTCTCGCACGACCGCCACGGCATGATGTGGCTGGCAATCAGAAGGGCGGAATTGGTGATGCCGGTGAGGCGGCACGATTTCTCGATCTTCTCGACATTGGACCGGAATGTCCCCTGTCCCCGGCGCGCCTGGATGGTGGCGGTGCGGGTGGTGTCGTCCAAGGTCAGGTCGGCTCGAAGGGTGGCTTCGACCCGGTCGTCGAGCTCGTCCTTGACGGTACCGAAGCTTAGCCGGTTGGCGCCGCCGGTCTCGAGCCGGACGTCGTCGACGTGCGTGTGTGCCCTGACGACGTCGTAGATCTCTCTTGGAATGGCGGCGAGGTAGACGCCCTGGTTGCCGTTACCGGTCTCAGGCTGCAGCGGCGAATATTTCTCGGGCAGCAGAGGCCCGATCAGCGGCAGCAGATCTCTGGGACGGATCGGCGGATCGAGCCGGGTCCAGAAGACCGGCAGCAGCCAGCCCTCATTGTTCCAGTACGAGCCCGTCGACCCGAACTCGGAGGGCTTGGGTGCCGTAAAGGCAAAATCCGCGACGCGCCCGAGATAGCGGATGAGCTGGTGCGCATAGGAGAGGACCAGATCTCCGGGATTGGCCGCGCGCATGTTGTCGTAGAAGCGGTTACGCGCGCCATTCGCCGAGGTCTTGGGCGACCACAGGTACTGATGCTCAATCTCCTGATTGAACGTCTGCTTGTGATTGACCCACCAGAACTGGCGCATGCGCGGGGCAGTCTAGCGGTTGGATGGGGCGGCTTCCATCGAGGGACGGTGGTTCCGCAACAGAAAAGCATGAGGTGGAGAGGAAGGCGCGTGCGAAGCGTGAGAGCGAAAAAGCGGAGTGTCGCTGACTTGGAGACTGCCCGGCCGGTCGCCGCCGCCTTTCGCATGATGGGTCTTGAGCCGGGCCCCAGCCTTCCGCCGACCGCACGACGTCTCTACGGTCGTGGCGATGACAACGGCAACCGCAGAGACGGCGCGCCTTGGCGCCGAAAGCCGGCGCAACCTGGTGCTGCTGACCGCCTGCCAGGCCATCGGCCAGGCGGGCAACGTGATCATGCTGAGCGTCACGGCCCTGTCGGTGATCACCTTCTTCCCGCAACGCGAGCTCGCGACGCTGCCGGCGACGCTGCAGCATCTCGGCGTCATGCTGTTCGTCTTTCCCGCGGCCGCCCTCATGATGCGACGCGGGCGCGGCTTCGGCTTTCGCGTCGGTTCGGTCTTCGGCATGGCCGGCGCCGCGTTGTGCGCGCTCGGGCTCTACACCTCGACCTTCCTGCTCATGTGCGCCGGCGGGCTGTTGCTGGGCTACGCGGTGGCGGCCCTGCAGATGTACCGCTTCGCCGCCGTCGAACTGGCCCCGCCCGCCTACCGGGCGCGGGCGATCTCCTGGGTGACGGCGGGCGGCGTCCTCGCCGGCACCATCGGTCCGGTGCTGACGCGCACCACCTTCGACCTGCTGATGCCCCTCTATCTCGGCACCTACCTGTCGATGATCGTGATCCATGTCGTCGTGTTCGCGATACTGGGCGTGATCCGGTTCCCGCCGATCCACGACCCGGCGGCCGCCGACTCAGACGCCCCGCAGCGCCCGCTGTGGCAGATCGCCCGCCAGCCGCGCTACGCCACCGCGGTGATCATCGGCATGGCGTCGTGGGCAACCATGATGTTCCTGATGAGCTCCTCGCCATTGGCGATCGTCGGCTGCGGCCTGCCGGCCACCGAACCGCCGTGGGTAATCTTCCTGCACGTCATGGGGATGTACGTGCCGTCCTTCTTCACCGGCAGCCTGATCGCCCGCTTCGGCCTGGTGCGGGTCATGACGATGGGCACGCTGATCCTGATGGCGGGCGTGGCGGTGGCCCTGATGGGGCTGGAGGCCTGGAACTTCCGCGTCTCGCTGACCCTGAACGGCGTCGGCTGGAACTTCCTGTTCGTCGGCGCCACCACGCTGGTGACGACCTGCTATCGTCCGTCCGAACGCGGCAAGGCGCAGGCGCTGAACGACTTCCTGATCTTCGGCACGACGGCGTCGGCCAGCTTCCTGGCCGGCTTCCTGCAGGAGCGGATCGGCTGGATCGCGCTCAACTGGGCGGCCTTCGGCCTGGTGGCGGTGGCCCTGGTCGCCGTCCTCTCGCTCGTGCTGCAGAAGACACCCGCGCCGCGCTCCCGCCGCGCGTGAGGGCGGGGTGTGCCGGCGCCGTGGCGCCGAACACCAGAGCGCCCAGCAGCAGCGAGGGGAGGGAAGCAAGCGCCAGCGTTCGCACGATCGTCTTGGTCATTTCGGACTGGCCTCCTGCACGCACGTCGCCGCCATGCCTCTTACCGATCGAAATTGAGCGACATCCCGCCGGGCTCAGGGGAGGGGCCGGGGAGCGTGAGCAGGCTGGAGGCGTACGACGGCGCCTTCATCACGAGGGCCGCGGTCTTCTCCGAGACCTGGAGCTTCTCCGTCGCCTTGTCGGTGGCGATGCCGACCGCCACCGAGCCAGCCGTGACAGCCGCCTTGGCAATGATCTGCTCCGCCACCTTCTCGAACCCCGCGCCGATCAGGCTGCCGGGCACCGTCGCCACGGCATCGCCGGCGCCCTTGGCCGCCGCCTCCTTGAACCGCTGGGTGGCGGTCTGGTCGGTAAAGACGTTGCTCATGAGTTTCTGGACGAAGCCCGAGGTCCCGGCGACCATCGCCGTGCCCACCACGCCGCGCAGGACCGCGGCGCCGCCGGTCGCCACCGCGGGATTGGCGAACGCCGACAGCGGAAACGCCAGGCTGACCGCCGTCGACAGGACCATCAGGCTGGCATCGGCCGGATTGTCCTTGACCCAGTTCGCCGCACTCTCGCCGGCATCGAGGACCGCCTGGGCCGCCTCGCCCGCCACGTCGCTCGGCATCGGCATGCCGCTCACGAAGGTCGACCGCAGCTCCGGCGGCAGATGCCCGTAGCTCGCTTCGAACATGTGCGTCATCACGTACTTCTCGAAGGCCTTGGCTTCTCCGCCCACGGTCGGCGGATTGAACGTCGGCGGCGCCCCCTTCGTCGGCGGCACCAGCGTCACCGCGCGCTCGATGCCAGACCCGTCGGTCACGAAGATCGTGTTGCCGTCGACCCGGACCGATGCTGTCGGCTGTTCGCCGCCAAGCCTCTGAAAGATGGTCTTGAGCATGGCGACTTCGTCGACCTTGGTCTTGTCATCCTGCTTGGCGATCGAAACGTCGTAGTCGCCATACAGACACTGCCAGAGGGCGTAAGTGGGATTGTTCCTGTAGCCAAACCGCCAGCACGATGCGCCATCGATCGTTCGCTCAGACTTGGTTTCGAACTGCTGCGAGCGAATGGCCACGGCCTGCTCGTGCATCTCGCGTGGGTTGGCCGGCTTGCCGTAGATCACGACCTGCGCACCCGCAGCTTCACCTCTTACGGCAGTGTAGTAGTTGACGACCAGGCCCGGCGGCCACGTGCCTTCTTTTGCGTGATTTACAAACTTTCCGCCGAGATGGATCTCCAGATCGGATCTGTATTCAGCGAGAACTGCGCGGGGCCCGGCTCCGACAAGCAACGCCGCCGTAACGAACGCAGCCGGAAGCCTTGCGAGACGAGCGAGCCGCATCATTGCTTCTTGCCGCCACTCAGCGGCATGGTGCCCAGCAACCGTCTCCCGTCGCTCTTCTTCGGATGCAGGTCGGTGTGCAGGTACACGCTGGCGATGGCCGGTTTGCCGCTGGCCTTCCAGGGCACCGCCGCAACCGCGAAGCCCGCGTCGTCGAAGCTCGTGGCGGCCGGCGCCTTCGGATCGGTCTTGCCGGCCTCCGCGCCCACATGGATTTCCAGCCGGTCGCCGGGCAGCACGCGGTCCGGCGAGATCGCGATCAGCATCCAGTCGCCGGCGGGCAGGGGCATCGCCTGCGCGAGGCTCGCCGTGCGTTCGAGCCAGACGTCGACCGCCTTGGGACGCTGCTCGAGCAGGGCCTGGCCGGCCTTGAGCGGCAGCGCGCGCAGCACCACGCGCGCGTCGACGGGCGTCATGGGCATCGCCTGGAGATCGTGGACCGCGATGCCCTTGGCCGAAGAGCCGTAGTCGATCATGAATACCGTCTGCGCCCGCAGGCCGTCGATGTTCACGAACTGCAGGAAGCCCGTCAGGCGGCGGCCGGGTTCGCCGTGGCGAGACGGCTCGACGACGTTCAGGGTCACGCCGCCCAGCCGGTAACCCTCGTAGCGGAACCCGCCGCCCCTGGGGCTGGCGTCGTAGGAGACCACCTTGGCATCCGGCGCCAGCACTGCCTTGCCCAGCCCCCTGGACAGGTCGGCGTCGCCGCGCAGCATCTGGCTGACGGCCAGGACGGCCAGCATGATGTCGGGCGCAACGTCCTGGGCCGCGACATCGGTCTTGCCCGGAAGCGCGATGATCTCGAGCTTGTCGGCGGCGCCCGCGGATCCCGAGGCCAGCAGGCCGAACACCAGCGCGCAGAGCGCCACCTTGAGCGTTTTCATCTGTGCCTCTTATCGATCGAAGTTGAGCGACATGCCGCCGGGCTCAGGGGACGGGCCGGGGAGCGTGAGCAGGCTGGACGCATAAGACGGCGCCTTCATCACGAGGGCCGCGGTCTTCTCCGAGACCTGGAGCTTCTCCGTCACCTTGTCGGTGCCGATGCCGACCATCACGGAGCCCGCCGTGACCGCGGCCTTCCCAATGATCTGCTCCGCCGCCTTCTCGACCCCCGCGCCGGTCAGGCTGCTGGGCACCGTCGCCACGGCATCGCCCGCGCCTTTGGCCGCCGCCTCCTTGAACCGCTGGAGGGCGGTCTGGTCGGTAAAGACGTTGCTCATGAGTTTCTGGACGAAGCCGGTGGTGCCGGCGACCATGGCGGTCCCCACCACGCCCCGCAGGACCGCGGCACCGCCGGTCGCCACCGCGGGGTTGGCGAAGGCCGACAGCGGAAACGCCAGGCTGACCGCCGTCGACAGGACCAGCAGGCTGGCATCGGCCGGGTTGTCCCGGACCCAGTTCGCCGCGCTCTCGCCGGCATCGAGGACCGCCTGGGCCGCCTCGCCCGCCACGTCGCTCGGCATCGGCATGCCGCTTATGAAATTCAGACGCTGGTCCGGCGGCAGATGCGCGTAGCTCGCCTCGAACATGTGCGTCACCACGTACTTTTCGAAGGCCTTCGCCTCTCCGCTCACGGTCGGCGGGCTGAAGACCGGCGGCGAACCCTTCGTCGGGGACACCAGCGTCACCACGCGCTCGGTTCCGGATCCGTCGGTCACGTAGATCGTGTTGCCCTCGATCCGCACCGATGACTTGCTGCCGGCATCGGGTGCCGCACCGGACGCTACCTCGGCAGGTGTCGAAGAGGCCTCGCCCCTCAGCGCAGCAACAAGGCCCGGCGCGATGGATGACGTTACAGCAGCGCCGTTGAAATAGTCCTCCATTAGAAAGACCTTCCATTTTCCGATCCGGAAAACAGTCTCCCGCTGGAACGTGCCGCACTTTTCCTTGCTGAGGTAGTTGCCCTCAAAGACCGCGGTCTCGTCGGTGCCAGCCAGCGAACTCGCGACCTTTGTAACCTGAGCGATGTTTTCCCGCTGCAGGCGAGTGACTTCAAACTGATGATGTGCAATTGCCGGCGAATCGTGGTCCTCGATCGATACTATCACCCGGTTGCCATACCAGTGGTTGCAGAATTTCTTGTCTTCGTGCTGCTCCTCACGCTGGAACTGCAACTGACGGATCCCCGGTCCTTCCAGGTATGACAACTTCTTGGGGTCCGGCGCGAAGATCATCAGCCGGCGCAGGTCGGCCGGAACCTGGTCGAGGGAGGTCTGCGCGTTTGCCCTCGCCGTGGGGCCGAGCACCAGCGCGCCCAGCAGCAACCCGGGGAGGGACCCACGCGCCAACGTTCGCACGATCGTCTTGGTCATTTCGGACTGGCCTCCTGCACGCACGTCGCCGCCATGCCTCTTACCGGTCGAAGTTGAGCGACATGCCGCCGGGCTCAGGGGACGGGCCGGGGAGCGTGAGCAGGCTGGACGCATACGACGGCGCCTTCATCACGAGGGCCGCGGTCTTCTCCGAGACCTGGAGCTTCTCCATCGCCTTGTCGGTGGTGATGCCGACCATCAAGGAGCCCGCCGTGACCGCGGCCTTCCCAATGATCTGCTCCGCCGCCTTCTCGACCCCCGCGCCGGTCAGGCTGCTGGGCACCGTCGCCACGGCATCGCCGGCGCCTTTGGCGATCGCCCCCACGACCCTCTCCCCCGTGCTCTGGGTGGTGAGGAATGTCTTGGACAGGCTTTGGACGAAGCCGGCGGTGCCGGCGACCATGGCCGTGCCCACCACGCTGCGCAGGACCGCGGCGCCGCCGGTCGCCACCGCGGGATTGGCGAAGGCCGACAGCGGAAACGCCACGCTGACCGCCGTCGACAGGACGACCAGGGCCACTTCGGCCCGGTTCTCCCGGACCCAGTTCGCCGCGCTCTCGCCGGCATCGAGGACCGCTTGGGCCGCCTCGCCCGCCACGTCGCTCGGCATCGGCATGCCGCTCACGAAGCTCGACCGCAGCTCCGGCGGCAGGTGTCCGTAACTGGCCTCGAATGCGTGCGTCATCACGTACTTTTCGAAGGCCTTCGCCTCTCCGCTCACGGTCGGTGGGCTGAAGGCCGGCGGCGACCCTTTCGTCGGCGTCACCAGCGTCACCACGCGCACGGTTCCAGACGCGTCGGTCACGTAGATCGTGTTGCCCTCGATCCGCACCGATGACTTGCCGCCGGCATCGGGTGCTGCACCGGGCGCAACGGTGACCGCCGGATCAGCGCCGACCGTCAGCTGCCGCCAGGTGCCGATCCAGTCGGAAGGCGGACCGGGCGGCGTCGTTCGCGGCAGGGTGGCGGCACAGGGCCCTGTGACCGATGTGTACGATGTCGGTCCATTGGTCCATCGGTTGGTGAATGTTCCGTCCGGAGACAGGTTGATCGTTCCCGTCAGCACGGTCTCGCTGGTGTAAGTACATTCAGGAACGGATTGGCTGACCTGGAGGAGCGCCTGACTGACGATCTGGTTGCCGTGCAGCTTTCCCCTGATCGACGCCTTCAACACCCCGTACGGTATCTGCGTCTGCATGTGACACGCGACGACACCCGCCGTCGCACTGCAAAGATCCCGGAATTTCTCGTCCGGCTTGTCTGCCGTCCACCCGATCATCTCGAACGAGCCGTCGACGATGAGCGGCGCGGCGGCGCCGACAGCCTGTGCCTGGGCCACGACCGGCGCGCCGCCGAGAAGCATTGCCGCCAGGCACACCGAGGCCAACTCGACCGCGACCTCGCGCGCACCGTTCTTCGAAACTGGGCAAGCCACGTCATTCACCGTGATTCAGAGGCGTGGTCCGCGATTTCCATCCATTTTCTAAGTTTGGAACTCGGCCGGCTCTTTGCCATGACATGGATCAATCACCATGGATCAATCGCTGTCCGTTGACCCTTCAGCCGACAGTGCTGCCCGCCAGGCGTTCAAGCGCCGCGATGCCGACCGGGGGTTCCGCCAGCCGCGGCAACAGGTACGTCGCTTTCGCCAGCCCGTCGTGCACGCGGGCGATCTGGGCCCGCTCACCGGACAGGCGACGCAGCAACAGCGGGTCGCGCGTGCCGCTGGCAACGAGGCACTTGTTGATCACCCAGGCGTAGGGCTCGATGCCGGCGCGCCTCAGATCCTCCTGCAATGCCGCCGCCTGGGACACGGGCGTGGTCTCGGCCAGGGTCACCAGGATGACATGCGTATAGGCGGAATCCTGCAGCCGCATCAGGGGCGTGATCAATCGACCGCTGCCGGGCTGGGCGGGCAGGTTCTGAACCATCTGGCGGTGATAGGCGCCGGTCGCATCCATCAGCAGCAACGAATGGCCGGTCGGCGCCGTATCGAGGACCACGAAGGCACTGCGCGCTTCGCCGACGATTCGCGAGAAGGCATGAAAGACCGCCACTTCCTCGGTGCAGGGTGACTCCAGATCCTCGCGCAGCAGGGCGCGGCCGGCCTCGTCCAGGTCGCGGCCCCGCGTCTCCATCGCCTTGGCGACATAGCGGGCCGTCTCGGCCTTGGGGTCGATGCGATCGACCAGCAGGCCCGGCAATTCGCCGTCGAGCGTCATGGCGAGATGCGCCGCGGGATCGGTCGTGCTGAGGTGCACCGAGTGGCCGCGCCCGACCAGGCCGATGGCGATGGCGGAGGCGATGGTGGTTTTTCCGACCCCGCCCTTGCCCATCACCATGATCAGGCCGCGTCCATCGCCGGCGAGACGATCGATCAGCGCGCGAAGGTCCGGATAACGCCCGGCGGCCATCGCCGCGGGATCGGGCTCGCGCTCCGCCATTGGCTTCGGCGACCCGGCGGGCGCGAGCAGCGACCGCAACGCGTCGAGACCCACCATGTCGTAGGCCCGCAACGCAATCTCCTCGCGCGGCAGGCGGCGCAATCCCTCGGGCATGTCGGCGAGCGCCGACCGGCCCTCCTTTTCCAGCGAAGCCGCCACCGCATCCCTTGCGCCCGACGCCCTGAACACCCCGTTCACCACGAGGTGCTGGTTCGACAGGCCCATGGCCTTCAGCTCGACCGACGTACGATCGGCTTCCCGGATCGCGCCCCGCTCGGGCCGCGTCACCAGCACGATCGTGGTCAGCCTCTCATTCGCCAGCGCCTCCATGGCATGGCGAAAGCGCTCTTCCTGCATCTTCAGCCCGGAATGCGGGCCCAGGCAGGAGGCGCCGCGATCGTTGCCGGCGAGAAACCCGGTCCAGGCCTTCGGCAGGCTGAGCAGACGCAGCGTGTGGCCTGTCGGCGCCGTGTCGAAAACGACATGGTCGAAGCCGCTCGCCTCGTCGGCCAGCAGGCCCGTGAACTCGTCGAACGCGGCAATCTCCGTGGTACAGGCGCCGGAAAGTTCCTCGCGCACCGTCTGCCGGGTCTTCTCGTCGGTCCCTGTTTCGAGCTGCGCCAGGACGCGGACGCGATAGGCCTCGGCCGCCGCCGTCGGATCGATGTTGAGCACGGACAGTCGCGGCGCACCGGGCACGGCAGCCGGCCGGTTGCTGAGCGTCACGCCCAGCATCTCGTCGAGGTTCGAGGCGGGATCGGTGCTGACCAGCAGAACGGTCTTGCCGGCATCCGCCAGATGCAACGACGCGGCAGAGGCGATCGAGGTTTTACCGACGCCGCCCTTTCCGGTGAAAAACAGGAAGCGGGTCGGTGAGCTGCCGAGGAAGTTCAGCGTCATCCATTCACCTGTGCCAACGGGGGAGTTGACGCGAAGCTAGTCGATAAGCGGAAGAGAAGGCTTGATATGGATCACGGCCGCGCCCCGTTGGCCCGGGCCGCCGCCAGAGAAGGAGCGCAACTACGACAACCAGGCCGAGGTCTTCCGCCAGTATGGCGCCGCCCAGGCGCACGACGCCAAGGCGCGCCATCCCGGCTTCCACAAGACCCAGAGCATCGACTACGCCATCGTCGTCGAGGGCGAGATCTGGGCGCTGATGGACGTCGGCGAGACCCTGATGACGGCGGGCGACGTGCTGATCCAGCGCGGCACCAACCATGCGTGGAGCAACCGCTCGGACAGACCGGCGCGGGTGTGTTTTGTGTTGAATGGGGCGTAGGCCGAGCGAAGCTCAGCCTTTGAGCATCATGACATTGCGAGGCAAGGCCTGACGAACGTTTGTCTCTAGCACTCCCGTGCAGTCGAGCGGCGGCTGCGAGACGCTGCGACGGAGCTAAGTGGCGAATCACAAAAATGCGACTTTTGGTTGATACTCTTGTTAGTATGCCCCATGGCACGTGAGAATTTGAGCTTCTTCGATGCTCCTGCTACTCAAGCATGGCTTGCACAATTTGATCCTCGTGATCAGCCGACTGCAGCCGAAATGCTCAAAGCGATGGCGTTAGTCTCGCATGAAGCGTTTGCTAACGGATTGAGCGCCCTGCTGCTTCGTCGGCTCGCGAAAGGTCGCCAGCCCATGGGGTTGTATGTGGAGCGAGAACTACCCCGCTACAAAGGGCGGCCAAACAGACTGTTTAAGGAAACAAAAACGAAAGTCCGTAAGGCGTATGGGATTGGGCCGCAGCCCGTCAAACCGACTAGAGCCTATGATCCGGACGTAGGTAGCGAGGGTCTGGTTGCTCAACTAGTAAGCGAGTTGTGCCGCCAGAATAAGGGAATTCTCTTCAATCATCCTGGTCCGGATTCCATTCGGAAGTACAAGATACGACGATTTGTAGTCGTTACAGACTTTGTCGGGAGTGGAAAGCGTGCGCGCGATTATCTTGAAGCGGCGTGGAGAGTAGCGTCTGTCAAGAGCTGGCGTTCTGCAGGTGCTGACAAAGGGTTACGCTTCGAAGTAATCGCTTACGCTGGAACCCCGGAAGGTCAGCGAAATGTTGAAGAACACCCCTGTAAACCCAAGGTTCGCTTTGTCGCTGGGTGTCCGACAGTTGGGCAATTGTCATCTGAGGATGCACGCTATCGAATACGAGGAATCTGCGTCAGGTACGATCCGGTCGACCATGATCCGACGGACTCGCTTGGATTTCGCAGTGGTGGGGCCCTAATCGCGTTCGCGCACGGTGTCCCAAATAACGCACCGAGGATACTTCATAAGCGCGCGGCAAAATGGGCGCCGCTGTTTCCTGCTCGCGTTACGGCAAATTCGCGAACGCATTTCACGCAACGAGATGACGCTCAAAGCATCGCCGACCGGCTAGTACAAATGCGTCAGCGTGGGCTGGCGACAGCGGCATGGTTGAAGACCGCTAGCCCCAAACTGCAGGCTCTAGTGCTGGTTCTGGCGGCACTTGGTCGAGGTCCGCGCAATGTCGAAGCAGTCTCTCGTCAGACAGGATTGACGCAGTTTGAAGTTGAACGATGGCTAGAACACGCAATCGGGCAGGGCTGGGTGAATGATAAGCGGCGCCTAACGGATCTTGGTCAATCTGAACTTCACATGCTTCGCAAGACAGTTGTGAGGCAAAAACCACTTCAACCGCCGCGAAAAAAGATGTACTTTCCAACCATGTTGAGGGCGCCGAGTTAGTCGTCTAGTTGCGCTGGCTTCGGCTGGCGTCAGGCAAGTGACCTCGGTCGCTTGTTTTCGGGGCACAGAATCTGTTGCTCTTTGGTCTAGCGGCCGCTTGATGCTAAGGCTTATCGCACCGTGAGCCCGGAGGGCCGCTGCGAGGTCTTGCTTCTCTGCTTAGGCGTGTTGCGCCAGCCTTCGACGCTCTCGGACATTGCTTTGCAAACGCGGCTTGTAACCAAGCCGCAGCCTGTCGCTCCCAGGGCCGCGCGCGCACGACCTCGTGATGCATCGACGCTAATCCGCGCGGCCCTCTGCTACAGTAAGACCGTCATGCGCCGCACCTGGTCCTGGACCTTCGACCTGCCGCCGGAAGAGCTCTGGCCGGTGCTGGCCGACACCAACCGCTTCAACGAGGCGATGGGCCTGCCGCCCTATGCGCTGGAGGAGACGCCGCAGCCCAACGGCACGGTGCTGCGCCGCGGCAAGGGCAAGGCCGCGGGCTTCACCCTCGAATGGGAGGAGAAGCCCTACGAGTGGATCCACGGCCGCCATTTCCGCCAGGCCCGCCAGTTCACCAAGGGCCCGTTCCGCCGCTTCGGGCCGGTGTTCGATCTCGAGCCTGATGGCGCGGGCGGGAGTCGCGTCAGCTACGCGCTCGAATGGGAGCCGCTCACCCTGATGGGCCGGCTGTTCGGCAAGCGTTTGGCCGAGCAGGCGGGCGCCGTCGTCGGCAAGCGCATCCTGGAGGCGGTGGCCTTTGCCAAGGGCGAGCGGCCGACGTTCTTCGAGCTGCCGGCGCCCGAGCTTCCCGAAGGCGCGCGCGAGCGGGCAGCGGCGATGGCGGCGGAGGTCGATCGCAGCCCCTATGGCAATGGCCTCGGCGCGCGCCTGGCCGAGCGCGTGCTGACGGGTATGGCGACGGATCTGGCGCCGCTCAAGCCCAAGAAGCTGGCGCGCGCGCTGGGCGTCCCGCCGCGCACCGCCATCGAAGCCTGCCTCGCCGCGGTCCGGGCCGGGCTGCTGACCATGAAATGGGACCTGCTCTGCACCAACTGCCGCGGCGCCAAGCTCAGTGCCGCGTCGCTGGGCGAGCTGCCGCGCGGCGCGCATTGTCCCTCGTGCAACATCGACTACGACCGCGATTTCGAGAAGAACGTCGAACTGTCGTTTGCGCCGGCGCCGCAGGTGCGGCCGATCGGGACCGGCGGGTTTTGTCTGTCGGGCCCGATGGCGACGCCGCATGTGGCGGTGCAGCTCCTGCTGGCGCCGGGGGAGCGGCGGAGCTTGGCAGGTCAGGGGGCGGTCGATCTGCCGGCCGGCAGCTATCGCGTCCGCACGCTCCATCCCGGTGCGTTCGTCGACGTGGAGCATAAAGGCGGCGCCTTTCCGGGCGCGCGCATCGGCGCTTCGGGAGTCGAGGCCGTTGAGGGGCCAATGGAGGGCGGCGCGTTCGTGAACGACGCGGGCTTCGAGTTGGCGGTTCTCGTGGAAGACCGCACCTGGACGCGCGAGGCGCTGACCGCGCCCGAGGTGATCTCGCTGCAAGCCTTCCGCGATCTCTTTGCCGCCGCGACCTTGCGGCCGGGCGACGAGGCGGGGGTGAGCCAGGTGGCGCTGCTCTTCTCCGACCTGCAGGGCTCGACCGCGCTCTACGAGCGGGTGGGCGATGCCCAGGCCTACAACATGGTGCGCGACCACTTCGCCCTGCTGGCCGGCATCGTGCGCGACCACGACGGCGCGGTGGTGAAGACCATCGGCGACGCCGTCATGGCCTCGTTCGGCGATCCCGCCAACGCGGTGAAGGCGGCGCTCGCCATGCAGGCCGCCATCGCCGACCACGATCTCGTGCTGAAGCTCGGCGTCCACATGGGCCCCAGCGTCGTGGTGACCTTGAACGACCGCCTCGACTATTTCGGCTCCACCGTGAACATGGCCGCCCGCCTGCAGGGCCAGAGCGCCGGCGGCGACATCGTGCTCTCCCGCGCCGTCGCCGACGATCCGGCGGTTCAGCCCGTGCTGGCCGACCTGCCCCGGCACGAGGAAAGCGTGGCCCTCAAGGGCTTTTCAGAGCCCGTGGGCTTCGTCCGCCTGATTTTATAGACAGGTTTTATCGACACTATTTATCGACGTTCAGGTGTCCATAAAAGCGCCCAGGACGGCCGCTGCCTCGTCGTTTGCCTTGAGCCCCTGCTTGAGGAACCGCGTCATCGAGAAGAACCCGTGGATCGTGCCCGGGTAGTTCACATAGGTCGTCTTCACCCCGGCATCGATGAGTTTGTCGGCATAGGCACGACCCTCGTCGCGCAACGGGTCGTAGCCGGCGGTGAGGACGAAGGCCGGCGGCAGGCCGGTGAAGTCCTTCGCCAACAGCGGCGAGAGGCGGAGGTCGGCGAGGTCGGTGTCCTCGTCCGGCACATAGGCCTCCCAGAACCACGTCATCAGCGCCCCGGAGAGGAAGTAGCCCTCGGCGAAAGCCTTGCGCGAGGCGCTCTCCTTGCTCGAGTCGGTGGCGGGATAGATCAGCATCTGGAACGCCGGTCCCGTCTCCTTGGCGTCGCGGCAGAGCTGGCAGACCACGGCGGCCATCGCGCCGCCCGCCGAATCGCCGCCGACCGCGATGCGCGCCCCGTCTGCGCCAAACGACTCCGCATTGTCCCTGATGTGCCTGAAGGCCGCGAGGCCGTCGTCGATCGGGGCGGGGAAGGGATGCTCGGGCGCGAGGCGATAGTCGATCGAGATCACCTGGCAGCGGCTCTTGTTGGCCAGCCGCCGGCAGGTCGAATCGTGCGTTTCGATGTTGCCGATCACGAACCCGCCGCCGTGATAGTAGATCAGTGTCGGCAGCAGCCCGGCCTTGGCGCCGATCGGCCTGTAGCGGCGGAAGCGGATCTCGCTTGCGGGGCCTGCGAAGCCGCCATCGGCCACTTCGGCCACTTCCGGCGGTTCGGCCTCGCCATCCTCCGACATCTTGTCGACCGCCTTGCGGCCCACCGCGTGCGGCAGGGTTTCCAGCCGGGGCCGGCCGCCTTTGACGGCGGCGTCCATCAGGTCGAGCAGGGCGCGGGTTTCGGCGTCGAGCATTCTTCGCTACTCCAGTTTGGCTATTCCAATTTGACGTTGGCGCCCTTGATCACGGCCGCCCATTTCTCGACTTCCTCGCGCAGGAAGGCCGCGAGCTCGGCCGAGGTGCCGCCGCCCACGACGCCGCCCACGGCGGCATAGGCGTCGATCACTTCCTTTGATTTCAGCGCCGCACTGGCGGCCGTAAAGATCTTCTGGCGGTGTTCCAGGCTCGCATTGCCCGGCGCCATCAGCGCGTACCAGTTGTCGGAATTGACCTTCGGGAAGCCCATCTCGCGCAGGGTCGGCACGTCGGGCAGCAGCGGCGCCCGCGTGTCCGAGGTCACGGCCAGCGGCTTCACCGTGCCGGCGCGGATGTGCGGCAGCAGCACCGAAATGTCGAGCA
This sequence comes from Reyranella massiliensis 521, assembly GCA_945862125.1. Classification (GTDB taxonomy): domain Bacteria; phylum Pseudomonadota; class Alphaproteobacteria; order Reyranellales; family Reyranellaceae; genus Reyranella; species Reyranella massiliensis_A. Next base: position 16,489 of record CAMAYC010000036.1, read on the forward strand.
GCACCGTGTCGACGGTGCCCGCGAGCAAGTCGTTGGTGGCGGGCGCCGCGCCGCGGTAGGGCACGTGCAGGAGGTCGGTGCCGGTCTCGCGCTTAAAAAGTTCGATGGCGAGGTGGGTGATGCCGCCGGTGCCGGCCGAGCCGCAGGTCACCTTGCCCGGGTTGGCCTTGGCATGGGCGATAAAGGTTTTCAGGTCGTTGATGCCGAGCTTGCTGTTGATCGCCAGGATCTCCTGCACGCGCACCACGAGGATGACCGGGGCGATGTCCTTGGCGGGATCGTAGGGCATCTTGGGCATCAGGCTCTGCATGATGGCGCCGGCGCTGGCGCTCATCAGGCCCATGACATGGGCGTCGCTGCCGGCTTTGGCCACGAAGTCGACGCCGGTGACGCCGGCAGCGCCACTCTTGTTCTCGACGAGGACCGGCTGGCCGAGATGCGGGCTCATCGCCTGCGCGAGGTTGCGGCCGAAGATGTCGGCAGGGCCGCCCGCCGGGAACGGCACGACCAGGGTGAGCGGCTTGCTGGGGAAGGGTGCCTGCGCCAGCTGCTGTGAATGGGCCGCGACGGCGGGCAGGGCGGCGAGGCCGGCGAAGCCAGCGAGCGCGCCGCGGCGGGTGATGGACATTTGGTTTCCTCCGGTTCTTTTGCCGAAGTCTGCGCGGCGGCTGCATCGCCGACAAGGGTGATCCGGGCGCGATGCCTTGCGTACAAGGGGTATGTCAACATCACGCATCGCCGCCGTCGGTCTTGTCGCCTCTCTCCTCAGTGCCTGTGCATCGCCGCCGGAGTCCCCGGCCGCCGCCGTGGCGCCACCGCTGGTGCTGGAAACCTTTTTTCCCGGCCGCACCGTCGGCGAGGGTGTGTTCACCAACAGCTGGACCGGTTCGGAGCGGCGGTTCAGCGTCGTGATCGAAGGCTCCTGGGATGGCCGCACGCTCACCCTGGTGGAGGATTTCGCCTACGCCGACGGCGAGAAGGACCGCAAGACCTGGCAGCTGGAGCGCACGGGCCCGGGCGTCTACGCCGGCACGCGCGAGGATGTCGTCGGCAAGGCGCGCGCCTGGACCGAGGGCAAGGTCGTGCGGCTCGAGTATTCGGTCATGCTGGGCGGCTGGACCGTCGATTTCTCCGACGTGCTCGCATTGCGTGACGACGGCTCGCTGATCAACCGCGCCACCGTCGGCAAATGGGGCCTCCGTGTCGGCCGCGTCGAGCTCGTCCTGCGCCGCGTTGCGGGCGCGAGCTAGAATTCGACGTCGAGTTCCTCGACTTCCTCCGGCTCGGATTTCGCCGCCGCCGTCCACTCCAGCATGGCCGGAAACCTGAGCATCAGGTCGCGGTAGGCGGCCGACACCGGATCGAGCTTCACGTCGTAGGTCGCGAACCGTGCGCAGACTGGCGCGTACATGGCGTCGGCGGTCGTGGGCGTCTTGCCAAAGAGATAGGGGCCGCCATAGCGGTCCAGGCATTCACGCCAGATCGCGGTCACCCGCTCGATGTCGGCCTGGGCGCCGGCCCAGACCTTGAAACCGTCATGCCTGGCCTTGAGGTTCATCGGCAGCGCCGAGCGCAGGTTGGCGAAGCCCGAGTGCATTTCTCCGCAAATTGCCCGGCAATGGGCCCGTGCCACCGGATCCGCCGGCAGCAGCCTGGCCTCGGGCTTGATCTCATTGAGATACTCGCCGATCGCCAGCGTGTCCCAGACCTTGACCTGCCCATGTTCTAGGCAGGGCACCAGGAACGAGGGCGACAGCAGCAAAAGCTCGGCCCGGGTCGCCGGATCGTCGATCGGCGCCAGCCGCTCTGCGAAGTCCAGGCCGGCCATCCGGCAAAGAAGAAAGCCGCGCAGCGACCAAGAGGAATAGTTCTTGCTACTGACGGTGAGCGAAGCCTCGGCCATGGGCGCCAACCCTCTCGATTCGGCGGGTTCTGTCTGTGTCACAGGCGTTGCATGTGCAATTTCCGAGCCGGTCGCCCCATGTTGTATGCGCTCTACCAGTCCGCCGCCGACATGATGCTGCCGATGCGGGCATGGGCGACCGCGACCGGGCAGACCCTGGCGGGAAGCGGTGCGGAAACCCGGGAAAGCTGGCGGGCCGCCGGTGCGCTCTGCGAGATGATGAGCCGGGCCACCCTCAGCCACCGCCGCCCCTCCTTCGGCATCGACGAGGTCACGGTGGGCAACCGGGTCGTGCCGGTGCACGAGGAAGAGGTGCTCGCCACCCCCTTCGGCACCCTGCTGCGCTTCGCCAAGCCGGGCGTCCCGCCGCAGCCCAGGGTGCTGCTGGTGGCACCCCTTTCCGGGCATTTTGCGACTCTTCTGCGCGATACGGTGCGGGTGTTGCTGCCCGAGCACGACGTCCACATCACCGACTGGGCCAATGCCCGCGACGTCGGCCTGTGGAATGGCCGCTTCGGGTTCGACGAATATGTCGAGCATCTGATCAAGTTCCTTGAGGCGATGGGGCCGGGCGCCCATGTCATCGCCGTGTGCCAGCCCTGCGTGCAGACATTGGCGGCGGCAGCGATCATGGCCGAGGACGACAATCCCGCCCAGCCGCGCAGCATGACCCTGATGGCCGGGCCCATCGATACCCGCGTCAGCCCGACCAAGGTGAACGAGCTGGCGATGGGCAAGCCGATCAGCTGGTTCGAGCAGAACCTGATCCACCTCGTGCCGCTGCGCTATCCCGGCGCGATGCGCCGCGTCTATCCCGGCTTCGTCCAGCTCACCGCCTTCATGAGCATGAACGCCGAGCGGCACATCAAGGCGCAGGTCGACCTTTACAAGCACCTGGCCAAGGGCGAGCTCGAACAGGCCGCCACCATAAAAGCCTTCTACGACGAATATTTCGCCGTGCTCGACATGGCGTCGGAGTTCTACCTCGAGACCGTGCAGTGGGTGTTTCAGGAACACCGCCTGGCCAAGGGCGAACTCGACTGGAAGTGGAGGCGGGTCAATCCCAAGGCGATCCGGCGCACCGCCCTGTTCACCATCGAGGGCGAGCGCGACGATATCTGCGCCATCGGCCAGACCGTGGCCGCCCACGATCTCTGTTCCAGCCTGCGGCCCTACCGCAAGAAGCACTATATGCAGGCCGGCGTCGGCCATTATGGCGTATTCAGCGGCCGCCGCTGGGCCAGCCAGATCTATCCCTTGGTGCGAAACACGATCCTGGCCAACGAATAGCGCCTTTTCTGGACGAAAATCCGCAGTACATTGCGGGTATGGCTGACTTTCCGAAGAAGACCCTCGCCGACTGGGAAATAGTCGCCGCCAAGGAGCTGCGTGACCGGCCCCTGAGCGATCTCACCTGGATGACGCCCGAAGGCATCGCGGTGAAGCCGCTCTATACGGCCGCTGACCTGGAGCAGCTCGAGACGCTGGGCTCGCTGCCGGGCTTCCCGCCATTCACCCGCGGCCCCAAGGCAACGATGTATGCAGGCCGTCCATGGACGGTCCGCCAGTACGCCGGCTTCTCGACCGCCGAGGAGAGCAACAAGTTCTATCGCGCCAATCTCGCGGCCGGCCAGATGGGCCTGTCGGTGGCGTTCGATCTCGCCACCCACCGTGGCTATGACTCGGATCATCCGCGTGTGGTCGGCGATGTCGGCAAGGCCGGCGTCGCGATCGACTCTGTCGAGGACATGAAGATCCTGTTCGATGGAATCCCGCTCGACAAGATGAGCGTGTCGATGACCATGAACGGCGCCGTGTTGCCGGTGCTGGCCGGCTACATCGTGGCGGCCGAGGAACAGGGCGTGCCGCAGGACAAGCTCTCCGGCACGATCCAGAACGACATCCTCAAGGAGTTCATGGTCCGGAACACCTACATCTATCCACCCGGACCTTCGATGCGGATCGTGGCCGACATCATCGAGCACACGGCCAAGTATATGCCGAAGTTCAACTCGATCTCGATCTCCGGCTACCATATGCAGGAGGCGGGCTCGACGCTGGTCCAGGAGCTGGCGTTCACGCTGGCCGACGGGCTCGAATATGTCCGTGCCGCCAAGGCCAAAGGTCTCGATATCGACGCCTTCGCGCCGCGCCTCTCGTTCTTCTTCTGCATCGGCATGAACTTCTTCATGGAAGTGGCCAAGCTCCGCGCCGCGCGCTTCCTGTGGGCTGAGCTGATCAAGCCGTTCGAGCCCAAGAAGGCCGATTCGCTGTCGCTGCGCACCCATTGTCAAACGTCGGGCGTGTCGCTCACCGAGCAGGATCCCTACAACAACGTGATCCGCACCGCCTATGAGGCGATGGCGGCGGTACTGGGCGGCACGCAGTCGCTGCACACCAATTCCTTCGACGAGGCGATCGCGCTGCCGACGCCGACGTCCTCGCGCATCGCGCGCAACACCCAGCTCATCCTGCAGCACGAGACCGGCGTCACGAATGTCATCGACCCGCTGGCCGGCAGCTACTACGTCGAATCGCTCACCGCCAGCCTGATCGCCGAGGCGCGCAAGCTGATCGCCGAGGTCGAGGCCCTGGGTGGCATGACCAAGGCGGTCGAAGCCGGCATGCCCAAGATGCGCATCGAGGAGGCCTCGGCACGGCGCCAGGCGCGCATCGACCGTGGCGAGGAAGTGATCGTGGGCGTGAACAAGTTCCAGCCCAAGGACGCCACCACAGTCGAGGTCATGGACATCGACAACGACGTGGTTCGCGAGTCGCAGGTCACGCGGCTGGATAATATCCGCAAGAGCCGGGACGAGGCCAAGTGCGTGGCTGCCCTGAAGGCGCTGGGCGATGCCGCACGCAACGGTACCGGCAATCTGTTGAGCCTGGCCGTCGAAGCGACGCGCGCGCGCGCCACGGTCGGTGAGATCTCATCGGCACTCGAAGGCGTCTATGGCCGCTATCAGGCCACCGTGCGCTCGATCTCCGGCGTCTATGTCGGCGAATGGGAAGGCGACCAGGGCCTGGACCGCATCCGTACCGACATCGCCGCCTTTGCCGAGGAAGAGGGACGCCGGCCGCGTCTGATGGTCGTGAAGATGGGCCAGGATGGCCACGATCGCGGCGCCAAGGTGATCGCGACGGCCTTTGCCGACCTGGGATTCGACGTCGACATCGGCCCGCTGTTCCAGACACCACAGGAAGCGGCGCGCGCGGCGATCGAGAACGACGTGCATGTCATCGGCGTGTCGAGCCAGGCGGCGGGCCACAAGACGCTGGTGCCGCAGCTGATCGACGAACTGGCCAAGCAGGGCGGCGCCGAGGTGATGGTGATCGTGGGCGGCGTCATCCCGGCCCAGGACTACGAATTCCTGAAGAAGATCGGCGTTGCCGCCATCTACGGCCCGGGGACGAACATTCCTGCGGCGGCGGCCGAAATCCTCGGCATCCTGCGCCAGCGCAGCCAGAAGCGCGCGGCCTGAGTCGCGCCTCGACGACCTAGCGCCTCATCGCCTGGCTTTCCTGCGGCGTCATCGCACGCTCGCGGAACCACAGGACCTTGCCACGGATCGTGCCGAAGCCGGTGCTGGCCTCGAGCTTGGCCGGATAGCGTACCTGCGAATTGTCGAACCTGGCGAACCACACCTTCATCGGCTGTTCGCGCTTGGCTTCGGCTTCCTTCGGCGAGTCTTCGAACTCGCCGGCCACTCGCTTGGTGTAGAGCTGGCACACCAGCAGGTCGCCTCTTGCGGTCGGCACGCCCGCCGTGGCCGGCGACTCCATGCCGATCTTGTGGATCAAGATGTCGATCCGTCGCTTGCCGTCGTTGGTCGGCACGGTGCGGTCGCAGGCGGCGTCGCCGGCAAGGCCCACGGTGAGCGCCGCTGACAGCGGATCGAGCGAGCCGGTGCGCTGATCCTCGGGAATCACATGCTGCGGTGGCGGCTTCCATTCCGGATTGTGCTTCTCGCTCATGGTGCCGCCGGCGCCGTATTGGGCAACCCAGGTGCGCGGCTTGTCGCCCACGACGATCGACAGCGAACCGGCGGTCGGCTGCGCGCCCTGGGGCGAGAAGCCACCCCATGCCCGGTTGCGACCGTCGTAGTGCATGGTGACCGCGCGCAGCATTCCTTCCTTGAAGGTGCGGCTCTCGACATCGTAGCTCGCCCCGTCGAAGCGCGCCGTGACGTCGATGCGAAAGCCGGCGAAGCCGGCGAAAGTGATCTCGTAGCCGATATCGACCTGGCGCGCGTCCTGGGCGAGTGCCGCGGGGACGCTTGCGGTCAACGGGACGCTCACGCTCACGGCAAACGTGATCAAGGCCCTACGAAAACTCATGAAATCCCTCTCTACAGGGGGCTTACTTCAAGGTCAGCGACACGATAGAAGGCCCACGCCCCCTCCGCCAGACACCTTGCGCGCCAGAAAAGGCATTTTTCCGACCATGTCGCCTCCCGCCAACGATCGCGTTCCCGAGATGGGCGCCTCGCGTACCTGGGCGGTGATCGCCATCATGGGCCGCCATTTGTGGCCAAAGGGTGAAATCGGCCTGCGCATCCGCGTCGCAGTCGCGATGGTGCTGCTGATTCTGGCCAAGGTCACCAACGTCTACGTCCCGATCCTCTACAAACATGCAGTCGACGCGCTGGGGGAACCCGCAGCGCAGGCCGTCGCGGTGCCGATCGCCCTGATCCTGGCCTACGGCGTCGCGCGTGTCCTCGCCCAGGCCTTTGGCGAAGTCCGAGACGCCATTTTTGCGCCGGTTTCGCAGCGGGCGATTCGCAACCTCGCCCTGGAGGTCTTCCAGCATCTCCATGCACTGTCTCTGCGATACCACCTCGAGCGACAGACCGGCGGGCTCAGCCGGGTCATCGAGCGCGGCACGCAGGGCATGGAATTCCTGATTCGCTTCACGACGTTCAATATCCTGCCGACCCTGTTCGAGATCGTCCTGGTCAGCGGCATCTTGTGGACCCTCTACGACTGGCGCTTCATGGCCGTCACCCTGGGTGCCGTCACCAGCTACATCCTGTTCTCGGTCATCCTGTCGGAGTGGCGCATCAAGTTCGTGCGCCGAATGAACGATGCCGACACCGACGCCAACGCCAAGGCCATCGACAGCCTGCTGAACTACGAGACGGTCAAATACTTCGGCAATGAGTCCCACGAGGCGAAGCGCTACGACATCGGTCGCCGGCGCTACGAGACGGCGGCAATCCGCTCGAGCCGGACCTTGTCGCTGCTGAACATCGGCCAGGGCTCGATTATCGCCGTCGGTCTGGTGGCGGTCATGTCCATGGCCGGGTACGGCGTCATCCACGGCACGATGACGCTCGGCGATTTCGTGGCGGTGAACGCCTTCCTGATCCAGCTGTACGTGCCGCTCAATATGCTGGGCTTCGCCTATCGCGAGATCAGGAGTGCGCTGGTGAACATGGAGAAGATGTTCGGCCTGCTCGACGTCGATGCCGAGATCGCCGACCGGCCTGGCGCACCGTCGCTCGTCGTCAGCGGCGGCGAGATCGTGTTCGACCATGTCGACTTCCACTACGAGAAGGCGCGGCCGATCCTGCATGACGTGAGCTTCCGCGTGCCGGCTGGAAACACCGTGGCGATCGTGGGCTCGAGCGGCGCGGGAAAATCGACCGTCTCGCGCATCCTGTTCCGTTTCTATGACGTGGCGTCGGGCACCGTGAAGATCGACGGCCAGAACATCCGCGAAGTGCAACAGGCCAGCCTGCGGGCGGCGATCGGTGTGGTGCCGCAGGACACCGTGCTGTTCAACGATACCATCTACTACAACATCGCTTACGGCCGCCCTGAAGCCAGCCGCGAGGAGGTCGAGCAGGCCGCCCGCCTGGCGCGGATTCACGATTTCATCGTGGCGTTGCCGGAAGGCTACAACGCCACGGTGGGCGAGCGTGGCCTAAAACTCTCGGGTGGCGAGAAGCAGCGCGTGGCAATCGCCCGCACCATCCTCAAGAACCCCCGGATCCTGCTGTTCGACGAGGCGACCAGCGCGCTGGACACGCGTACCGAGCAGGAGATCCAGCGCTCGCTGGAGGAGGTCAGCCGCGGGCGGACCACAGTTGTCATCGCGCATCGGCTGTCGACCGTCATCAACGCGGACGAGATCGTGGTGCTCGATCGCGGCCGCGTCGTCGAGCGTGGCCGCCATGGCGATCTGTTGGGCCGCAACGGTCTCTATGCCGACATGTGGCGCCGCCAGCAGGAAGCCGCCGCCGAGGCCGAGCACGAGGTCGAAGAGCCGCCGTCATTCCGTGGCGAAGGCCATCTGCATGTCGCCGACTAGCGCTGTCGAAAATCCCTGGCGCGCCCTTCTGCCGGTCTTCCTCGCCTGTGCCGCCATCGGCCTGCAGGCGGGTGTTGCCTTGCCGTTGGTGCCGCTGGCGCTGGAGCGGCAGGGCGCGGACAAGCTTACCATCGGCGTCATCGCCGCCGCCTGGGGCATCGGCATGCTGGCCTTCGGCACGCGCATTCCGCAGATGGCGGCGCGGTTTGGCGCCGTGCCCCTCATTGTCGTTTCCGTCGTGACGGGCTCGGTCGTCACGGTGGCCTACACGCTCACCAGCAGTCCCGTGGCGTGGTTCTTCCTCAGTCTCGTCCACGGCATCACCGGCGGCGTGCCGTGGGTGGTGAGCGAGATCTGGATGAACGTCGTCGTCGAGGAGAAGCGTCGTGGCCGCGTCATGGGCCTCTACGCGATGCTGGTCGCGCTCGGCCTGGCATTGGGTCCGCTGGTGCTGCAGCTGACGGGAGTCTATGGACCGGCGCCGTTCCTGACCTGCGCGGCATTGGCTTTGTTGGTTGCGGTGCCGCTGCTGCCGTACTGGAAGAGCGCGCCGGCCATCGAGCACACGGCCGACAGCGGCTTCACCATCGTCGTGCTGGCGGTCCCGCTTGCGATGTTTGCGGGCTTCGTCTGCGGCCTGGGCGAACAGGTCGCGTTCAGCTTCCTGCCGGTCTACGCAGTCGGCGCCGGCGTCTCGGCCGAGACCGGGGCGCTCTGGCTCTCGGCCTTCGTGCTGGGCAACGTGATCCTGCAATGGCCGATCGGCTGGATGGCCGATCACTACGACCGACGCGCCGTGCTCGCCGGCTGCACCCTGGCCAGCGCCATTCTCGTTGCGTTGCTGCCGATGGTGCCGGCGCAGTCGCCGGCGATCATCGGCGTCGTGCTCCTGTGGGGCGGCATTTCCTTTGCGATCTACCCGGTGGGACTGGCGCTGCTCGGCCAGCATTTCAACGGCGGCGACATCGCCCGCGCCAATACAGCCTTCAGCATGCTCTATATTCTGGGCGGCCTGGTCGGCCGGCCGCTCGCGGGCGCGGCGATGGATGCCATCGGCGACCCCGGCCTCGGCTGGACGCTCGCCGTCTTCTATTTCGCCGCGACCGTGGGTGCCTTGCTGGCGCTCCGCCGTCGCGGCTGATAATTCTTCAGGCAAATGAGCGCCACGGCCGCCAAGACCGAAGACACCATCGATCCGCTTCTGGGCCCCCTGCTGGCCGGCGATCGGCGGGCGCTCGCCCAGGCGATCACCCTCATCGAATCGACCCGCAGCGACCATCGCACGCGCGCCGATGCGCTTCTCGCGGCAGTGTTGCCACATAGCGGCAAGTCGGTGCGGCTCGGCATCACCGGCGTGCCCGGCGTCGGCAAGTCGACCTTGATCGAGCGCTTTGGACTCTCCCTGCTGGAGCGCGGCCGGTCGCTGGCGGTGCTGGCGATCGATCCGTCCTCCAAGCGCGGCGGCGGCTCGATCCTGGGCGACAAGACGCGCATGGAAGAATTGTCGCGCCGGCATGCCGCCTTCATCCGGCCATCGCCTGCCGGTGCCACCCTGGGCGGCGTCGCGCGACGCACGCGCGAGGCGATGCTGCTGGTCGAAGCGGCGGGCTTCGACACCGTGATCGTCGAGACGGTGGGTGTGGGCCAGTCCGAGACAGCGGTGTCCGACATGGTCGACATGTTCATCGTGTTGCTGCTGCCGGGCGGCGGCGACGACCTGCAAGGCATCAAGCGCGGTGTCATCGAACTGGCAGACCTGATCGTGGTCAACAAGGCCGACGGCGATCTCAAGACGACGGCGAAGCGGTCGGCCGCCGACTACCAGCATGCGCTGCGCATGCTGCGCTCGCCGACCATCGGCTGGACTCCCGAAGTTCAGATCTGCTCGGCGCAGACCGGTGAGGGCGTGATTGAGATCTGGCAGACCGTCGAGCGTTTTGTCGCTGCGGTTGGCGAGAAGGGCCTCCTCCGGCGCCGGGCCGAGCAGGCGCGCGCCTGGATGTGGAGCGAGGTCGGCGAAACCCTGCTGGCCGAGCTGCGCCGCCATCCAGAGGTGAAGCGCCTGGTCGGCGGCCTGGAGCGCGAGGTCGAGGCCGGCCGGGCGACCCCTGCCGTGGCGGCGCGGCGGATGCTAGAAGCTTTCCATGGGCGCTAAATCGTTCCTCAAACGGGCTCGTCTGGCCGCCGCCGCCAGCGAATTGCCATTCTGGAAGCGCAAGTCGCTCGCCCAAATGTCCAAGCAGGAGTGGGAATCGCTCTGCGACGGCTGCGGCATGTGCTGCGTCAACAAGCTCGAATACGAGGGCACCGGCGAGCTCGCCCAGACCGACACCTGTTGCAAGCTCCTCGACCCCAAAACGGCGCGCTGCAAGGACTACAAGAACCGCAAGAAGATCGTCCCGGACTGCATCCAGCTCACACCAAAGGTGGTGGCCAAGATGGATTGGCTCCCCCAGACCTGTGGATACCGCCTGGTGCACCAGGGCAAGGACCTGTTTTGGTGGCACCCCCTGATCTCCGGCGACCCGGAAACCGTGCATCAGGCTGGCATTTCGGCCCGGGGACGGGTGATTTCCGAGGATGCGGTCGAGGATATCAGCGACCGGGTGGTCGACTGGTTCGCTTGACGGGAGGCCCTCCGGGCCCGTAAAAAGCCGGCCTTCCCGCCTACCCGGCGGGATCGTTTTTTAGTGGAAGTCGCCATGCCCCGTCGTTGCGCCCTTTCGGGCAAGTCCGTGCAGTACGGCAACAATGTGAGCCACGCCAACAACAAGACCCGGCGCCGGTTCATGTCCAACCTGCAGGTCGCCTCGGTCCTGTCCGATGTGCTGGGCCATACGGTGCGGCTGCGGCTGACCCCGCGCGGCGTCAAGACCATCGAGCACAACGGCGGCATCGACGCCTACCTGCTCGGCACCAACACCAGCAAGCTCAGCCCCGAGATGACGGTGCTGAAGCGCCGGGTCGTGACGGCCAAGGCCAAGAAGGACGCCAAGAAGGCGGCCTAGCCGCCCCGGGGTCCAAGTCTGGCGCTACGGCGCCAGTTCGAACAGCAGCAGAATATTGCGCTGAAGCGGATTGAAGTTGTCGTCCGAGATCAGCCACAGCAGCGTCTCGCCGCGCGCGCCCTTGGTGGCGGCTATCCCCTCCAGATTGTCGACCGCATAGGGCGAGGCGAGCCGGGCCAGCTCTTCGGCCTGCACGGTGGCGCCGGGCTTCAGCTGGGTGGCGTCGAACCGCATGACGCGGCAGCGCACGCCGCGCGCCATGTCGAAGGCCCGCTCGATCGTGGCGAATGATCCATCCGGCAGCAGTGTGATCGCGGTCGGCTTGAAATCGGGCTGAGTCGCATAATCGAACGCACGCCAGAGATAGCCACCGGCCGCCGGTTCGCCGATCCAGCCCATCACCGTTCCCGGGCGCAGGCTGTATTCCTCGCTGATGGCGATGACGCGGCCATCGGGCAGCGCGGTCAGGGACTCGATGCCGCCGTTGGAGGGCTGCCGGCCGATGTCGGCAGGACCCTCTACCGGCATCGGCGTGTCGAGAAGCGTCGGGTAACGCCACAGCCGGTGGCGGCGCTCGAACGACACCAGCCACGAGCCGTCGGGCAGGCGGGTCATGCCCTCGGCATCGGCTTCCGCCTTGGTGGCGATCAGCTTGCCGTCGAGGCCGCGGAGCTGGCCTATCCGGCTGGCGCTGAGGCCGACCAGGTTGCCCTTGGAATCGTAGTCGATGGTCGCGGTGAGCCAGGCGCCCTCGTCTGAGATCGATGTAAGGCTACGGCCGTCGGCCGCCACATGGAGATCCGACCAGCCGCCGAAATGGACGGAATTGGCGGTCATGACGATGCCGCCGCGCCAGACAAGCCGGCCGATTCGCGTGGCCGCCGGCTCATCGATCTTGAAGGGCTGCGCCGCGTTCCTGATCTCGAGGGGTTGTTCTTGCGCACTGGCCGGCGGTGGCGAACCGCCGCCGCAGGATGTGACGAGCAGGCAGGCGATGAAGAGAAGAAGTCGGACGGCCACCGGCATCAGACAGGGGCTCAGGCGGCGCGCCGGCCCGTCTTGCCGCCGCTCTTGCCGCCACCGGACTTGCCGGCCGGGGCGCCACCGCGGCTCCGCGTCGCCCTGATTTCCTTCTTGTCGTCCTCGTCGAACAGCGAGGCAAGCTGCTCCATCATCGTGCCACCGAGCTGGTCGGCGTCGACGATGGTGACGGCCTTGCGGTAGTAGCGCGTGACGTCGTGGCCGATGCCGATGGCGACGAGTTCGACCGGCGAGCGCGTCTCGATCCAGTCGATGACGTCGCGCAGGTGCCGCTCGAGATAGTTGCCGGGGTTGACCGACAGCGTCGAATCGTCGACCGGCGCGCCGTCGGAGATCACCATCATGATCTTGCGTTCTTCGGGACGCGGCAGCAGGCGGTTGTGCGCCCACAAGAGCGCCTCGCCGTCGATGTTCTCTTTCAGGATGCCCTCGCGCAGCATCAGGCCGAGGTTTTTCCGCGCGCGACGCCACGGAGCATCTGCCGGCTTGTAGACGATATGGCGCAGGTCGTTGAGACGGCCCGGGTTGGCGGGCTTGCCGGCGGCGAGCCACTGTTCGCGGCTCTGGCCGCCCTTCCAGGCGCGCGTCGTGAAGCCCAGGATCTCGACCTTGACGCCGCAGCGCTCGAGCGTGCGGGCGAGGATGTCGGCGCTCATGGCGGCGACGGTGATCGGCCGGCCGCGCATGGAACCCGAATTGTCGATCAACAGCGACACCACGGTGTCGCGGAAATTGGTGTCCTTTTCCTTCTTGAAGGACAGCGAATGCATCGGGTCGATGATGATGCGTGCGAGCCGCGCGGCATCGAGCGTGCCTTCGTCGAGGTCGAAATCCCACGACCGGTTCTGCTGCGCCATCAGGCGGCGCTGCAGGCGGTTGGCGAGCTTGCCGATCACGCCCTGGAGATGCGCGAGCTGCTGGTCGAGATGGTTGCGCAGGCGGCCCAGCTCCTCGGCATCGCAGAGCTGGTCGGCCTCGACGATCTCGTCGAACTTGACCGTATAGGCATGATACTGCTGGCCCAGCGGCTCGTTGGAGAGCGCACCCGGGGGCAGCCACGGACGCTCGGCACGGCCAGGCTCCTCCTCGTCGCCCGAGCCCATCTGCATCTCGGTCTGGGCCTGATCGGCGGCGGTCTCGGAGGCGTCTTCCTGCTCGGAAGCGTCCTCGGTCTCTTCACCCTGGGCGCCGTAGCCCTGGGTCTCGCTGGAATCGCTGTTGTCGTCACCGGTCTCGTTCGACTGGCCGTCGGCGTTCTCCTGGTCCTGCGAGTCCTCGTTGTCGTCGTCCTGCAGGTCCGCCGATTCGTCGCCGAGCTTGAGGTCGCGGATGAGCTGCCGAGCGGCCCGGGCGAAGGCTTCCTGGTTGGCCAGCGATTCCTTCAGCTTCTGGAAATCGCGGCCGGCGGCGGCTTCGATATCGGCGCGCCACAGGTCGACCATCGCCTTGGCGGATTCGGGCGGTGGCGTGCCGAGCAACTGCTCGCGGGCGATCAGGCTGATCACGTCGGCGATCGGCGCATCGTCCTTCGATTTGACGCGGGCATGGCCGCGCTGGTCGGAGCGCTGGCGCCACAGTGCCGAGAGATTGTCGGCGACGCCGGTCATGCGGCGGGCGCCCAGGGCTTCGACACGGACCTGCTCGACCGCCTCGAAGATCGAGCGGGCGGTCTCGCCGCGCGGCACTCGGCGCAGGTGTGTCTTGCGATCGTGATGGCGGAGTTTCAGCGCCATCGAGTCGGCTTCGCCGCGGACGCGGCTCACATCTTCGACCGGCAGGTCGCGTGCCGGCACCGTGATGCGCGCCTCGGTGCCCAGCAGCGAGCCGCCGTCGGGCACGAACGAGACGTTCACTTCCTTGCGCGCCACCGCCCGCATGGTGGTGGCGGTAACGCGCCGGAATTCCTCGAGTGGCGTCGAATCCTTGGCCATTCGGCCCTCTTCCCGGTCCTAGTGCAGCTTGCCGCCCTTGCCACTGCTTGCCGGCAGTTCCTTGCCGAAGCAGCGCTGGTAGTACTCAGCCAGCGTGGTGCGCTCGACCTCGTCGCACTTGTTGAGGAAGGTCAGACGGAAGGCGAAGCCCACGTCGCCGCCGAAGATGCGCGCGTTCTCCGCCCAGGTGATCACGGTACGCGGCGACATCACGGTCGAAATGTCGCCGGCGATGAAGCCCGCGCGGGTGAGGTCGGCCAGCGCCACCATGGCGGAGACGATCTTGCGGCCCTCGTCGTTGTCGTAGGTCGGCGTCTTGGCGACGACGATGTTCACTTCCTGGTCGTGCGGCAGGTAGTTCAGGGTGGTCACGATCGACCAGCGGTCCATCTGGCCCTGGTTGATCTGCTGCGTGCCATGATAGAGGCCGGTCGTGTCGCCGAGGCCGACCGTATTGGCGGTCGAGAACAAGCGGAACGACGGATGCGGACGGATCACCTTGTTCTGGTCGAGCAGGGTGAGCTTGCCCTCGACCTCGAGCACGCGCTGGATCACGAACATGACGTCGGCGCGGCCGGCGTCGTATTCGTCGAACACAAGGGCTGCCGGGTTCTGCAGCGCCCAGGGCAGGATGCCTTCGCGGAATTCGGTGATCTGCTTGCCGTCGCGCAGCACGATCGCGTCCTTGCCGATCAGGTCGATACGGGAAATGTGGCTGTCGAGGTTGACGCGGATACACGGCCAGTTAAGGCGCGCCGCGACCTGCTCGATATGGGTCGACTTGCCGGTGCCGTGATAGCCTTGGACCATGACGCGTCGGTTGTGGGCGAAGCCGGCCAGGATCGCCATCGTCGTGTCGTGGTCGAACAGGTAGGCATCGTCCATCTGTGGGACGTGTTCGGTCTGTACGCTGAACGCCGGCACTTCCATGTCGGTGTCGATGCCGAAGAGCTGGCGGGCGGAAACCTTGATATCCGGCACGCCCGACACATTCTGCTGGGCCGCGGTCGTCGTAGAGGCCATCAAACGAATTCCTACAAAACAAAACCCGCCAAAGTGCGGGCAAAGTCAGTCTCGCAGGCCATTTTGTGCACCGCAAGCAGCCAATTGCCAGGATGGACGCTGGCGGCCGGAATCACGCTACTGGCAGGTTTTCCGAGGCCCGCAGAGTGGAATAGGCGGCGTTGATTTCCTTCAGCTTTTCCTCAGCCGCCCGGGCACCGCCATTGGCATCGGGATGGTGAATTTTCACCAGTTCCTTGTAACGAGATTTCACGGCTGCCTGGGTCAGTGGCCATGAAAGTTCAAGAACGTCGAGGGCGTTGCGCTCGGCCGAGGTCAATTGTTCGCTGCCGTCGTTGAGCGGCGGCGGCTTTTCCCCCAGCCCGGCATCGTCGGCCAGGCCGAACGGGTCGTTGACGTGGGTATAGGTCCCGTTGCCGCTACGACGAGCGCCCAGGGGCCAAACCGGGCGGCGCCAGGTCGTATCGGCCCGGATGTGGGCCTCGATCTGTTCGGCGCCGAGGCCGGCGAAATAGTCCCATTTCTTGTTGTATTCACGGACATGCTCGAGGCAGAACCAGCGGTACTCGTTCAGCCGGTCCCGGGCCCATGGCGCACGGTATTCGCCTTGCAGTCGACAGCCGGGCGCCTCGCAGACGCGCTGATGCGTCTGTGCACCATCGGTCTCCATCAATGGTTTCGCTCGCCGTCGTGACATTGCGCTAATATGTGTTCTCCGGTTTTGCCGGGCAAGTGAGGCCGGGCAGGGTGAGGGATGTGATGGGCAAGGTGGCGACGGCGATTGACAGCAAGCTCCGGCAGCGGTTCGCGCCGGTGCGCCTGGCTGTGGAGGACGACTCCCAGCGCCATCTCGGCCACGCCGGCTACCGCGAGGGCGGCGAGACCCATTTCAACGTCGAGATCGTCTCGGCGGTCTTTGAAGGTCAGGGCCGGGTGGCGCGCCAGCGGCTGGTCTATGCTGCCCTGAAGGACGAGCTCGACGCCGGCCTGCATGCGCTGGCGCTCGTCACGCTCACCCCGGCGGAAGACGCGGCGCGGGGCGCCGGCTAGCCTTCTATCTCGACGTCTTTGCCAGCCGCTGCAGCGCGCACCGCCTCGGCATCGGGGCCGGTGTAGAAATCGGGCGCCCAGCGCTTCACCACCGCGCCATCGGCGGCCCAGGCGTGGCAGGTATCTATGACGTAGGGTTTCCGGCGCAGCTTGGGCGGGGCGTTGGGATCGGCCAGCTTCGGCATGTCGCTGCTTTTGGCGCGATGGGCACGATTGAGTTCACGCGCCTTGCCCGATGACACGGTCTGAAATGCCGTGGTGGCGACCGGCCCCAGCAACTCGACGATATGCGTGCAGCCATGGACGCCACCCAGCCGCTCGCGGACGGCGCGATGGAAACCGCCACCGATCCGAAGGCCGATCAGCTTTTTGAAGTCGGGCGCGATATCGCCGCACATCCGGTAGGGCGACTTGTCCGTAACCGCCTCGACGTCGACCACGGTGAAATGGTGATCGATCGTCAGCCGGATCGACATGTCGTGCACAAAGTCGCCAGGCTTCAGCGGGCCGCGCCATTCGTTGGCGTGCTCGTAGGTCTTCTCGTCGGTAATGCGACCTTCGATGTCCCACAGCCCGTCGTCGCGGAAGAAGCCCTGGCAGACGACGCGGCGCGTGTGCAGGTGCTGTCGCCCGACCGGTGGCGAAAGCGGCATGGATGAACCTCTCGTGGAATGACCTGAAGGAACGCTACCCGGCCTGTATGGGGGCGGGCGGAACGATGCGCAACTCGGCGATGCGCGTGCCCTCGCGCTTCAAAATTTCGAAGCGGAATCCGTAAAATGCATACATCTGGCCGACTTCCGGGATGCGGCGGGCTTCGTGCAGGACCAGCCCGGCGATGGTGATGGCGACGTCCTGGGGCAGGCTCCAGCCGAACTCGCGGTTGAGGTCGCGGATCGGCACGTCGCCTTGGCAGATCATGCTGCCGTCGTCGCGGCGGACCACGCCGCGCTTGATGGTGTCGTGCTCGTCCTCGATGTCGCCGACGATCTCTTCGATGATGTCCTCGAGCGTGACGATGCCGCGCAGCGCGCCGTACTCGTCGACGACGATGGCGAAGTGCTCGTGGCGGGCACGGAAGGCCTGGAGCTGATCGGACAGGATCGTCGATTCCGGAATGAACCAGGGCGGCGTCATGACTGAGTCGGTGTCGACACCCGCCGGACCGCCGGCCGCCTCGACGGCGCGGAACAGGTCCTTGGCATGCAGCACGCCCACGATGTTGTCGGTCTGGCCACGGTAAAGCGGAATGCGCGTGTGCGGCTTCGCCAGCATCTGGGTCACGATCGCATCGGTGGGCTGGTCGGCATCGATCAGGGTGACGTTGCCGCGATGGGTCATGACGTCGCCCACCGTCTGGTCGCCGAGGTCGAGCACCGAGCGCAGCATCGCCTTTTCAGCTGGCGCGGCATCGCCGTCCTGGCCCTCGCCATGCATTTCGATGGCGCCGCGCAGCAGCTCGTTCTGCTCGCCGGCATCGTGCATGCTGTCGGTGCGCACACGCATCAGGCCGAGGAAGAAGCGGGAGATAAAGGCGACGCCGCGCGCCATCGGTCCCAGGATTGCCACGGTGATCATGATGGACGGCGCCAGGATGAGCGCGACACGGTCGGCCCGCAGAAGCGCCCAGGTCTTGGGCATGACCTCGGCAAAGATCACGACCAGCACGCCGATCGCGAGCGTAGCGTAGACGACGCCCGCCGCTCCGAACAGCGCCGTAAGCACCGCGGTGGTGAGCGAGGCCGAGAAAATGTTGACCACGTTGTTGCCCAGCAGCACGGCGCTCACTGTCTCGTCCTTGCGGTCGAGCAGCTCGTTCACCATCGTCGCGCGTGTGTTGCCCTGCTGGGCAAGCCGGTGCATGCGCTGGCGCGAGGCGCCGGTGATCGCCGTCTCTGCCGCCGACAAATAGGCCGCGAGCAGCAGACAAAAAAGGACCAGCGGGCCGGCGATGTACAGCGGGACATCGAGTTGAAGGTCGGCTTCCATCGGCTAGGCCGCGATGGCGTCGGTGAGAAGACCGTGCAGGACGGTCTCGTCGACCTCGCGGCTCACGAATGCCCCGCCGATCCCCCGCGCCAGGACGAAGGCGAGCTTGCCGCCCTCGGCCTTCTTGTCGCCGCGCATATGGCCGATCAGGCGGTCCGCATCCCAGATCCGCCGGTTGTCGCCACCGATCGACCGCAGCCGCATCGGCAGCCCGACCGCCGCCAAATGGGCGCGGACGCGCGCGGCATCCGCCGCCGGGCAAATTCCCAGACGGGCCGACAGGTCGAAGGCCATCGACATGCCGGTGCCGACCGCCTCGCCGTGCAGCAGGTCGGAACCGAATCCGGTCTCGGCCTCCAGCGCATGACCGAAGGTATGGCCGAGGTTGAGGAGCGCGCGCAGATCGGTGGTCTCGCGTTCGTCGGCCGCCACGATGCGTGCCTTGGAGAGACAGCTTTGCTCGATGGCGTAGGTGCGGGCGGCGGCGTCGCCGGCCAGGACCGCGGCACCGTTCTTCTCGCACCAGGCGAAGAATGCGGGATCGTCGATCAGCCCGTACTTCGCCACCTCGGCGTAGCCGGCCAGCAGCTCGCGCCGGGGCAGGGTGTCGAGCACGCCGGTATCGGCCAGCACCAGCCGGGGCTGATAGAAGGTGCCCACGAGGTTCTTGCCGTGGCGCGTGTTGATGCCGGTCTTGCCGCCGACCGAGGAATCGACCTGGGCGAGCAGCGTCGTGGGCACTTGTATGAAATCGACGCCGCGCAGCAGCACTGACGCCGCGAACCCGGTGAGGTCGCCGACCACGCCACCGCCCAGTGCCACCAGGGTCGACTTGCGGTCCGGACGGCGGTCGAGCAACTCGTTCATCAGGCGGCCGAAGGAGGCGAACTCCTTGCTGGTCTCGCCCGCCGGGACGGTTACCTGTGTGGTGGCAATGCCGGCATTTTTGAACGAGGCGGCGACGCGCTCGCCGTACAACGGTGCCACGGTCTCGTCGCTCACGATCGTGACGCGGGGGGCGGCCAGCAGGCCGGCGCTGAGCGGGCCGGCGCGGTCGATCAGGCCGGGCCCGATGGCGATGTCGTAGGCGCGGCCGGCGAGATCGACATGGACCGTGTGCGGCGCATTCGGGGACGTGCTCATGCCGCATTTCCGGTCGACTGGGTGCCGGCCGCAGGGGCCTGAAGGTAGGTGCGCAAGGCCTCGATCGCCTGTTCGGTCGTGCGGTCGGCGGGCTGGGCGGTCGACTCGACAACGATGTCGGCCTCGGCGTAGACGGGGTAACGCTGGTTCATGAGGTTGCCGAGAATCTCCCTGGGGTCGCCCTGGCGCAAGAGCGGTCGGTGAGTCCGCCGCCTGACGCGTTCAAACAGGACATCGAGATCGGCGCGCAGCCACACGGTCACCGCCTTGGCGCGCATCAGGCCCCGTGTTTCGGGATCCATATAGGCGCCGCCACCGGTCGATAGCACATGCGGCGGCTCGTCGAGCAGGCGGGCGATCACGCGGCGCTCGCCGGCACGGAATTCGGCCTCGCCGTACTTCTCGAAGAATTCACCGATTGTGCAGCCGGCGGCGTGCTCGATTTCATCGTCGGCGTCGACGAACGGCAAGCCGAGGCGGAGCGCCAGCCGCTTGCCGATTGCGCTCTTGCCCGCGCCCATCAGGCCCACAAGGGCGATGGTGCGCGGCACGGAGAAGGGGGGAGAGGCGTCCATGACGAACTGCAAGCATGCATGTCGCCCATTCTGCCCTCGGTTTCAAGCGACTGGGTTTCCGGGCAATTGCCCCTAGGGCAATTGCCGCTCCCGGGCAATTGCGCTCCGGCGCAATTGCCGCTTGGGCGGCAGCCGGGTAGTTTGCCCGCGCCGTGGCCCTGTTCCGCTCTCGAAACCATTTTCGCGTCCCCACCCTGAGGCTTGGCCCCGTGGTGGCGGTCGTCGTCGTCGGCCTCCTGATCGCAGGACTTGTGGCGCTGGCTGTTATCGAGCCCCGCCCGCCGCTGAGGCACTTCGAGGTGCCTGTCTCCAATGAACGTTTTGCGCGCTAGCCTCCTCGCCGCCGCGGCGATCGGCGTGGCTTCGGTCGCCCTTGTCTCGATCGCCGGGGCAGCCTGGGCCCAGACCACCAACTTCGACTCCCGCCCGACCGGCTTTCTCTCGGTCAGCACGGGCGGGATGCCACCCGATGCCTGGTCCGGCACCACGCTCGCCACGGCCAAGCGGCTGGTCTCGGCGCTGCCGGCCGCCCCGCGCAGCCGCGCGCTGCGCGACGTGCAATTCAAGGTCCTGGTAAGCCAGCTCACGCCTCCCGCGGCCGACGGCAGCCCGCCGCCCACCCTGTTCGCCCGCAAGGTCGATCGCCTGGCTGCGATGGGGGAGGCCGAGAGCCTGAACGAGATGGTGCGGTCGGCCGGCGGCTACGCCGATCCGGCGATCGCCGCCGTCGTGGTCGATTCCCTGATGATGGCGGGAGAGAAGGAGGGCGCCTGCGCGATCGCACGCAGCCACCCGCTCGTCGAGCCCTTCAAGCGCCGGGCCGACGTCGCCTGCATGGTGGCGGCCGGCGACAATGCAGGCGCGATGGCCGCGGCCGCGGCATTGCGCGGCACCGACCCGTTGCTGGCCAAGCTGATCGAGGTCGCGGCCGGTGGCCTGCCGCCTTCGGCGGCGCCGCCGACGCAGCTCGATGGCCCGGCAATGGTCATGCTCGATCTCGCCTATGTGCAGCCGCCGGCCTCGTCGCTCCGCACGACCCAGCCGCCGCTCATGCGCTCGCTGGTCGCCCATCGCACCCTGCCGATGCCGATGCGGCTCGACATCGCCGAGCGCGGCGAGGCGCTGGCCATCATCGAGGCGACCAAGCTGGGCGATCTCTATATCGAGGCCCTGCGCGGCCGCGTCGTGCTGCCGCCGGCGATGGCGCGTCGCGCCAAGCTGGTCTACGACGCCCGCCGGACCGCCAATTCGCAGGAGGTCGTGAACTCGATCATCGCCGTCTATGGCGAGGCGCGCGGCAGTTCGCTGTTTCCCACCATCGCGCGGGCCAGCGCCATCGGGCTGCTCAATATTCCGGCGCAGCCGCAGTTTGCCAACATTGCCCAGGAGGCCATGCGCGGCTTCCTGCTGCTGGGCGACAAGCAGCAGACCCAGGCGTGGACGAAGCTCGCGCTCGGCGCCGCCCGCGACAATGCCCGTGCTACCAATGCGCTCGACCGGCTGATGCCGCTGGTCGCCATCGCCGGCGTCGACGATGCCAAGCGGCTGCCGCCCGAAGAGGTCAATCGCTGGTACGAGGTGATGCGCCAGGACGATGCCGCGCGCGCGCCATTGCGCGGCAATCTCCTGCTCGAGTTGTTCCGCGCCACCGGCGTCGACGTGCCCCGCGGCTCCACCCAATTGCCCGAGACGCCGCCGGCCAACGCCCGCTTGATCTCGCCGTCTGCCGCGACGATGCAAGCCCTGCAGGCCGCGGCTTCGGGGCGCCGCCGCGCCGAGACGGCCTTGCTGGCCTCGATCGCGATCGGCGAGACGCCGCTCGTCGAGCTGCATCCCGCCGCGGTCGGCGCCATCGTCCGGGCGCTGCGCCAGGTGGGCGAAGATCACGCCGGGCGGCTGTTCGCGGTCGAGACGGCGATCGCCCACGGGCTGTGAAGCACGGGCGATGAAGCGGAAGCTCGCCCCGCCACTGGCCCGCGAGGCCGAGGCATTCATGGAAATGCTTATGGCGGAGCGCGGTGCCTCGAAGAATACCGAGGCGGCCTACCGCAGCGATCTGCGCGACCTGCTGACGTTTCTCGGCCGCCGCAAGCAGGGGCCGGTAAACGCGGACGCTGCGGCGTTGCGTGCCTACCTGAAGGCGCTCGACTATCTCGGCATGACGCCGGGCACCGTGGCCCGTCGTCTGTCCGTGATGCGCCAGTTCTTCCGCTTCCTCCTGGCCGAACGACTGCGCGAGGACGATCCCGCCAGCACCCTCGACTCGCCGCGGCTGGGGCGGCCGTTGCCCAAGGTAATGTCACGCGTCGAGGTCGACCGGCTGATCGAGGCTGCGCAGGCCAGAGGTGGCGAGGATGGCGGCCGCATGGAGACCCTGCTCGAGATTCTCTACGGTTCCGGCCTGCGCGTCTCGGAGCTGGTGGCTTTGCCGCTAGCTGCGGCCGAGCGCGATCCCACCATGCTGGTGGTGCGCGGCAAGGGCGACAAGGACCGGCAGGTGCCGCTGTCAGACCCGGCGCGTGCAGCGATCGCCAAGTGGCTGCATATGCGCGCCGGCGCCCTCGCAGAGGGCGAGGCCTCTCGCTACCTCTTTCCGTCGCGCGGCCGTACCGGGCACCTGACGCGGCAGCGCTTCGCCCAGCTCCTGAAGGAGGCAGCGCTTGCAGCCGGCATCGATCCGGCACGCGTATCGCCGCATGTGTTGCGCCATGCCTTCGCCAGCCACCTGCTGGAAGCCGGCGCTGACCTGCGCAGCGTGCAGCTCATGCTGGGCCACGCCGACATCGCCACGACACAGATCTATACGCACGTCGTGCCGGAGAAGTTGCGGGCGCTGGTGGAAGACCATCATCCGCTGGCCCGCCGCAAACGCCGGCCCGTTGGCTAGAATTGGGCGCCGAAGCAGCCGGTTGACAGGATTCGGATGCCGGGCGACACCTGAAATTCAATGACCACTTATCTCGAATTCGAGAAGCCGATCGCGGAGCTCGAAAGCAAGATCTCCGAACTCAGGCACCTTCCCAACAGCGGCGATGTCGACATCGCCGAGGAAGTCATGCGCCTGCAGTCCAAGGTCGACAAGCTGCTGCGCGCGACCTACGCCAAGCTGACGCCGTGGCAGCGAGTGCAGGTGGCGCGTCATGCCGAACGGCCCCACGCCCAGCGCTATATCGACCGGCTGCTCACCAGCTACATGCCGCTCGCGGGCGACCGCGCCTTCGGCGAGGACGCCGCCATCGTAGGCGGTATCGGCCGGCTGGGTGGCCGCAGCATCGTCGTGCTCGGCCAGGAAAAGGGCGACGACACCGAGGCACGCATCAAACATAATTTCGGCATGGCGCGGCCCGAAGGCTATCGCAAGGCGCAGCGCCTGATGAAGCTCGCCGACCGCTTCGGCATGCCGGTGGTGACCCTGGTCGATACCCCGGGCGCCTATCCCGGTATCGACGCCGAGGCGCGCGGCCAGGCCGAGGCCGTGGCCAGCAGCATCGATACATGTCTCTCGCTCGGCGTGCCGCTGGTCAGCGTGATCATCGGCGAGGGCGGCTCGGGTGGCGCGCTCGCCATCGCTTCCGCCGACCGCGTCTACATGCTGGAGAATTCGATCTACTCGGTGATCACGCCGGAGGGCTGCGCCTCGATCCTGTGGCGCGACGGTGCCAAGGCCCAGGATGCGGCCGAAGCAATGAAGGTGACGGCGGGCGATCTCAAGAAACTCGAGGTCATCGACGAGGTCATCCCCGAGCCGATGGGCGGCGCCCATCGCGGCGCCGACGAGACCATCGACCTGGTGGGCAAGGTGATCTCCGAGGCGATCACCGACCTGTCGCAATACGACCCCGACACCTTGCGCCGGCGCCGGCAGGACAAGTTCCTCGCCATGGGCAAGAAGGGCCTCTGATCCCCTTGTCGCTGCGTCTCAGCGTTCTCGATCAGTCGCCGATCCGCAAAGGCGGCACGCCGGCCGAGGCCGTGCGCGAAACGCTCGAACTGGCACAGCTCTGCGACTGCCTGGGATTCGAGCGCTATTGGCTGGCCGAGCATCACAGCAGCGAGGCGCTGGCCGGCTCCACGCCGGAGGTGCTGATCGCGCGCGTGGCTGGACTCACCCAGCGCATCCGGGTCGGGTCGGGTGGCGTGATGCTGCCGCACTACAGCGCCTACAAGGTGGCGGAGAATTTCCGCATGCTGGAGACGCTGTTTCCTGGCCGCATCGATCTCGGCGTCGGCCGCGCGCCGGGCAGCGACCAGCGCACCATGCGCATCCTGGCCGACGGCAAACCCAACTGGAGCAGCGCCGACAACTATCCACTGCAGGTACGCGACCTCGTGGCCTGGCTGCGGGATGCGCTGCCCGACGATCACGCCGGCAGTGGCGTCACGGCGCAGCCGGTGGGCGAAAGCGCGCCCGATGTCTGGCTGCTGGGGTCGAGCGACGACAGCGCGGCGCTGGCCGCCCACTTCGGCCTGCCATTTTGTTTTGCCCACTTCATCAATCCCGACGGCGGCGATGGCGTGACGCGCGCTTACCGGGCGCATTTCAGGCCATCGGCGCTTCATGCCGAGCCGATGCCGCTGATGGCGATGGGTGTCCTGTGCGCCGAGACCGACGAGGAGGCTGATCTCCTGGCCAAGAGCCGCGACGTCTGGGCGATGCGACTCCGAACCACGGGCAATCCCGGCCCGATACCCTCCGTCGAAGAAGCTCTGGAGGCTGCAAAGGATCCGCGCGTGGAAACCTTCCTTGCCTCCATGCGCCGCCGTTCCCTGGTCGGCTCTCCCAAGTCGGTGCGGGCCGGCCTGGAAGAGCACGCCGCCCGCTACCAGGTCGACGAGATCATGATCGTGACGATCTGCTTCGACTTTGCCAAGCGCAAGCGCTCCTACGAGCTGATCGCCGAGGAATTCGGAATCAAAGCGCCCTAGGCGTTGCCGGCCGTCGGCTTCCAGCTCGGCGCTGCCAGCGTCTCGGCGAAGTTCGTGAACATGAGATTGAACGCGATGCTGATGCGCTCGGTCGTGCCTTCGTTGGAAGGCACGTGGTGCCGGAGCCACGACGGGAATATCACCATGCGGCCCGGCTGGGTTTGCGAGATGGCGGCGTTGGCGGTGACGCGGCCGAGCTTGGCGGTCGGGGGAAGTATCAGGCCCGGCCGCGGGTCTTGAAAGAGAATGTGCGACCCGGTCTCTGGCACAGCGACATAGTAGACGCCGCTCAGGTAATTGTTCGGATGATTGTGGGTAGGGTGGTAACTGCCGGGCGGATTGATGTTGGCCCAGCAGCCGGTGATCATCAGAGGATATTGCTCGACCTGCAGATTCTGCGCGACGCTCCGTGCGACCTTCTCGACCAGCATGGTGAAGTCGGCGAAGGCCGGACGTGTGTGCAGATCCTGCGGCGTCTGCCAGTTGCTGCCGCTCGGCACCTTGGGACGCGGCGCGATGATCTTTTCGATTTCGGCCTTGAGATGGGCGTTGAAGGCAACGGCCTCCGCCGCAGGGAT
>CAMAYC010000037.1 GCA_945862125.1 Reyranella massiliensis 521
GCCGGCGGCCACCACAGCGCCGGATCGACGCCCTTGGGCGCAAAGGTCGTGTCGAGCGACAGCAGGACGCCCGACGTGTCGGCGGGGTGGAAGTGGGTGTACTGGTATTCAGGCAAGTCCTTCTGCGCCACCGCGCGCACGCCGAGATCCGTCACGCGCTTGCGCTCGGCCGCAGCGTCAGGAACCTGGAGGATCACCATGTAGCCGCCGTCGCCCTTGCGCCGCTCGATGTAGCGGCCCGCCGATGTGCCCTGCTGGAACGGCGTCACGATCTCGAGGAAGTCGTGGCCGGTCGGGCAGACGACATTGACCAGGCCCCATTTGGCGACACCGGGGTCGCGATAGGCGACCTCGATGCCCAGGATGTCGCAGAGTTCCTCGCGCGTGCTTTCGAGATCGCCGCAGACGAAAACGCATTGCCTGAGCCGCATCGCATCCCTCCCTTTCCTTGGCTGTCCGGTCTATCGTAACGCCATGCGGACCGTGTGGACCATGGGCTTCGTGGCGGCGGCCGCGCTTTCGTTTTGCTTCCCGGATTTCATCGTCTTCCGCTTCACACAGGCGGTGATCTGGTCGATCGCGCTGGTGGGCCTGGTGATCCTGTGCGGCGTGAGCGGCCAGTTCTCCTTCGCCCAGGCCGGCTTCTTCGGCATCGGCGGCTATGCCGCCGCCATCCTGGCCGCCCATACGCCGCTTTCGCTCTACTGGGCGTTAGCGCTCGCACCGCTGATGGGCTACGCCGCCGGCTACGGCCTAGGCCGGGTCACCGCCGGCCACAGCCTGTGGACCCAGGCCCTGGTGAGCTATGCCTTCGCCATCGCCTTCCCGCAGCTGCTGCGCTGGCGACTGATCGAGCAGTGGACAGGCGGCGTGCAAGGCCTCTACCTCGACTTTCCAAGGCCGCCCGGCGGCTTCCTGAGCGACGACCGCTGGGCCTTCCTGATCGCGCTGGCGCTCCTTGGGATCGGTCTCTTGCTTGCCGCCAACGTCCTCCAGAGCCGTTCAGGCCGGGCGATGAGAGCGGCGCGCGACCACGACCTCGCGGCGGCAGCTCAAGGCGTCCGCGTCGTGCAGGTCAGGGCAACGGCATCGGGCCTGGCCGGCGCCTACGTGGCGCTGGCCGGTTGCCTCTCGGCCTTCCAGTTCGGTTTCGTCGGGCCGACCAGCTATAATTTCGCGCTCGCGGTCCAGATGCTGTTCGGACTGGTCATCGGCGGCATGCAGTCGCTCCCGGGCGCGATCCTGGGCGGGCTCTTCCTGCAATTCTTTCCCGACGTCACGGCCGGCCTGGGCAAGGGCTTCTCGGCACTGCTCTATGCCGTGCTGTTGATCCTGGCCATGGTGGCGATGCCGAACGGCGTGGCCGGCGCGCTCGGACGCCTCGCCGGAAGGCTTCGCCGTCAATGACCCTTGAAGACCTCAGTGACCTTTGAAGACAGGCGCGCGCTTCTCGACGAAGGCTCGGGCCGCTTCCTTGTGGTCCTCGGTCTCGCCGGTGCGGATCATGCGCGCAGCTTCGCTGTCGAGCGCTTCGGAGAGGGTGCCTTCTTCCGCCACCTTCATGTTCTTCTTCACGTGCCACCACGCCACGCGAGGGCCGGCCGCCAGCTTCCTGGCGAAGGTCATGGTCTCGCTGTCCAGATTGGCATCGTCGATAACGCGGTTGGCGAGGCCCAGCTTCTCGATCTGCTCGGCATTCAGGATTTCCGCCGTGAAGTAGAGTTCGCGCGCCTTCGAGGTGCCGACCAGCTTGTGCAGGAAATAGTGCGAGCCGAAATCGCCGGAGAATCCCACCTTGGCGAAAGCCGTCGTCATGCGCGCACTCTTGCCGACGAAACGCATATCGGCCGCCAGCGCGATCGACAGGCCGGCACCCGCCGCCACGCCATTCACCATAGCGATTGTAGGCTTGCCCATTTCGTGCAGCAGCTCGGAGACCTGCATGCGGATGCGAATGTCGTGGACCTTGTCCTCGTAGGTCTTGTCCTGGTCTCGGCCCGCGGCCATCGACTTGACGTCGCCACCGGCACAGAATGCCTTCTCGCCAGCGCCGCGCACGACGACGCAGCCGATCCTGCGGTCGCCGGCCGCCTCTTCGAGCGCATCGCTGAAACCGCTCATCATGTCGCGGTTGAGCGCATTCATCGCGTCGGGGCGGTTCAGCACGATCTTCATCACGCCGTCTTCGACGGTCTTGAGCACATACGACATAGGCTTCCTCCGGGATTGCGGTCCGTCACAGTTGCGGCGATGGTTTCTCAATCCAAGCATTCGCGCAACGACATTCCGCCTCGCATCGCGGAACCATCGGAAGGACCTCGACGCCATGCAATACGAGACCCTGCTGACCGACCTCGCCGACGGCGTCATGACCGTGACGCTCAATCGCCCCGACAAGCTCAACGCGTTCAACACTATGATGAGCCGGGAGCTGATCGACTTCTTCCAGCGCGCCAACACCATGGACGAGATTCGTGCCATCGTCGTCACCGGCGCTGGCCGCGCATTCTGTGCCGGCGCCGACATCTCCGGTGGCAGCGGCGCCTTTCAGGTCTGGAACGACGGCAACAAACCGCAGAAGCGCGAGGCGAGCGACTCGATCACGCTTGCCATCTTCAATTGCCTGAAACCGATCGTGGCGGCGATCAACGGCGCCGCCGTGGGCGTCGGCATCACCATGTGCCTGCCTATGGACATCAGGATGATCTCCAGCGCCGGCCGTGTGGGCTTCGTGTTCAACAAGCGCGGCATGGCGATGGAGGCCGGCTCCTGCTGGTTCCTGCCGCGCCTGGTCGGCATGCAGCAGGCTCAGGAATGGGTGATGACGGCCGAGCTGTTCGGCGCCGACGAGGCACTGAAGGGCGGCCTCGTCCGCTCCGTCCATGCCCCCGAGGAACTCCTGCCCGCCGCCCAGGCGCTGGCAGGGAAATTCGCATCGGGCGCTTCCTCCGCCGTGGCCGCCGCCGTCAACCGCCGGCTGATGTGGAGCATGTGGGGCGCCCAGGATCTGCTCGACGCCGTCACGCTCGACCTGCAGTGCGTCGGTTATCTCGCAGCCGGCGCCGACGCCCAGGAAGGCATCAAGTCGTTCTTCGAAAAGCGGGCGCCGAACTTCCCCCTGAAACCCAGCAGGGACATGCCGCCCTTCGGGCCTTGGGCCAAATAACGCTCGCCTAGAGCCTGAGCACGTACATGGCGAAGGTCTCGGCGGGCGCGCTTCGCGGTTCGTAAAGATTCTTGGCCGGAACATTGTCCGGCTCGGTGCCGACCCAGGCTTCCTCGCAACCCAGGTCCTTGCCGAGTGCCAGCATGGCATCGAGCAAGCGTCGCGCGACCCCCTGCCGCTGCAGCGCCGGTGCGACCGCCACTTCGTCGATGTAGAGCTCCGTCGGCCGGCCATCGGGATGCCGATGCACGACGGCAGCGACCTGGCCCACGACCTCGCCGTCGGCGATAGCCACCATGAGGTGATGTCCCGGCGAAGCGAGATAATGGGTGAGCTGGCGACGCTCGACCGGGTGGTCGAACACATCGGGCGCCACGCGATCGAACAGATCCTCGTCGCCGGGGCCGACATAGCGGATTTCAACGGTCATCGCCGTTCTATAGCCCACTAGCGCAACGCCGCCACCAGGGCGCGGGCAATGGCTTTGGGTGACTTGCCACCGGGTCGATACCAGGTCGGCGTCCAGTTGAGGGCGCCAAGCAGCTGGAGCCGCCACAAGGTGCGGTCCATGGAGGCTGCCAGCGGCAGGGCCATCACCAGCCCGACGAAGCGCTTCTCGTAGCCATCGCGCATCACGACCAGGCGACGGCGCAGGCGAGGATCGAGGCGGCTCAGATCGGCGGTCATGACGGCGGCATGGGCCCTGTCGGCCAGCAGCGAGTCGAGATGGGCGATGCAGGCGGCCTCCAGCCGGCTCCACGGCGTACGTGCCCGGGCAACCGCGGCATCGACCGCCGCGCCGATTTCGGCCACGCCCGATTCGTAGACTGCGGCGATCAGCTCGTTCTTGGAAGGGAAATGGTAGTACATCGAGCCCACGAGCATGCCGGCCTCGCCTGCAATGTCGCGCATCGACGTCGCTTCGAAGCCACCCTTGGCAAAGCGGCGGGCCGATATGGCCAGTAGTTTCTCACGCGACATGGTTCATTATAGCAACCAAACACTTGTTTGGTAAGCGAACGGACGCTAGCCTCGGTCCATGGCCTACGTCTTCGACCTCGGTAATCCGGCAACCAACGCCAACCCTTTCCCGGAATTCGCGCGGCTCCGCGTGGAAGATCCGGTGCACTGGTCGCCGGCCATGAAGGCATGGATCGTGACGCGCCATGCCGACGTGAAGCAGGTGGCGCTGAACAACCGGCAGATCTCTGCCGACCGGTTGACGCCGTTCTTCAAGACCAATCCCGAGTACCAGCGGGGCTCGATCGAGAGCCTGGTGCGGTATCTCAACCACTGGATGGTATTCCGCGACCCACCGGATCACACCCGCCTGCGCCGCTTGTTCAACAAGGCCTTTACGCCAACCTCGGTCGAGAACATGCGGCCGAACATCGAGGACATCGTCGGCCACCTGATCGACGGCATGCAGGCCAAGGCGAAGCGCGGCGAGACGGTCGACTACATCGCCGACTTCGCCTATCCGCTGCCCGCCTCGGTGATCATGGATCTGCTGGGCGTGCCGCGAGCCGACCTGGAACGCGTAAAAGTGTGGTCGGACGATATCGCGCTCTTCATCGGCACCGCCCAAGTCGCCGGCAACAAGTACCTGCGCGCCGAATCGGGCGCCAAGGCGATGTCCGACTATTTCCGCGTTCTGGTCGAGGATCGCACCGCGCGGCCGCGCGACGACATGATCAGCCAACTCGTGCTGGCGCGCGATGATCGTGACGCCCTCAGCACCGACGAGATCATCGGTACCGCAATCCTGCTACTGTTTGCCGGCCACGAGACCACCACCAACCTGATCGGCAACGGCTTTCTCTATTCGATGAAGCACCGCGGCGAATGGGAGCGGCTGGTCGCCGATCCGTCGCTTGCCGCGACCGCGGTCGAGGAGTTCCTGCGCTACGATGGTCCGTCGGGCGCCTTCGCCCGCGTCGCCGCGGCCGACCTCGAAATGGGCGGCAGGACGATTCGTGAGGGCCAGCGTATCTTTGCCTTCATGAATTCGGCCAACCGTGATCCCGACGCCTTCGATGATCCGGAGCGCTTCGACATCGGCCGCGAACCAAACGCCCATCTTACGTTCGGTCACGGCATCCATTTCTGCCTGGGCGCTCCGCTGGCCCGGCTGGAGGCGCAGGTCGCCGCGACCCGGCTCGCGGAACGCCTGCCGCACATCAGGCTTTCCGGCGGCGATCCGGAATGGCACGATTCTCTGATCCTGCGCGGCGTCAAGGGGCTGCCGGTGAAGCTCGTCTAGGGAGACAACGGCATGGCGTCTGGCATTCGCGACAAGGTTGCCATCCTGGGCATGGGATGCACGCGCTTCGGCGAGCACTGGGACAAGGGCGCCGAGGATCTCATGGTCGGCGCCTTCGAGGAGGCGATCGCCGACGCCGGCATCGAGCGAAAGCAGGTGGATGCTGCCTGGCTCTCGACCTGTCTCGACGAGGTCCACGTCGGCAAGTCAGGCCTCCCCCTCTCGGAAACGCTTCGCTTCGACTACATACCGGTCAGTCGCGTCGAGAATTACTGCGCTTCAGGTTCCGATGCCTTCCGCTCGGCCGTCTATGCCGTTGCAGCGGGCGCTTGCGATATTGCGCTCGCTCTGGGGGTCGAGAAGTTGAAGGATACGGGTTTCGGCGGTCTCCCTGGCCTCAACGCCGGCACGGGTGCGCCGTTGTGGTGGGCCAACCTGACGGCACCCGGCAGCTTCGCCCAGCTCGCCTCGGCTTACCGCGCCAAGCACGGCATCAGCCGCGATGACCTCAAGCGCGCGATGGCGCACATCTCGGTCAAGAGCCACGCCAACGGCGTCAGGAATCCCAAGGCTCATTTGCAGCGCGCCATTACCGAGGCCGACGTTCTGAATGCGCCGCTGATCGCCGACCCCCTCGGGCTTTACGATTGCTGTGGCGTGAGCGATGGCGCTGCCGCCGCCATCGTGACGACACCCGATATCGCGCGCAGCCTGGGCAAGAGGGATATCGTCTCTGTGAAGGCTTTGCAGATCGCCGGGTCAAATGGCATCGAAGAGCAGCACAACACCTGGGACGGCAGCTACTTCGCGACCGCCCGGGTCGCGGCCAAACGCGCCTACCGCGAGGCCGGTATCGACCGGCCTCGCGAGCAGCTTAGCCTGGTCGAGTGCCACGACTGTTTCTCGGTCACCGAGCTGGTCACGCTTGAAGATCTTTACCTCTCGCCGGAAGGCGGCGCCGTGAAGGACGTCCTGGATGGCTTCTACGATTCGGACGGTCAGATCCCATGCCAGATCGATGGCGGGCTAAAATGCTTCGGCCATCCAATCGGCGCTTCCGGCATCCGCATGATCTACGAAATGTACCTCCAGCTGCAGGGCCGTGCCGGCGCCCGTCAGCGTCCCGACGTTCGGCTCGGCCTCACCCACAATCTCGGCGGTTTTCCGGCCCGCAACGTCTGTTCCGTTGCCATTGTCGGGGCCCTGAACGCCTGACGGAGTCAATGCCATGAAGGCCATGATGTGCCGCCAATGGGGCGGTCCCGAAGACCTGCGGCTGGAAGCCGTCGAGTCCGCACCGCTCAAGGCCGGGCAGGTCCGCATCAAAGTCCATGCCGCCGGCGTGAGCTTCGCCACGACGCTGGTGATCGCCGGCAAATACCAGCGCCGCCCGCCCTTCCCTTTCGCGCCTGGCACCGAAGCATCAGGCGTCGTGACCGAGGTCGATCCGGCCTGCCAACGCCTAAGAGTCGGCGACGAAGTGGTGGCGGTGCTCGATTGGGGCGGGCTCGCCGAGGAAGTGGTGGCGCACGAGGTCAACGTTTTCCCCAAGCCCAGCAACCTGGGCTTCGTCGAGGCGATTCAACTCGCCATCTCCTACCCGACCTCGGCCGGCGCGTTGACCTGGCCGATGGCGCTGGATGTCCAAAAAGGCCACACCCTGCTGGTCCATGCGGCGGCAAGTGGGGTCGGCATGGCGGCCGTCGAGATCGGCAAGATCCTCGGCGCCACGGTAATCGCCACGGCCGGCGGCGCGCGCAAGACCGAATTCGCCAAGGCGCACGGCGCCGATCATGTGATCGACTACACCGCCGCCGATTTTCGCGAGGAAGTGCTGAAGCTGACCAACGGCCGCGGCGTCGACCGTGTCTACGATCCGGTGGGCGGCGATGTCTTTGCCCAGTCGCTGCGTTGCATGGCGGTCGAGGGGCGCATCTGCCCGATCGGCTTTGCCGGCGGCACAATCCCGCAGATTCCGGCCAACATCCTGCTGGTCAAGACCTTGGCGGTGACCGGTTTCAACTACGGATATTACGTTGGCTGGAGCCCGCACGACGCGCGCTTTGAGGAAGCGAAGCGCACCTTCGCCCTGATGGAACGCATCCGCGGCTGGTGCGAGACGGGCCTTTGCCGGCCGCACGTCGACCGCACTTTCAGGCTCGATCAGGCGGCCGATGCGATGCGCGCCCTGCTGGAGCGCAGCGTCACCGGCCGCGTGGCAATCGTGATGGAATGACCGCCACGCCGCCTCGCGTGACTATTTCTTCTTCAGTGGGCCTTCGAACAGGCAATAGCCGTCGAGCATGATCGTCGAGGCGCCCTCCTTAAGCGAGCCGACGACGTCCATCTTGTTGCCGCCACCGACGATAGCCGTGGTCTTGAACTTCATGTCGGCGCCCATCGTCGCCTTGAAATTCCGCTCCGGACGGCCTTCCTGCTGGAAGCGGCCCTGCACGTCGGTGCCGACGACCGTAACGTCGATCACCATCTTGTAAGTCGGGCACTTGCCACTTCCCGGCACATTCAGGCCGTAGCCTGTCCAGTTGTAGATGGCGGGCTCAGCCTGCGCCGCACCGGCAAACATCAGGACAGCCAAGCTACCCGCTGCAACGAACCTCTTCATCGAATGTCTCCCTGTCAGAAATCTCGTTACATCCACAGACCGGCTCTCGTTGCCGACTGCAATCTTACAAAATCTGGGCCGCAAAATCGCCTTTTTCAGGGCACCCTTGGGGATTGTCGCGGTCAGCGCCCCTTAAAGGAAGGCTCCCGCTTTTCCAGGAAGGCCCTGATGCCTTCTTTCATGTCTTCGGTCTGCATGAGCGGCAGAAGCTGCAGAAAGACATGGTGGACATGCTCATTAAAAGGCTCGTTCCAAGCCATGCGCATCATGCGCTTGGCGGCCTGGATGGCAAGCGGTGCGTTGGCGGCGATTTCCAGCGCGAGGTCGCGCGCCGCGCCCATGACCTCGGCATCGGGTGCGACCTTATTGACCAGGCCGATTTCCAGGGACTGGGCCGAAGTCAAGGTGCGGCCAGTGAAGATCAGTTCGGCGGCCTTGGCCCAGCCCAGCATCCGCGGGAGGTACCAGGTGCCGCCTGACTCGGGCAGCACGCCGCGCTTGGCGTAGGACGCGGCAAGCTTGGCCGACTGGGCCATCACCCGGATATCGGCACCCAGCGCCAGATCGAGGCCATAACCGGCCGCCGAGCCGTTGAGCGCCGCGATCACCGGCTTGTCCATCGCATGCAGGACCGGCGGCGGCGTGTTGCGCAGGTCGATATTGGTGGGCGTCGCACCGGAACCAACACTGAGATTGTCGGTGCCCTTGGATTGCGCCTCGAGATTGAGCCCGGCGCAGAAGGCGCGGCCAGTGCCCGTCAGGATTACGACCCGCACCGCCGGATCTTCGTTGGCCCGCACCAGCGCCTCGGTGAGCTGCTTCAGCATCGGCCCCGAGATGGTGTTCATGCGCTGCGGCGCGTTCAAAGTGACGGTCGCGATGGCGCCGTCGATGTCGTAGAGGAGCTCATCGGGCATTAGCGCCGATGTGGTCTGGGCCGCAAACTGGCTCATGTTTCCTCCCCCTGCCTTATCCGGCTATGGTGGCGCAGGAGAACTCGCCACGCCATGCAAAACCGTTTCATCGACCTCTACAGCGACACCAAGACCAAGCCTTCGCCCGGGATGCGGAAAGCCATGGCCGATGCCGAAGTAGGCGATGAGCAGAAGATGGAAGACCCCACTGTCAACCGCCTGCGGGATCGGGTCTGCGAGCTCCTGGGCAAGGAGGATGCGGTTTTCCTGCCGAGCGGCACCATGGGCAACCAGATCGCCATCCGCGTTCACTGCCGACTGGGCGACGAGGTGATCGCCGACCGCACCGCGCACATCATCAATGCCGAAGGCGGCGGCACCGCCGCCAATGCCGGCGTCATGATCCGCATGCTGGATGGGCCCCATGGTGTCTTCACCGGCGAGCAGGTCAAGGAAGCCCTGCGCGACCCCAACAGCCGCAACGCGCCGCGCTCACGTCTTGTATCCATCGAGAACACCTCCAACGGCGGATGCGGCACGGTTTGGCCCCTCGCCACCATGCAGGGCGTGACCAAGGTTGCGCGGGAGGCGGGCCTCAGCCTTCACATGGACGGCGCGCGGCTTTGCAACGCAGTCGTCAAGTCCGGCACCAAGACCCACGACTACGCGGCCTGCGTCGACTCGCTCTGGCTCGATTATACCAAGGGGCTGGGCGCCCCCGTTGGTGCGAGCCTCGCCGGCTCGAAGGACTTCATCAAGGAAGCCTGGCGCCAGAAGCAGATGCTGGGCGGATCGATGCGCCAATCGGGCGTGATCGCCGCGGCGGCGCTCTATGCGCTGGAGCACAACTGGGACCGCCTCGCCGAGGACCACGACAATGCCCGCCATCTCTCCGAGGGCATTGCCAACATCAAGGGTCTGAAGATCGACGTGCCCCGGATGGAGACAAACCTGGTCTTCTTCGAGATCACCAAGCCAGGCTGGACCACGGCCAAGCTGGTCGAGGCCTGCAAGGAGCGTGGCGTGGGCATGGGCACCGCCGCCGGCAACCGCATCCGCGCCGTCACCCATCTCGACGTGAGCCGCGCGGAGATCGACACCGCGCTGAAGGTCATTAGCGACGCGCTCGCCGCCTAGATCGCCATGAACGCGCCGCTAAAATTCGGCCAGTCGATCGCGCGACGCGAGGATCGGCGGTTCCTGACCGGCAAGGGCCGCTACACCGACGACACCGCACCGGCGGGAACGCTGGCCGTCCTGTTTGTGCGCTCGCCGCATGCCCATGCCCGGATCGCCGGCATCGACAAGGCCGACGCGCTCGCCTCGCCGGGGGTCGTGGCGATCTACACGGCCGACGACACGGCGGCGGACGGGCTCGGCCACCTGCCCGCCATCAGCGAGATCAAGGACGCGGCCGGCAACCGTCACCGCGAGCCGCCGCATCTGCCGATGCCGGTCGGCAAGGTGCGGCATGTCGGCGACATCGTCGCCATGATCGTGGCCGGCACACTCGACCAGGCGCGCGATGCCGCCGATGTGCTGGCGGTCGACTACGAAGAGTTGCCCGCGGTCGTGACGGTGGGGCAGGCGCTCGCGCCGGACGCGCCGCTGGTCCACGACGACGTGCCCGGCAACCTGATGTGCCGCTGGAGCCGCGGCGACGCCGCCGCGACCGAGGCCGCGTTCGCGCGCGCCGCGCATGTCGCCAGGCTCTCGATCCGCTCGCCGCGCCAGATCGTGCATTACATGGAGACCCGCGCCGCCTGGTCGGCCTACGACGCCGGCGCCGACCTCGTCACTGTCACCTTCGGCTCGCAGGGCGTGCAGATCCCGCACCGGATGATGTGCGAGCGCGTCCTGAACGTGGCCAGGGACAGGTTGCGCCTGATCACCGAGGACGTGGGCGGCGGCTTCGGGCCGAAGTATCCGATCTACGCCGAACCCGCCCTGATCGCCTGGGCGACGCGCAAGCTGGGGCGCGGCCTGCGCTGGAACGCCGATCGCGCCGAGCTGGCGCTGGCCGACAGCCACAGCCGCGATCTCGTGGCAGCGGGCGAACTCGCGCTCGACGCCGACGGCCGCTTCCTCGCGATACGGGTCAGGGCCGAGGCCAACTACGGCGCCTATGTCTCGATGTTCGCACCCAGCATCCCGACCACCGGCATGGCCAAGGTGATCTCCGGCCTCTACCGCATCCCCGCGATCCGCCTGGACTTCGACTGCGCCTTCACCAATACCGTGCCGTGCGACGCCATCCGGGGCGCGGGCAAGCCCGAGGCACTGTTCCTGCTGGAGCGGCTGGTCGATATCGCCGCACACGAGACCGGCCGCTCTCCGATCGAGCTGCGCCGCCTCAATCTGCTGCGCCCCAAGGACATGCCGCATACGACGGCAACGGGGTACACCTACGACGCCGCCGACTGTCCGCGCCTGTTCGAGTCCGCGCTCGGCCACGCCGACATCGCGGGCTTCGCGGCGCGGCGCGCGGAGAGCGAAGCCCGCGGCAAACGGCGCGGCCTCGGCCTCTCCTGCCATCTGCACGGCACCGGCGGCATCGCCGACGAGCATGTCGTGGTCAAGGTCGAGCCCGACCGGCTGGTGGCCAGTCTCGGCACGCAGAGCCAGGGACAGGGCCACGAGACTGTCTTCGGCCAGATTCTGAGCGCGGCGCTCGGCGTGCCGGTCGATCGCATCGACATTCGCCAGGGCGACACGCAAAGCATCCCGCACGGCGGCGGTACCGGCGGCTCGTCCTCGACCATCATCAGCGGCACGACGCTCGCGCGTGCTGCGGACGTGGTAATCCAGCGCGGCCGCGACCTCGCCGCCGAGCGACTGGAGGCGGCGCCCGCCGACATCTCCTACCGCGACGGCAGCTTCGAAGTCGTAGGCACCGACCGGCGCGTCGGCCTGTTCGAGCTGGCGGCATGGAAGCCGTTCGACGGCGACGCGGTGTTCGCCGACAGGATGGAGGCTTTCCCGACCGGCGTGATGGCCTGCGAGGTCGAGGTCGATCCCGATACCGGAGCGACGCGCATCGACCGTTTCACTGCCGTGGCCGACGCCGGCGTGGTGGTCAACCCGCGCCTGCTGGAAGGCCAGATGCACGGCGGTATCGTGCACGGGCTCGGCAATGCGCTGATGGAGGAGGCCGTCTACGACGAGGCGACGGGGCAACTGCTCAGCGGCACTTTGATGGACTACGCACTGCCGCGCGCCGACGACGTACCAGGCCTGCAGGTCGAGACGATCGCCACCCCCTCACCCAACAATTTCCTCGGGCTGAAAGGCATGGGCGAATTGCCGACCAACGGCGCGCCGGCAGCACTGGGCAATGCCATTGTCGATGCGCTGCGCCCGCTGGGCGTACGCCATATCGACATGCCGATCACCGCCCACAAGATCTGGAAGGCCTTGAACCGGTGACGCGCTGGATACGTCGCCTGGCATACGGTTTGGGCATCCTCATCGTCGTGGTGGCCGGTGCACTCGCCGCTGCAATCGCCTTCGATTCGCCAAGCGCGCCGCCAGTATTGGCCGCCGGCAACACCGTTCCCGGAATCGCGCAGTGGAACTTCGCCGAGCTGCCCAAGATGCAGAGTGTCAAGGCGCGTGACGGTGCGCCGCTCAACTACCGTCTCTACTCCGGTCGCGCCGACCGTGTGATCGTTCTGGTGCACGGCTCCACCGGCTCCGGCACGGAAATGCTCAAGCTCGCCCAGGCGCTGCAGGCGGCAGGCGCCACGGTCTACGCCATCAGCCTGCGTGGCCATGGTGGCAGCGGCACGCGGAATGGCGATGTCTCGTATCGTGGCCAGCTCGACGACGATTTGGCCGATCTCGTCAAAGGCGTCGGGATCGACAAGCAAGGTGTTCATCGTACGCTCGCCGGGTTTTCTTCCGGTGGCGGCTTTGTATTGCGCATCGCGGGCGGTCCGCAGGGCGGGCTATTCGACGACTATCTTGCGATTGCGCCCTTCATCGACCCGGACTCGCCTACCAGCAAGCCCAATTCGGGTGGTTGGGCCGGCGTGGCGCTGCCGCGCATCGTGGCACTGTCGATCCTCGACGGGATCGGCCTCCCCTGGTTCCAGGGACTGCCGACCATCCATTTCGCGACCCAGGCGAAAGCCGACGACCGTCGCACGCCGGTCTATTCCTTCCGTTTGATGGCCAGTCTGCAGCTCGGCCTGGACTGGCGCGTGGTGCTGGCGCGCATCAAGGCTCCGACGCGGATCGTGGTCGGTGCCAACGACGAACTGTTCAATGCCGATCAGTTTGAGCCGATGATGCAGTCCATCAATCAACGCATCGGCGTCGCCGTCGTGCCAGGCCACGGCCATCTCGGCATGATCGCCGATCCGGCAGCAGTAACCGCGGTCGCCGCCGTGTGGCGGCAGATGGTGGACCGCTGACGCCGGACGCTACGCCTGCACGAACGTCAGGGCGCCCCGTCCGCCGACATAGAGCCCTGCCGCAATCACGAACCAGGCGAAAACGCGCGTGAGCAGGCCCTTGCGCCGGGCAAGCACGACGTTGGCCTTGGTACCGGCGATCGCACCGACGGCGCCACCGCCGACCAGCAAAGCTGCGACCGGCCAGTCGACCAGTCCCGACCAGGCGTAGCTCGACGCCGAGGCAATGCCGAACGCGGTGACGGCAACGAGCGAGGCGCTGGCAGCATCCTGCAGTTCCATGTCGGTCGCCAGGATCAACCCTGGCACGATCAGGAAACCGCCGCCAATACCGAAGAACCCCGACAGCAGGCCGACGCCGGCTCCCAGCACGACGAGCCGTGGCAACAGGCGGCGCGCATTCTCACGCGTAAGACGCGCCGATTGGGCGCCGCTCGCCGGCTTGGGCCGAAGCATCACCACGCCGACAACGATCATCACGAGCCCGAACAGGGCCAGCAACTTCTGGCCGTCGACCGACTTTCCGAAGGCGGCACCGGCCAACGCCCCGCCGACCCCGGCGGCGCTGAAGACGAGTGCGCAGGGCCAGCGGATCGACTTGCGCCAGGCATGCAGACCAAGACTGGTCGCGGCATTGAGCGCGACGGCGAAGGCTGCCGTGCCGATCGCGACGTGTGCGGAGGGAACACCCACCGCATAGACGAGCAGAGGCACGGCGAGGATGGAGCCGCCACCGCCGATCAATCCGAGGACAAGACCGATCAAGCCGCCCGAAGCCAGTGCGATGGCCGTCGCAAGCATCAGCCCAGCACGGCCTTCACCGCGCGGTTCCACGGCATCAGGCCGAGCAGCTTGGCCATGCCGCACCAGCCGCTCACACCGGCGAATACGAGGCCGGCACCGACGAAGGCGGAGAGACCGAAGAATGCCGGCGCGATCCAGAAGCCCAGTACAACCCCCGCAACGACGAGGCTGCCGGCGGTGATCTGGACCTGCCGCATGATCTCAATCGGCTGTCGTGTGTCGATGGCGATCGGCAGACCCGCCTTCTTCCAGGCGTCGATGCCGCCTTCCAGGACATAGGCGTCGCAGCCGGCGGCGCCGGCAAGACGCGAAGCATTTGCAGCCGTGCGAGCTCCGGAGCGGCAATGGAAGATCACCACCTTGGCGCCGGCCGTGTCGATCGTCGAGAGTCTGGAAAGGGCATGGTGCCGTGTGCCCGGCACATGCTCGCGGACGCGCTCATCGGCCTCGCGGACGTCGACGAGCACGGCACCGTCGTCGATCAGGCGCTTGGCGCGGACAGCATCGATGGTGGGAAGGGACATGTTGTTCTCCTCTCGGAAAGGTCCGGTTCAGGTCTGGCAGTAGAGCCGGTGCAGGGTGGCCAGCAGTGATTCCACCCGCGGATCGGCGATGCGGTACCAGAGTGACTGGGCGTCGCGCCGGAAGGCAACGATGCCCTCCTCGCGCATACGCGCGAGATGTTGCGACAGCGCCGACTGGGACAGGCCGACGTCGTCGGCGAGTGCGCCGACCGTTGCCTCGCCCGTTTCTATCAGCTTGCAAAGAATGAGCAGCCGGCGATCGTTGGCAAGGGCGCCCAGCAGATCAGCAACCTGGCCGGCCTTGGCTTCGAGCGCGCGAGGATCGATGCGAGTGGATGTATTTTTCATATTGTCTGTTGCTAATTTAGTTATTCCTAATATATGTGTCAAGTCACAGCCTTGGAGAAAAACATGACCTCACAGCCGGTCATCGACGCCTTCTTCGACCCAGCCACCTTCACCATTACCTATCTTGTCAGCGATCCCGCTTCCGGCCGGGCGGCGATCGTCGACCCGGTGCTCGACTACGATCACCGTTCGGGCAAGGCCACGACCGCCTCGGCCGACGGTGTGCTGGCAAAGGCCGCGGACCGCGGGGTGCAGGTCGACTGGATCCTGGAAACGCATGCCCATGCCGACCATCTGACCGCGGCACCACACCTCAAGGTGAAAACGGGTGCGTCGGTGGCGATCGGCGAGCACATCCGAGAGGTTCAGAAAATCTTCGGCAAGGTCTTCAACGCCACCGATGTGAGCGGCGACGGACGCGAGTTCGATCGCCTCCTCCGCGATGGCGAGCGACTTGCCCTCGGCACGCTCGAGATCGAGGTCATGCATCTGCCTGGCCACACGCCTGCCGATGTCGCCTACCGGATCGCCGACGCCGTGTTCGTCGGCGACACGATCTTCATGCCCGACTACGGCACCGCGCGGGCCGACTTTCCGGGCGGTGATGCAGCGCAGCTCTATCGCTCGATCCGCCGTCTTCTGGCGTTGCCTCCCGCCACCCGGCTCTTCATGTGCCACGACTACAAGGCCCCGGGGCGGGACAGTTACGCCTGGCAGACGACCGTGGCAGAACAGCGTGCACGCAACGTCCATGTCCATGACGGCGTCGATGAGGCGGCCTTCGTCGCGATGCGGCAGAAGCGCGATGCAACGCTTGCCGCTCCGGTCCTGCTGCTGCCGTCGGTGCAGGTGAACATCCGCGCCGGCCATCTGCCACCTGCGGACGCAAACGGCGTGAGCTACCTGCGCATTCCAGTGAGGCTCGCGGCGTAACGACGATCCTCTGGCCGCAAGGCGAAAGTTGGCGATGGCCTGGGCCTCAGCTAGCATCCGCTGCCAAGGAGGAAATCAATGAAATCTACAATAAGAGCACTGCTTGCAGGCACACTGATGTTGCTCGCTGCCGAAGCGCAGGCCCAAGCCTGGCCCAGCAAACCGATCAAGCTGATCGCGCCCTACCCGCCCGGTGGTCAGACCGACGTCGTCGCGCGCTACTTCGCCGAGAAGCTTACGGGCGTGCTCGGCCAGCAGGTGATCGTCGAGAACAAGGCCGGCGCGCAAGGCATGGTCGGCGCCGAGATCGCGAAGAACGCGGCTCCAGACGGCTACACATTCGTCTACGTCAACTCGTCGATGATGTGCATCAACCCTTACGTCTACAAGAAGATGCCTTACGACGGTTCCAAGGATTTCGTGCCGGTGACGCAGCATGGCCTGGCCCCGCTGATGATGGTGGTGCCGCCCACTCTGGGGCCGAAGTCGGTGAAGGAGTTCGTCGCCTGGGCCAGGGAGCGCAAGGGCAAGGTCAACTTCGCCTCTTTCGGAATTGGCTCCTCGTCGCACATCTGGGGCGAGATGCTGAATCAAGCCGAAAAGCTCGATATGACGCACGTCCCCTACAAGGGCGCAGGCCCGGCGATCCAGGACACGCTGGCCGGCCACATCCCGATGACCATCCAGGATCTCGCCGCCAGCGGCCCCGCGATCTCCGGCGGCAAGTTGACGCCGCTTGCCGTCACCTCGACCGTACGCTGGCCGCGCCTGCCCGACGTGCCGACATTCGGCGAGGCCGGCTACAATATCGGACTGGTCGGCTGGAACGGCATCCTTGCGCCGGCCGGCACGCCCAAGGAGATCGTCGAACGCGTGAGCGCGGAAATTCGCAAGCTTGTGCAGACGCCGGAAGGCAAGGAGAAACTCCTCGACATGGGCCTTCTCGCCACCGGCACCACCCCGGTCGAGATGACCGAGATCATGAAGACCGGCTGCGCCGCCTGGGGCGACGCCGTGAAGCGGGCCGGCGTCGAACCCGAATGACCTAGGTCAAGGCGGACTCGAGCCGGTCATGCGAACCAAGGGGCATGACCGCAAAGATCCTGATCCTCAACGGCCACCCCGACCCCGTCCGCAAGGGACTCTGCCACGCCTTGGCAGACGCCTACGGCTCGGGCGCCGCAGAGGGCGGCCACGAGGTGCGCCGTCTCGATATTGCGACACTTGCCTTTGGCTTCGTCCATTCGCAAGGCGAGTTCGAGCACGGCGATGTCCTGCCCGACATTGCGGCCGCCCAGGAAACGATCAAATGGGCGACCCACGTGGTTGTGATCTTTCCGCTCTGGCTGGGCGACGTTCCGGCGGTTCTGAAGGCCTTCCTCGAGCACACGTTGCGGCCGGGCTTCGCCTACAATTACCGACCGAGCGGCTTTCCCGAAATGCTCCTGACCGGTCGGTCGGCGCGCATCGTCGTGACCATGGGCATGCCCGCTCTCATCTATCGTTGGTACTTCCGCGCCCACGGGCTGAAGAATCTCAAGCGAAACATATTGCGTTTCGTGGGCTTCTCGCCGGTGCGTGACACCGTGCTCGGCAGCGTCGGCACGCGCAGCAAGCCGCAGATCGTACGCTGGTTCGACGACATGAAGGCGCTCGGCCGCCGGGCAGCCTGATCTAGCGTTCGCCCAGCCTCGCGAGTGCGGCCGCAATTGACTCTCGGGTCGCGGCCGGCTGCTCGGCGACTGCGCGACCGATCAAATCGAGTTGGCCCCGCAGCGTGTGCACCTGATCGAGAAGGCCGATCACGATATCGACCGTCTCGTCGTCGAAACCGAGATCTCCCGTGAGCTCTGCCAGCAGGTGCGTGCGAGCCACGTCGATCCTTTCGAATGTCCAAGCATTCGCATCGCCGGCGGGTTTCAGCAGGCCGCGCGCCACCCAGCGTTCGACATGGACGGTGGTGAGGCCACCGTGCTGGCGCAGCAAGTCGTCGAGGCTCGTCACGTGAACTGCTCCATGTCCTTGCGCGGGTCGTAGGCACGCCCCGCCTCCCACTTCTCGAGGAACTCCTTCAGCTTCTCGTCGGGCTGCTCGGGCAGCGTGACCTTCAGCTTCACATACTGGTCGCCGCGCTGGCCGGACTTGCGGTCCAGAAGGCCCCGGCCTTTCAGACGAAGCGATGTGCCGGTGTTGGAGCCGGCCGGAACATTCAGCATGACCGCGCCGCCCACGGTCGGCACGCGGACCTTTCCGCCCAGCGTCGCTTCGGTGACGGTGACGGGCAGTTCGACGTGAATGTCATTATCGCGCGGCTGGAAGAAGGCGTGCGGCTCGACATGAATTTCGACATAGGCATCGCCCGCCGGCCGGCCCTGCGTGCCGGGCATGCCCTGCCCCTTCAGCCGCAACGTCTGGCCGTCTGTCGTGCTTTCGGGAACGTCGATGTCGAGCGTCTTGCCGTCAGGGAGGGTAACGCGCTGCTTGCCGCCGCGCGCGGCCACCAGGAACGGCACGCGCAGGCTGTAGGTGACCGGCATGCCGCCCATGTCGAAGCCGCCCCCCGGACCGCCGCCGCCGAAGCCGCGCCGCTCGCCGAACATCTCGGAAAAGATGCCGCCCATGTCGACGAAGGAATCATGGCCGCCCGCATGCGCGTACTTGGCGCCGCCGGGCCCGC
This sequence comes from Reyranella massiliensis 521, assembly GCA_945862125.1. Lineage (GTDB taxonomy): Bacteria > Pseudomonadota > Alphaproteobacteria > Reyranellales > Reyranellaceae > Reyranella > Reyranella massiliensis_A. The sequence goes on from CAMAYC010000037.1 coordinate 18,668, forward strand.
CTGCCTGGTCGCGATAAAAGCCGCGCGGCGGCATCTCCTGGCCTGTCGCGTCGATCTCGCCGGCGTCGAACCGGCGGCGCTTGTCGGCGTCGGAAAGAAGGTCGTTCGCCTGCGAAATCTCCTTGAACTTCGCTTCGGCCGACTTGTCGCCCGGATTGAGGTCGGGATGGTGTTTTTTGGCGAGCTTGCGGAATGCTTTTCGGATGTCGTCTTCGGAAGCAGTTCGCGCCACACCGAGTACTGAATAGGGATCGCTCATATTTATAGAAATGTGGTGTGAATTGCCTTCTTGCAAGGAGTCGTACGTACTCTCCTACTCTTGCCGCCCGCCCAACATTGCCTGAACGTGGACGCGAATTGAGCTTCAGGGTTCTTTTACTCGGGGCCGATGAACACCACGTCCTGAGCATCACGGCTCACTTGCCGTCGGCGAAATCCCTGAGGTATTTATGAGCGATCCCAATAGGTTAACGACTCGTGGACTCTGGCGATTCTGGCACAGCACGTCAGGATAATCGCACATTGAGTGAAATTAATATTTGACCTGACGGCAGGCTTTGCTACGGTCAACGCGTGGGGCGTCGAGCTGGGGAGTTCGACGCAGGAACGACCGTGGTTGTTTCGAAGTGGGTGGATAAGACAATGGTTGGCTTGCGACCCGGCGCAGCGGTGTCCGCAGCGCATCGTGGCGACGACGATATCGGACCAGATGCGATCGGCGAAACAGTAACGAGACGGTTTGCCGCCAGCGCGCGAGCTGCCGCTTCGTCCATCGCCTTGGTCCAAGGCAGCGACAGCCTTACCTACGCCGACCTCGACCGGCGCTCGAACCAGCTCGCGCGGTTCCTGCATCACCACGGCGTACGGGCAGGCAGCGTCGTCGCCTTGCATGCCGGACGATCGATCGCATCGCTGCTGGCCATCCTGGCCACCCTCAAGGCCGGCGCGGCCTACATGCCGTTGGACCCTACGGCGCCGATCGCCTACCACGATTGGATTCTGCGCGACTGCGGCGCCGACATGGTCCTGTCCGCGAACGATCGGATTGCCGAGTTCTCCGTGCCGACACTGAACCTCGAGGAGACGCTCGCGACCGCCGAGTCCCAGCCGGAGGACGTGTTGGAAATCGGCTGCGGACCTGCCGACATCGCCTGCATCATGTACACGTCGGGTTCGACCGGCAGACCGAAGGCCGTGCTGATCCCCCATCGAGCCGTGGTGCGACTGGTCATCGACCAGACCTATGCCCATTTCGGCCCCGACGAAGTCCTCCTCCACAACGCACCACTCGCCTTCGATGCCAGCACCTTCGAGATCTGGGGCACGCTGCTGCACGGCGCGCGAGGCGTCCTCATCGAGGATGATCGCGCGTCGCTTCAATCGATCGCCGACACCATCCAGAAGCACCGGGTCACAACGGCCTGGTTCACGGCCGGCCTTTTTCATGCACTGGTCGACCATCAGCTCGACGCTTTCGGAGGCCTTCGCCAAATCCTCGCCGGCGGTGACGTGCTGTCTCCGACCCACGTCCTGCGCGCGCAGGCCGCGCACCCGGACTGCCAGCTGATCAATGGCTACGGGCCAACGGAAAATACGACGTTCACCTGCTGCTACCGGATTCCCCGCGAAGGCTGGGGTGGCGGTCCGGTGCCGATCGGCATGCCCATCCGCGGAACCTATGTCCGGCTTCTCGACGACGACATGAAGCCGGTGGCCGAAGGCGACGTCGGTATGCTCTATGCCGGCGGTCTCGGTTTGGCGTCCGGCTATTTGGGTGATGCCCAACATTCGGCAACACAGTTCGTTGCCGATCCACTTCGTGTCGGCGCGACGCTCTATCAAACCGGCGACCTCGCGCGCCGCCGCCCCGACGGCAATCTGGATTTCATCGGCCGCCGCGACCGCCAGATCAAGATCGACGGCAAGCGCGTCGAACTCAGCGAGATCGAAGAGGCCATGAGGCGCTGCAACGGCGTCGCCGACGCCGTCGTGACGGCGGTCCGAAACGAAGCCGGTGCGACCCTGCTGAGCGCCTGTATCAAGCCGGCATCGAACGTTCATGATCGCGCGGCACTGGTATTGGAGGTGCGCGCAAGACTTTTACAGGCTTTGCCTCCCCATATGCGGCCTTCGCAGGTCGTCGTTCTCGATGAATTTCCACTGACGCAGAACGGCAAGATCGACCAGGAACGCCTTCCCGTGCGCCGGTTGAGCGAAACTCCGCCGGCGCATTCCGCAACAGGCAAAACCGCAGGGATCCTGAGTGGCATCTTCGCGCGCACGCTCGGCCTGCGCGACATCGGGCCGGACACCAACTTCTTCGACCTCGGCGCCACGTCGCTGAAGCTGGTCGAGGCCCATGCGTTGATCGCACTGATCTGGCCCAGCGTCGACGTCCTCACCCTCTTCCAGCATCCCAATGTCCGCGAGCTCTCCGAGGCGATCGAGGGACGGACCGCATCGGTCCAGAGCGCCGGCCAGCACCGCGCGCAACTACAGGCTGCCGCCCTGAAGCGGCTGCGAACGTCCCGGCCGGCGGAATGAGTCTCCCGGAAAACGCCATCGCCATCATTGGCGTTTCCGGCAGGTTTCCCGGTGCCGACGACCTGGACCAGTTCTGGGCCAATATCCGCGCCGGCAAAACCTCGATCAGCCGCTTCTCGGACGCCGAGCTCGAGGACTCCTTCCCACCCGATATCCGCAACGCCGCCAACTTCGTGAGGGCGCGGCCGATCCTGGCGAATGTCGACCAGTTCGATGCCGAGTTCTTCGGCATGCTGCCCCGCGAAGCGGCCCTGACCGACCCGCAGCACCGGCTACTGCTCGAGTGCGCCTGGTCCGCGCTCGAGGACGCCGGCTACGACCCCGCGCGGTTTCCCGGTGCGATCGGCGTCTTCGCCGGCTGCAGCATGAACACCTACCTGCTCAACAACGTCCTGGGCGAACGGCTCGATGCAGACCGGTTCACCAGCGACTACCAGGTCGGCTCATATGATGCGCTGCTCGGCGCTCTGCCCGACACGCTGGCCACGCGCATCGCCTACAAGATGAACCTGCGCGGTCCGGCCATGACAGTGCAGAGCGCCTGTTCGACGTCGCTGCTTGCCGTTGCCGAGGCCTGCCAGAGCCTGCTGCTCTACCAGTCGGACATGGCGCTGGCCGGCGGCGCCTCCCTCACCTTCCCCCAGAAGCGCGGATATCAGCATCTGGACGGCGGCATGGTGTCGCCCGATGGCGTGTGCCGCCCGTTCGATGACGATGCCGGCGGCACCGTCTTCGGCGACGGCGCGGCGATCGTGGTGCTGAAGCGCCTGGCCGACGCCGTTGAAGATCGGGATCACATCTACGCCGTCATTCGTGGCAGCGCGGTCAACAACGACGGCAGTGACAAGGTTGGCTTCACCGCGCCCAGCGTGCGAGGACAGGCGTCGGTCATCGCCTCGGCCCTCGCAGCGGCGGACGTGGACGCAGCTTCGATCGGCTATGTCGAATGCCATGGCACGGCGACGCCTCTCGGCGATCCCATCGAGTTCGCCGGGCTGGTGCGGGGCTTCGGATCGGGCCGCGTCGACCGGCCCTACTGTGCACTGGGTTCGGCCAAGGCCAACATCGGCCATCTGGACGTCGCCGCCGGCGCCACGGGACTGATCAAGGCGACGCTTGCGCTCAATCATCATGAGATCCCGCCGCTGGCGAACTTCCACAAGCCCAACCGGCACATCGACCTCGCGGGTACACCGTTCTACTTCCCGACGGACCCGATCGCCTGGCCGCAGGGACCTTCTCCGCGACGCGCCGGTGTCAGCTCCTTCGGCGTCGGCGGCACGAACGTGCATGTCGTGCTCGAGGAAGCGCCGCCTGCCACGCCTGCGCGCGACGCTACCCAGCGGCGCTATGTTCTGCCGCTCTCGGCCAGGAACGACGCGGCGCTCGCCGCCGCGGCCGTCAGCCTCGCGGAGCATCTCGCCCGCCATCCCGACATAGCGCTGGAAGATGTCGCCTATACGCTGCAGGTCGGCCGCCGCGCCTTCGACCGCCGCGCCGCCATCGCCTGCTCGTCTCGCGAAGAGGCAGTGGAGGCGCTACGCAGCCTATCCACGCCAGCGCCCTGGCCGGTCGGACGGGCGCCGCTGATCTTCATGTTCCCCGGACAGGGCGCGCAGTATCCGGGCATGGCCCGTGACCTCTATCGGGATTACGCATCTTTTCGGGCGTTGATGGACGAGGGCATCGCGATTGCGGATCCGATCGTCGGCGCCGGCCTGCGCGCGCAATTGCTCGACCCCGAGGCGACTGGCGGCGACGCAACTCTGCTCACGCAGCCTGCCCTGTTCATCTTCGAGTACGCGCTGGCGCGCCTCTGGATATCCTGGGGCCTGCGCCCTGACGCCATGGTGGGGCACAGCGTGGGCGAATTCGTCGCCGCCTGCCTGGCGGGGGTCTTCTCCTTCGAGGAAGGTTGCCGGCTTATCGCCACGCGCGCGCGGATCATGCAGACGATGGCGCCCGGCGCCATGCTGGCAGTGCGCCTCCCGGAAGCCGAGCTGCGTGCCGAGTTAGGCGATGCGCTCGACCTCGCCGCCGTCAACGCGCCGTCACTCTGCGTCGCGTCGGGCCCGCGCGAACAAATCGACGCCTTGAACGACCGCCTCACCAAGCGCGGCGTCGCCTGTCGGCTTCTCGCTGTCTCGCATGCCTTCCATTCGCGCTCGCTCGACCCCGCGCTTGCGGACATCGAGCGCGCGGCGGCCTCCGTGCCGCTGGCGCCTCCCCAGATGACCTTTGCGTCGAGCGTCACGGGCGGTTGGGTCGAAGCGACGCAGGCAACCGATCCCAAGTACTGGGCGTGGCACGGTCGGGCCCCGGTTCGATTTGCCGACGCGCTGGCGACCGTGGCGCAGGAAGGCCAACCATTCCTGCTCGAAGTTGGGCCGGGCCATACGCTGTCGGCACTGTCGGCACAAATCGTCGACCGCCGCCGGATGCGCGGTGTTGTGGCGAGCCTCGCGGATGCCGACACGGACGGCCTGTCCGACGCTCTCGCTGCGCTGTGGCGTGCGGGCTTCACGCCCGATTGGACCGCCATCACGGGCACGCATGGCCGCCGAATCCCGCTGCCGACCTATTGCTTTCAGCGTTCGCGCCATTGGATCGAACGCACAGGCAAGCGAAGCATTGCCCAGCCACCGGCCGTCGCTGCGTCGACATTGCCCGGCACATCTGCCACTTCCGTATCTGGCCTTCCAATATCCCGTATCGCCGCGCTGCGATCGCAGATCGTCGAGATCCTCACGGATCTGTCGGGCGTATCCGATATCGATCCGCAGGCGAGCTTTCTTGAACTCGGCTTCGATTCGCTCCTGCTCGGCCAGGTCGCCCGCGCCCTGGAGAAGAAGTTCCAGGTACGCATCTCGTTCCGGCAGTTGCTGAAGGAGCTGTCGTCGACGTCGCTGCTCGCCGCACATCTCGAGGCGACCCTGCCGCCCGAAGCGGTACTGCCTGCAGCGACGCTGATGCCCGGCGCCGATCCGCCTTCGGATGAGGCACTCTCGACGCTCGTCCAGACGGCGCCCGCACCGGAAGCGGCGGACGACGCCGATGCCCGCGTGCGCGTGTACCGTCCAACCGTGGGCAGGAGTTCAACCGCTCTGACCAACGCCCAGCGCGACTATGTCGAAAGCCTGGTCCGCCGACTGAATGAACACACGCCGCTTTCCAAGGCCATGACGCAGCGGGATCGCGCGGTGCACGCCGATCCACGAACCGCGGCAGGCTTCCGCCAGGATTGGAAGGAACTGGTCTATCCGGTCGTCGCCTCGCGGGCCAAGGGGGCGAAACTCTGGGATATAGACGGCAACGAGTATGTCGACCTGGTCAACGGCTTCGGCCAGACGATGTTCGGCCATTCGCCGGATTTCGTGACGGCAGCCGTCATCGCTCAGATCCACGAAGGCTTCCCGATCGGGCCGCAGACGGTGCTGGCCGGCGAGGTGGCCGCGCTCGTGTCGGAGATGACAGGTAACGACCGGGTCACCTTCTGCAACACGGGTTCCGAAGCGGTGATGGCGGCAATGCGCGTTGCGCGTGCCGTGACCGGCCGCAAGCGGGTCGTGGTCTTCTCGCACGACTATCATGGCCAGTTCGACGAGGTGCTGGTGAAGGCCGGCGGTGGCGCCGCGCACCGCGCGCTACCCATCGCGCCCGGAATCCCGCCAGAAGCGGTCGCCAACATGACGGTTCTGCCCTACGCCGATGCGCAAAGCCTGGCGTGGATTGAGGCGAACGGCCACGAAATCGCGGCCGTGCTCTTGGAGCCAGTGCAGAGTCGCCACCCTGCGCTGCGGCCACAGGCCTTCCTGCAAAAGCTGCGCGCACTCACGGAAGCGAGCGGCTCGGCCCTCGTGTTCGACGAGATCGTTACCGGCTTCCGAGTTCATCAAGGAGGCATGCAGGCGGTGTTCGGCGTCAAGGCCGACCTCGCGACCTACGGCAAGGTCGTGGGCGGAGGCATGCCCATCGGCGTTCTGGCCGGCACGGCGCGCTTCATGGACGCCCTCGACGGCGGCATGTGGCGCTACGGTGACGACTCGGTTCCCGAGACCGCGCCGACCTTCTTCGCCGGCACGTTCGTGCGCCATCCGCTGGCGCTGGCCGCTGCCAAGTCGGTCCTGCTGCATCTGAAGGCCGAAGGCCCGACCCTGCAGGACCGGCTTGCCGCACGCACCGGGCGTCTGGTCGACACCTTGAATCGCGAACTGGCGCGACGCGGTCTGGCGACACGCGCCGAAGGCTATTCGAGCTGGTTCTACATCAATTTCTCTACAGAAGGCGCGCTGGCATCGCTCTTCTGGCCACAGATGCGCGCGCTTGGCATCCACGTCCAGGAAGGCTTTCCGTGCTTCCTCACGACGGCGCACTCCGATGCCGACATAGCGGCCATCGAGAGTGCCTTCGTCTCGGCACTCGATGCGCTGGAGGCCGGAGGAATTCTCGAAGCAGTACGTCCGACCGGGGTTCTCGCGTCAGCACCGCTCACCGAGCCGCAGCTGGAGATCCTGGTTGCCGCCCAGATGGGCGACGATGCATCATGCGCCTTCAACGAATCGATCAGCATCGCACTCGACGGCGAGATCGATCCCGCCGTCCTGACGGCCTCATTGAACGCCGTTGTCGCGCGCCACGACGCCCTGCGCGGCTATGTGGGCCGGGACGACGAGCGCATGCATTTCCGGCTGTCGCTCGACTTGAAGCTCGACCCTCAGGACTATTCGAGCGAACGCGACCCCGACGCGGCGCTCGCCGCACTCGTCGCCGCCGACGCGCGCGCACCGTTCGACTTGTGGGCAGGGCCCCTGGTTCGCGCCACGCTCGTTCGCCTGGCGCCGGACCGCCACGTGCTTCTGTTCACCGCCCACCACATCGTCTGTGACGGTTGGTCGATGAACATCATCCTGAACGACCTCGCCAAGCACTACCGGCTCGCGCGCGCCGGCCAGCCCACACTCCTACCTGCGGCCCCGAGCTTCTTGCAATATGCCCGCGCCGAGACGACGGCGAACGGCTCACAGTCGGGCGATCTCGCCTATTGGACCACTCTCTATGAAGATCTACCGGTGCTGATGGATCTCCCGACGGACCGGCAACGCCCGGCGTCGCGGTCGTATGCCGGAGCCACCTACTCCACCCGGTTCGACACCGGGCTACACGCCGCCTTGAAGCAAACGGGCGCCGCATACGGCGCCACCTTGTTCACGATGCTGTTCACGGCCCTCCAGACCGTTCTGGGCCGGCTCACGAATACGGCCGACATCGTGATGGCCGTGCCCGTTGCCGGCCAGGCCATCGACGATCTGCCGGAGCTGGTCGGGCACTGTGTCCAGATGCTGCCGTTGCGCGCGCCACTCGCATGGAACGCGTCGTTCGGCACGCATGTCCAAGTGGCGGCACAGCGGCTGCTCGACGGCTTCGACCACCCGCATTGCACCTATGGCACACTGGTACGCGCATTGACGCTGCCACGCGTCGCGAACCGGCTCCCGCTCACCGAGATACAGTTCAACCTCGAGCGTCTGCGCGACGACCTGGATTTCGGAGGCACCGTCGCCAAAGTCACGCCCAATGCCAAGGCGGCGGTCAACTTCGACATCTTCGTCAATGTCTCCGAATCCAAAGCTGGCCTGCGGATCGACTGTGACTACAACACCGACCTGTTCGATGAGCAGACCATCAGCCGCTGGATGATGCACTATCGTCGTATCCTCGAGGGCATCTGCGCGGCGCCCGAAACGCCTTTGTCGGCGCTGCCCGTCTTGTCCGCGGACCAGGAGCGTTTCGTCCTGGACGTGGTCAACGACAGCGCCGCCCCCTATCCGAGCGAAAGCAGCATCCAAGATCTGTTCAAGGCCCAAGCGGCAAAGACCCCCGACGCCATCGCCTGCATCGATGGTGGCGGCGCGATGTCGTACGCCGAACTCGACGCCCGATCGACACGTCTGGCGCAGGAGATATTGGGCGTGAGCATCAAGCGCCGCGGCAGGGTGGCCATAGCGATGGATCGGTCCCGTGCCCTGCCCGTTGCCCTGCTGGCGGTAATGAAGTCGGGCCACGCCTACGTCCCGCTGGACATCCATCAGCCGCTGGAGAGGCTGAAGCAGATCGCGATCACGGCCCAGATCGACGGTATCATTTGCCATGACGATCGTATCCGGGCGATCGCCCCTTATGCCTTCGCCTTGCGGCTCGATCGGCTCGACCTCGACGAGCGCCTGGACGGCCATGCCCTGCCCCGCGTGTCGCCAGACGACACCGCCTACATCCTCTTCACGTCGGGCTCGACCGGAACGCCCAAGGGTGTTGAGGTCGGCCATCGGGCGCTGACCAACGTGATTTGCGACGTGGCGCGCCGCTGCGAAGTCACCGCGGCGGACGTCGTCATCGCTTCGAGCGCCATCACCTTCGACGTTGCCGCGGCGGAGTTCTACACGCCGTTGATCGTCGGCGGTCGCCTGGTCATGAGCGAAGTCGAGGAGGTCAAGAGCGGGTTCGAGCTGGTGGCGCTGGCGCGGAAGGCAGGCGCCACGCTGATGCAGGCGACTCCGACCCTGTGGCGAATGCTCCTTGAGGCGGGCTTCTCGTCGCACCCGGCCCTCAAGATGATCACCGTCGGCGAAGCGATGCCGCGCGACCTTGCCGACCGGCTGCTCGCAGGCGGCGGACGCCTCTGGAATCTCTACGGACCGACGGAGACCTCCCTTTATTCTTCTGGCCGCGAGTTGAAGGCCGGCGAGCCTGACGTCACCATCGGCAGGCCCTTGGCCAACACGCAGCTCTACGTTCTGGACGATCGCGACCGCATCGCCCTTCCCGGCGCCGCCGGCAACCTCTTCATCGGCGGCGACGGCCTGGCAAAGGGCTATTTCGATCGCAGCGACCTCACCGCGCAGTACTTCCGGTCGATCTCTCTCGCCAGCCGGCCGCCCAAGCGGCTTTACTGCACGGGCGATCTTGCCCGCCTGCTGCCGTCGGGTGAGTTCGAATTGCTCGGCCGCGTCGACCGCCAGGTGAAGCTTCGCGGCTTCAGGATCGAGCTGGAGGAGATCGAGAGCGTGTTGCGGCAAGTGCCCGGCGTGCGCGACTGCGCCGTCCTGCTGCGTACCGATGTCGGCACTGAGCCCGTTCTTGTGGCCTATGTTGTCGCCACGAACGACACCAAGCCAGCGGCGTTCGCGGCCTACCTTGCCAACCGGCTGCCGGACTACATGGTCCCGGCGCGCTGGGTCGGCTCCGATGCGCTACCCTTGACGCCCAACGGCAAGGTCGACCGCAACGCACTACCGCCGCCCGCCCCCGCTGCAGTGGCACCAGCCGACAGTCGGCCGCGGACGCCAACTGAGACCAGGATCGCCGCCGTGTGGGCCAGCGTGATCGGCCTGCCGCATGTCGGCATCCACGATCCGCTTTTCGCCTTGGGCGCAGACTCGCTGCAGGTCTTCCGCATTGCCGCCCATCTTGAAAGAGAGGGTATCGCGGTCGGCGCACGCGAGCTGATGAAGAATCCCACCATTGCGATGCTCGCGGAGGGACTCGAAGGCAAACCCGCGGTGCCGCCCGATGTGTCCGCCACGAAAGCTCCCGCGCTTGCAGACTTTCGGCGTGGTGCACGAAGGCGTACCCTCACTCCGTGACTATTGGAGACTTCGACCATCGGCAGGCCTCCCCCGACAGCGGCAGCTCGGGCTTGTTCCCGTGCACCCTTTTGCAGGAACGGCTCTGGGCACAACTCAGGACGGACGGGCCGGCAGGGCTGAATATCGCCATGCGCTGGCTGGTGAAGGGGAGCCTGTCGCAGACGGCCGTCGAAGGCGCGCTCCAGTTGCTCCTGCAACGGCACGAGATCCTGCGCACCGGCTTCTCCGAGGTCGACGGCAAGCTGGCCCAGGTTGTCCTGCGTGAATGCCCGCTCAAGCTCCGCGACATCGACCTGTCATTCCTCTCGGCCGACGAAAGTGCGGCGCGCGCCGAGGAGATCGCCAGAGCCGAAGCGCTGGAGCCGATCGATCCCGGTCAGGCGCCGCTCATGCGCACGACCCTGCTGCACCTTGCCCCGGATCGTGCCGTCTTGCTCCTGACCTTCCATGCCATGGTGGCAGACGGCTGGTCGACGGGCCTGATCGCCCGCGAGTTCCGGGCCGCCGCCAACGCAATCGGTTCTGGCACCGCACCCGACACGTCCGAGCCAGAGATCCAGTTCGTTGACTATGCTCTCTGGCAGAAGGAGTTGTTGGCAAGCGGCGCACTCGACGAGGCGCAGCGCTTCTGGCAGCGGCAGCTCCGCGACGCCGTGGGTACCGAGGTCCCGCCAGACCGCTTGCCGGCCGGCACCGAGAGCGCGCCAGGCCACATCGCGTCGCTCCTGCTGCCCGATGACTTGAGCCGGACGATCGAGGCCTTTGCACGCCGACAGAACGTCACGCTCTTCACGGTCGCCGTTGCCGGGCTTGCCCAGATGCTGCACCGCGTGACCGGCAACACGGACATCGTGTTCGGGTCGCAGGTGGCCAACCGCGAAGAGCCGACCGCCGAGAATCTGGTCGGACCGACCGTCAATTCAATCACGCTTCGCCTCACGCTCGACGACCATACCAGCCGGCCCGCTTTCGTGGCCGCCGTCGCGGACACCGTCCACGACGCTCTCAGGCATCAACAGCTGCCGTTCGAGATCGCCCGACAGTTCGCGCCCGCTCGCGACGGCAAGCCGCTGCATGCCATCAACCTCGTCGTCCATCGCTCCTATTCAGGCACGACGGAGTCCGAGGCCAGGGACCTGGCTCGCTTCAGCCTGGTCTCCCTGCCATCGTATTCCTCCGGAACCTCGTGGCCCCTCAACTTCTTCATGATCGGCCGCGACGAAGGTTGGCGCCTGTCCTGCGAGGCCGATGCCTCTCTATATGAGCCCGCAACCGTGCAGGGCCTCGTCGAGTCCTGGCGCCGCTGCCTCGAAGTGCTGGCAGCGACTGCCGATGTCGCTCCCGTCAGGGATGATCCTGAGCCGTTCCCCGAGGCAGCCCCCGGCTCGATCCCGGTTCGCGACCCGGCTCGCCATGTCGTCCGCTTCCACGAGGACGGCTCGCGGACACCGGTGACTGTGCTCAACAATCGATCGGTCTATTTCCAGTTGGCGCGGATGCTGGGCGAAGAGCGGCCCTTTATCGACATCATGCTCTACCCCCAGGATGGCCCCTTCGACTGGAGCGCACATACGTTCGAGGACTTCGGCGCCTACGCCGCGCGACTGATCCGCTGGGCGCAACCGCGCGGTCCTTACATCCTTGGCGGCCATTGCGTGTTCGGCGTGCTCGCGTTCGAGGCCGCACGGCAGCTGGAACAACTAGGCGAGAAGGTGGAGCTCGTGGCCCTCTTCGACAGCTGGGGGCCCGGTTATCGCGAGACCATGTCGAGTTGGGACCGCTTCCTGCGTCGCCAGCAGCTTCGTCTCCATCGCTACGGCCAGCGACTCAAGAAGTACCGGAACGGCGAAGCCACGCTGGATGATCTCGTGCGCAAGCCGATCCTCTTCCACACCGGCCTTCTCCCTCCGGAAACGGGCGGCCCGCAGCGGCAGGCACTCGCGGGCGAGTGGTTCGACGACTACCTGTATGAGGCGGTCAAACACTACCGGCCCAGCCCCTATGACGGCGACGTGATCCTGTTTCGCAGCAACGAGCCATTGCGCGGCCGGTTGTTCGACGAGCGGATGGGCTGGGGGCCGCTGGTGTCGGGCAACCTGGAAAAGGTCGACGTCGACAGCGGCCATTTCGACATGTTCCGCGAGCGGCCGGCCGGCGAGATCGCCGCCGTCCTGCGGACCCGGTGAGCACCCTGCGCCTCCTTCTTCTCGCCGGCCTGACCGTGACACTCGTGTCAGTCGGGATCGGCTGGTTCGTGTTCGCGCCGCTGCGGCCAGCACCCAGCGGACCGAAGCCGGTCGGCCGGCTGGAGATCACGTTGAAGGGCGCTCGCGGCGAGGCCCTGCCGATCACGGTCTGGTACCCGATCGCAAGCCCGCTCGACGAACGCGCACCCGCTCCCCTGATCCTGTATTCGCCAGGCTGGGGCGGGACGCGTACGCAAAACAGCGTCCAGACCCAAAACCTTGCCAGTCACGGCTTCGTCGTCGTGGGTTGCGACGACCTCGCGAGCGACCCCGCCGCCGATCCCGACCTTGGCATCGGCATGGACCTGACGTCAGATGCCGCGACTGCTGCCACGCTGGAGCGGTTCGGCCGCCACGTCGTGGGCCAGGCCGGCCGCCTCCTCGACGTCCTCGACTCCCTCGAAGCAGGCCGGGTGCCGCTGCTTGCCGGCCGCGTCGACGTCCGCCGCGTCGGCGTGCTCGGCAATTCGATCGGCGGCGGCTCGGGACTGCAGGCTGCGCTGACGGACCCGCGCATCACCGCCGTCTTCAATCTCGACGGCGCGCTGGTCGGCCCACCTGCCGCCCGGATCGGAACCGAGGCCTACTTCCTGCTTTCGAGCATCGAGGCCTTTCCGACGCAGCAAGAGCTCGCCTCGCCTGATCCCTTCCTCCGGCGCTACTCGCAGATCAGCGCCATGGACATTCCCGGCAATACGCGCCGCATGGCGCGGCCAAGCAACTATTGGGTGCAGTTGCCCAAGGTCCAGCATATCGACCTCGCCGACGCCTTGTTCGCGCGGTCGAGGCGGACGATGTTTCGCACCAACGCCGAGCGACACGCCGTGAACGCGGCGATCCAGGCCTTCGAAGTCGCCTTCTTCAAGAGCGCTCTCGTGGACGAGCACGCGCCGTTGCTCGGCCTGATCGGTCGCAACGATCAGACCGTCCGCTGGATCAGCCCGACCTCGCCTCCAGGCACGGCCAGCGCCAAGCAATAGCTCCCCGTCGTCTGATGCAGCCACCAGGCTTGCGGCGCCCCGCCCGGCGCCAGGACCATGGTCGGCGGCGATGGCGCAATCTGCACTTCGAACGTGTCGAGCGGGATCGACAGGCCCCTGCCGATCGCCTTCACAATGGCTTCCTTGAGGGTCCAGGTGCGGAAGAAGGCCAGAAGCTGCTCCTCCGTCGGCCTCACACCTTCGATCGCCGTCACTTCGTTCGGGTGGAAGTACCGCCGCGCCAGGTCGAGATGATCGAGCGGGCGGACGCGTTCGATGTCGATACCCATCTCATGTCGTTCGCTTACGGCGAGGACAGCCCGGTCGCCCGAGTGGCTGAGGCTGAAGTGCACGGACGGACGATCGGCAAGCCTCGGCTTGCCGAACGCGTTCTGAACGAAGACCAGCGCACCTGGATCGAGCCCCAGATGCCCGCCGAGAAGCGAGCGTAGGCGCGCGCGGCCGACCACGAAACGGTGTCGAAGGGCAGCGGTAACGAAGGCCCGGCCGCGCGCCTTCTCGTCGTCGGACAGCAGCGCCTCCGCGGCCTCGAACGACAGCGAGTCCGCCTCGAGGCTCCACGACCACACAACGACCTGATCGCCCATCGCGTCACGCAAGGGCGCGCAGGCACCCGGCTTCCTCGAGCACCGGATCGAGCCGCTGCCGGACCGACGCCGGCAAGGCGGCCAGGCGCTTGCGGAGCGCGTCGAAGCACTTGCCCTGGTAGCGAAAAGGCACCTGGGCAAACGGCTGGCCGAGCAGCTCGACCTCGAAGGTCTCTGCGCCTTCCTGCAGCGCGCGGGCATTGGCGGCAAGGAATGGCAGATAGGTTTCTCCCGCATGCTTCAGCAGCGCCGCGGTGCCTTGGGGCAACGGCGCCGCCGCGTCGATCCAGGTGCCCTCGACGCCTGACGCATCGTCGAGCCGCATCAGCCAGCAGAAGACATCGGGCGCCCGGGTGCGCATCTCGGCAGCCGGCGTCGGGTCGACCGACAGAATCTGGAGCTGGCCATAGAAGCCGAAGTCGGCCAGCGACGGCCGCGAACCCAGGAGGAATGGCATCGTCCGCAGATGGCGATCGAGCGTGTCGAGCACGAAGCGGTAGCTCGCCTCGATGACCGGGCGGTTCTGCTCGGTGCAGCCGACCATGGCCATGCGGCTGACCTGGCGGTCGTTGAAGGCCTGCATCTCGCGCCGCCGCTTGGTCTCTTCCATGACCGGATCACGCGAGCTGACCACCCAGACCTGGGCGAAGTCGCGGTCGGCATCATAGTACCAGCGGTAATGGAACATCATCTTGGTGATCCATTCGTCGCCGAAGTCTTCCAGAAGATCGCTGAGATAGGCGAGGCCGGGGTCGTCTGGAATTACCGAGCGCTGGCCCGGATGCTCGCGTTCGAGCGCGTAGGCGAGCGGCGTCGAATCGTTCATCACCCGCCCGTCGGGGAAGCGCAGCACGGGGATGACCGGCGGGAGGCCCGCCGCGATGGCAGCCTCGCGCGGGTTCCCGGTGGCGTTCCACACGAACGGCAGCCGGCGGTAGCGCATCAGCGCCCGCATCTTCACCGAGTAGGGCGACGGGTTGAAACCGTGCAGTGCGTAGGTGCCGCTCACTTGTGCACTCACAGGCCGAGCACTGCCTTGGCGATGATGTTGCGCTGGACCTCGTTGGAGCCAGCATAGATCGAGGCGGCGCGGTTGTTGAGATAGAGCGGCATGGCGGTGACGCCCCACTCCGGCGTCACTGTCGGCTCGTTGTGGCCGAGCAGCCGCGCCTCGGGCTCGAAGGGAGCGGCGTACCAGGCCAGCGCCTCGACGCCGAGATGGTCGATCTTCTGCGACGTCTCGCTCCCCCTGATCTTCATCGAGGACGAGGCGGCCCCGGGGTTGCGGCCCTTGCTGAGGTCCGACAGCACCTGAAGTTCGATCATCTCCAGCGCCTGGATGTCCATCTCCGCCTCGGCCAGCCGTTCGGCAAAACTGCGGTCGGTCGCGAGCTTGCCCGAGCCGTCGGCCGCCTCCTCGGCCACGATACGGCGCAGGTCCTCGAGCCTGGCATAGAGATTGGGCGTGTAGGCTTCGCCGCCGCGCTCGAACTCGAGCAGGTACTTGGCCACGGTCCAGCCGGCGTTCTCCGGGCCGATACGGTTGGCCAAGGGCGTCCGTACATTGTCGAAGAAGACCTGATTGACCTCATGATCACCGGCCAGGGTCACGATCGGCTTCACGGTGAGACCGGGCACGTCCATCGAGTCGATGAGCACGAAGGAGATGCCGTCCTGTGGTTTGCCGTCCATTGACGTGCGCACCAGGCAGAACATGTGGTTGGCCACATGCGCGCCCGTGGTCCAGATCTTGGTGCCGTTGATCACATAGTCCGAGCCGTCCTGCACCGCGCGGCACTTGAGGCTGGCGAGGTCGGAGCCCGAGCCCGGCTCGGAGTAGCCCTGGCAGAAGACGATGTCGCCGGCCACGATGCCCGGCAGGTACTTGGCCTTCTGCTCCGGCGTGCCGTACTTCATGATGACGGGCCCGACCATGCGCAGACCCATCGAGAAGATGCGCGGCGCGTCGACGGCGGCGCACTCACGCGAGAAGATGTAGCGCTGGGTAGCGCTCCAGCCGGTGCCGCCATGCTCCCGGGGCCAGCTCGGCGCAGACCAGCCCTTGCGGGCCAGCACCTTGTGCCAGCGCACGCCGGCGTCGAACTCGGCGAAGACGCCGCCGGTCTTGCGGCCGGCCTCGCGCAGGTCTTCCGTCAGACTGTCGTCGAGGAAGCGGCGGACCTCGCCGCGAAAGGCCTCGTCCTGGGCGCTCAGTGCTAGATCCACGGGCTTTCTCCGGCTGGTCTGTCCACAGAGGCTAGCGGCGGTCGCCATCGGCCGTCCAGAGCGCGGCTGACAGAGGCTTCCGACGGGCGGTATGGTTTGTGCTTAGATCCAGATGTCGGTTGATGACAGCGTTGGTTGGAGGTGGCCATGCGTATGTTGCTCTCCCTGCTCGCACTCCTGTTCCTCGCCCTGCCGGCGAGCGCGCAGGACCGCAAGGAAGTCGACATGATGCTGGTGCTGGCCATCGACATCTCCGGAAGCGTCGACCCCGACGAGGCCCGCCTGCAGCGCCAGGGCTATGTCGATGCCTTCGCTGATTCCACGATCATCAAGGCCATCCTGGGCGGCAATCACGGCCGCATCGCCGTCGCCTACTTCGAATGGTCCGACTCTTACGTCCAGAAGCTCCTCATCGACTGGACCCTGCTCGACTCCGAGGCGGCCATCCGCGACTTCACCGCCCGCCTCGCCCGCGCGCCGATCTCGATCGCGCGCCGCACCTCGATCAGCGGCGCCATCCGCTATGCCATCCCGCTGTTCGGCCGCGCCCCCTACGACACCGAGCGCAAGGTCCTCGACATCTCGGGCGACGGCTCGAACAACGACGGCGGCCTGGTCACCGACCTCCGGCACGACGCGCTGAAGGAGCGCATCGTGATCAACGGGCTGCCGATCATGAACGACCGGCCCAACCCCTACGGCTTCCCGAGCGAAACCGACCTCGACAAGTACTATCTCCATTGCGTCGTGGGCGGCCCGCGCTCCTTCGTCGAGGTTGCCGTCAACTTCGAGGACTTCCCCCGCGCCGTGCGCAAGAAGCTCCTCCAGGAAGTGGCCGACATCGGGCCCCGGCTCGAGTACGGTCACGACTTCGACATTGGCGATCTCGGCGTGCCAAAGGGGCGCGACGGTCGGGGCCTCGATGGCGTTCAGCTCGCCCAGAGCGGGCAACGCCGCACCGCCGGTGCACCCGAGGACTACACCCGCTTCGTGCGGCCCGAGTACGAGCTGGGCTGCGACGTGGGCGAGCGCCGCAGCCGCGAATTCTGGCAGCGCCGCTTCGGTGTCTCGCCGGACTGACGGCTTCCTATCCTGCGCGATGCTCCGGCGTCTCAAGCGTCTGATCCCGCTGCTTTTTTCGCCGGTTCCGCGGTCTTGGAACGGGAAACATCGTGGGACATTTTTTCGCCCATCCGCCGGTCGAAGTAGTCGAGCACCCGGATGGAGGCGAGGTGGGTAAACGTCCGCCGCCAGCCGACCTCCAGCCCCTTGTAGTAGACGGTGCGCAACTCACCCTCCCGGACGATCGCCATCAGCCTGTCCTCGATGATGTCCCGACGCTGCAGATGGATGGCGTCCCAGCGCTCGCGAAACCGCTTGTCCCGCTGACGCCAGCGGTAGACGGTCGACAGCGGTACCCCCGTCCGCTTGGCGGCCAGGCTGACCTCGCCGCACAGGCGGAATTGGCGCAGAAAAAAGACCTTGAGCCTCGGCGCCGTGCGCCGCTTCACCGGACCGCGGAGCGCCCGGGCGAGCGATTCCGAGGTGCTTCCGGCCGCTGGCGCCGCGTCGGCGGGCCCTGCACGCAATCCAGAACTTTCGACGATATCCATTGGCCATCCCTTTCCTTTCCTGGATCGGATCAATGGCCGGATTGATAGTATTTTCCTATCCTCTTGTCAAATCAGCCACCGTCAGCGCCTCGACGAGACGCCGGATAAACGGCGCCGCCAGCAGCACGACGGGGGTCATGGCGGCCCAGGCCATCGCCCAGGCGCCGAGCCAATGGAGCAGGAAGGTCGACTCCGACAGAAACGGAAGGCTCGCGATGGCCGTGGCGATCGCTGTGGTCAATCCGGACTGGATGACGCCGAAGACAAAATGGCCGTACCGTCGCGGAATGCGCAACATTCTCCGTCCTCTCTCGCTCACGCCTATCCAGCGTATGCCGGGGTAGCAAATATCAGGCCGTCATGACGCGGTCGAGTTGCCCGAACAGGCCGGAACGTACGTCAATCTGATCGTGGACTCGTCCATCAGGTCGCTGGCCACGAGGCGGAGCGGCGGCCGGGGTCCGGCGAAGAATGGCGTGCCGCGACCCAGTACGACGGGATGCAAGTAGAGGCGGTACTCATCGATGAGACCGAGGTCCGTCAGGCTTCGCGCCAGGTCTGGCCCGGACACGGCAATCTCCCCCTCGAGCCGGGTCTTCAGCCCACGGATCGTCGCCTCAAGGTCGCCGTCGACAAGCGTGGCGTTGGGGCCGACCGACCTCAGCGAGCGCGACACGACCCACTTCGGCTGGCGCCGCCACGCCGCCGCGAAATTCCGGAGCTCCGGGGTCCACTCAGGACGGTCTTCGTCCCAACAACTCATGATCTCGTACATGCGGCGCCCGTACACGCTGCCGGCGAGGCCGCTCACGTGCTCTATCCAGTGACGAAAGAGCCCGGGACCGGGCGCGAACTTCTCGTGGTCGACATAGCCGTCCAGGGACTGGTTCATTCCGAAGACGATCTTGGCCATGCCGCAAATCTCCATCCCGGTTTCTTCAAGACCGACCTCACCCTGATGAGGTTGCGAAGCAGCCGTCTCGATCGGGCGGAGTAACCTCCACCTTTTGTTAGGCAGCAACATGACTGGTCCCGTCCTTCAAGACGCGCCTCATCGCGGTCTTGATCAGGATGAGGTGGGGCCACGACATCCGAACGAGCTGGGGACACACGACTGCATCACCTTCGCGGGCCTTATGTCGCCGAATTCCTGGACCTTCAAGGCGGGAAAGTCCGATATGGCCGTGGCAATCCGGTCGAGGCTCGTCGTCAACATGGCTGAAGCGGCCATCGACGCGGCGGTTGCCGGCATCGGCGTCACGCGCGTGCTGTCCTATCAGGTCGCGCAAGCGTCTCGGGCCGGCACGCTCGTCGTGGCGCTCCACGAATTCGAGGCGGCGCCGTCGCCTAACTCTTCCTGACCTGCAGCCAAAGTCGCACGCGGCCAAGAATACCGATGGTGATCAGCAGACCGATCGTGACCAGCACCAGACCGCCGATCTGCAGGGCGCCCGGGATTTCACCGACGATCGGAATGCCCACCAGGACCGAGATGGCCGGCACGATGGCAGGAAACAGCACCGCACGACTGACGCCCAGCAGCACGACCGCCTGGCTGTAGGCGACCATTGTGATCACGCCTTGCAGCCCGCCTTGCACCACCCCCTGAAAGGCCAGCGTGCCGAGCGGCAAGGCCATCACATGGCCCGTGCCCTTCCACAAGAGATAGACCGGCGTCGCCACCGCCATCGACAGCACGGCAACCGCAGCAGTGGCGCGCAAAGCGGATAGCCGCCAGTAGCGCAGCAACAAAGTGAAGCCTGCCCACAGCAGGCTGGAAGCGAAGAACAGGAGATCGCCCAGCCAGGCCTTGCCGCCGGCAGAGGCGGTTGATTGCGCGATTCCATCCCAGCCGATCAATCCAATCCCGAGCAAGACGACGGCCGCTCCGGCCAGATGGGCGCGACCGAGGCGTTCGCGAAGGAAGATCGCGGCGCCAATGGTACTGACGATGGTGACGGTAGAGGGGGCGATGATGGCGCCATGCGCCAGCGGTGCAAACTGATAGCCCCCGGTCTGCAGCAATGCGAACGGCGCACCGCCCAGCAGCGTGAGAACGAGGGCACGTCCGAGACCGATGCCGGCCAGCGTCGGCAGCCCCCAGTAAAACAGCAGGGGCAGCATGATCGACCCGGCGAAGAGATATCGTGCAAAGATCAGGTCGGCGGCATCGAGGCCACCGACGATACCGGCGCGCGCCGCAGCGAACGACAGCGAGGCGCCCAGCGCCATCGTGGCACCGGACAGCAGCCCCCAGCTTTCACGCCGTGCCCGTTCCGCCGCCGACTGCGTCATGCTCCTGCCTAACATGCCCGGCCGAGCACCCCAAGTATTTTGTATCACTCGCTCTAGAATTGTGCTGAGATGCCCGAATGGGACGCCTGAAGGAATTCGACGAAGACAAGGCCATCGACGGCGCCATCGACTGCTTCTGGGCGCGCGGCTACGAGGCGACCTCGGTGCGCGACCTGGCCGAGCACATGGGCATCGGTGGTGCCAGCCTCTACAACGCCTACGGCGGCAAGCGCGCCCTGTTCGCCACTGCGTTGGAGCGCTATGCCGACCGCACGTCCCGCCAGCGCATCGCCCGCCTGGAGGAGACTGGACGGCCGAAGGAGGCCATCCGGACATTCTTCGCCGAACTCATCGACCGCTCCCTCGCCGACCCGCAGCGCCGGGGCTGCCTGTTTGTCAATTCCGCCCTCGACGTGGCACCGCACGACGCCGAATTGGGCAAGGCGGTCGCCGGCTATCTCGACGAGGTGCGTGCTTTTTTCCAGCGCTGCATCGTGGCGGCGCAGGCCGCCGGCGGGATTTCGGCCCGCCTCGACGCGGTCGAGACCTCACATCACCTGTTGGGCGTGCTGGTCGGCATGCGCGTGCTGGCCCGCACGCACGCGAGCCGCGAGACGCTCGAAGCCGTCGCCCGGCCGGCCTTGCAACTGCTCGATGTGCCCGTCGCGCGGCCGGGAAAGGGAAAGCGATGATCGATCTCTACTGCTGGCCGACGCCGAACGGCCACAAGGTCACGATGTTCCTGGAGGAAGCGGGCCTCGCCTGCCAGATCCATCACGTCGACATCGGCGCCGCGCCCGCCTACGGGAGCGAGCCGCTCTCCGGCTGCCCGACGGTCACGGAAGAAGGCAAGAGACTGCTGTTCGGCCAGACCGCGGCTAGCCTCGGAAAACGACCGCAATGACGCCCCGGCCCCCGACGGTCGAGCACCTCAATATCGAGGCGCTGTCCGGCCTGCCGGACGATGCGCCGGTCGTCATGCTCAACCTGATGCGCTTTCGCGAACGCTCGCTCGACGGCGACGGCAGCGGCTGGGACGCCTACCTGCGCTACAGCGCGCTCACCATCAAACTCATCAAAGCACAGGGCGGCACGATTGCCTGGACGGGCACGGCGGAAGCGGTGGCGCTCGGCAGCCCCGAGGACAACCGCTGGGACTATGCCGCCCTGGTCCGCTATCCCTCGCGCGCCGCGTTCATCGCCATGATGACCTCGCCGGCCTATGCGAAAGCCAACCTCGAGCGCGAGAACGGCTGCGCCGCGCACACGATCCTCGCCCTCCGCGAGACCTACAACAACCTCGGCCACGTCCCGTCCAAGGAGTAGAACATGTCATTGGCAGAAAAGCTGGAAGCAACCCGTGCGGCAAGTGCCGGCCGAATCCCGCCGGAACGCGCCGCCATCATGGAGCGGGCGACGGACGACCTGCGAAAGTCCGGCATTCTCGACCGCATCGTGGCCGTCGGCAGACCGGCACCGGGATTCGAGCTCGCCAACCACGACGGCCGCCGAGTCGCTTCGGCCGATCTCCTGGCCGGCGGGCCGCTCGTGTTGTCCTTCTTCCGAGGGTCGTGGTGACCCTATTGCAGGCATGAGCTGGACGCTCTGCAGACCATCTACGCCGACATTGCGGGCCTCGGTGGCTCGCTGGTCGTGATCTCGCCCGAGTTGCCGGCACGCACCGCCGACATGGCAGGCAAACAGAAGCTCACCTATCCCATTCTCTGGGACGAAAACTCGGCGGTTGCCACCGCTTTCGGACTCGCCTTCTCGCTGCCCGACGACCTCACGGCCGTCTACAAGGGGTTCGGCATCGATCTGCCGGTGGCCAACGGCGATCCTTCGTGGCGCCTGCCGGTTCCTTCGAGGTTCGTCATCGACCAGGACGGGATCGTCCGCTCGGTGGAAGCCGATCCCGACTACAAGTACCGGCCGGAACCAGAGACGACGCTCGACGCGCTGCGAAAGGTCGTGGGCGGTTGACGAAGGCCGTCGCAACGCAGAATGCCATGGCGCGGAGCCACTCGAT
>CAMAYC010000038.1 GCA_945862125.1 Reyranella massiliensis 521
AGGCTCTCCAAGTCAGTCGCCAACGGTACATATGCACGCGTTAGGCCGCGATGAACGAGTTCTTCGACCTCCGCCACGAGAAGGGACACCAACAGGTCCTGGAGAGCGTATTCAGCAGTTTGCGTCTCGCTCTCGTCGAGAATTGAAAGCTCGCGCAAACTGTACGCATAGCGTAGCAAGGTTGTCAGAGGCAGCTTGTGGATCTTGGGCCGGATGACTAGCCGTAAGGGCCCAAGGTCGACGCGCCCCACGAAAGAAGATGTCTCTATCTCTAGTCCGTCGAGCCTCGGACGAATTTTGACTTTGCCTTTCAGCGCCTCGACCGGGATCGAAAGCGCCTGCTCACGTGTTATGCCGCCGTTTAGCTTGGCGTCGTAGTCCAGCCGGACGCTGTCCCATTCAGTCAGTGAGACGGTCTTAGGCTGCAGAGCCATCTTCGTCGACCTCGCTTTCGTCCACCTCTTCTGTCTCAACAAGAGCGCCCGCTACATCGGCTGCTTCTTGCGCGGACTCCATTTCCTCGAAGGTCGAAAGAGCCAAGATCAGATCGGCTTCGCGGGCCGGCGTGAACATCTCCTCCCGGATGCGGCCCATCTCTGCATCGACTAGATCCTTGCCGAGAATGTTCCGCAGCATCTGAAAGTCGTCGTAGCAGTACTCTTCTAGTAACGGGACGATGTCATCGCGTAGAACGCGGCCGAGCTCAGCTACCGACCTAATTGGTTGTTGCGGCATGAGATAGGCGTGCCCGATCTGAAGATTGCGGGCATCGCGCTTGAGATGCTTGCGCACGCGTGCGTTCAGCGCATCGAGCCACGCGGCAAGCGACAAGGTGCCAACCGTCTGCCCTGCCAGTCTCGAACTGTCTGGCATTAGCTCGACAAAGCCGAAGCGTCGGCGCAACGCGGTATCGAGTATTGAGATCGATCGGTCGGCGGTGTTCATCGTCCCGATCAAGAATACGTTTGGCGGGACGGAGAACACGGCGCCTGACATCGGCAGTGTTATCCGGAGGTTGCGCTTGTTGAGCTCGATCACTGTGATCAGCTCACCGAAAATGCGAGGCAAATCGCCTCGGTTAATCTCGTCAATCACGAGGAAGAAATGATTGTTCGGAGCCTGTGACGCAGCGATACAGAGCCGTTTGAAGATTCCGTCCCGAGGCTCGAAGACCATATTGCCATTGAGCGTGTGCGGCCGCAGCCCTTCAATGAAGTCTTCGTAACCATATCCTGGATGGAATGTGCAAACGCGCACTAGACCGCCATCTCCTTCAATCTTTTGACGTTCGTCAGGTGCCAAATCCTCGTAGCTTCTGCCGAAGGCTTGGCGCGTTGCGAGTTCACGAGCGGCGCCGAGTGCATGGAACGTCTTACCTGTCCCCGGAGGCCCGTACAGCAAGACTTGGCCCTTACGTCTCAGGATTGCCCCGATGCGGCCATGCATGGGATCGAGCGGCGACACAACGGTAGTGGGCCTTTGCGGCGCTCCTGTTGGCTGAGTAGTTGGTTTCTGTCCTTCGGCCGCAAACAGATGTCTTTCGATTTCCAGGAGGTTTTTGGCTTTACCGCCTAGCTCGTACACTGTGCCCCGGCCTTCCTCTTCCGGCATCTGCCAGGATTCCAAGGAAAGCCATTGCACTGGCAGTTTGTGCGGTAGGTCATGGCTGGCATCGTATCGATACGGCCCAACAACGCGCCCGATGCCGAACACGGTCTGGTCCTCGCAAGCCACAACGAGGTCGTTCTCCACGATATCACGAAGAGCGAGCAAGATTTCCCGTGTGAGGCGCTTGGCCAGATCCGGATTTGTGCCCGCGGGAATGAGGCGAGTCCGTACGGCAGACTTGGCTGCACTTCTTTTTCCCTGTGCAGCTTCGGCTAGATCCGGCAACGCTTCCCGCCAACCGATGGATAAAAAGTCACCGTCGCGCTGCCTCTGTGCCGCGGTCGTCTCTATCCGCCAGTATCGGTGAAATGGGCTGCGCTGGCTGAGAATTTCAGAAAGGTTGTGCGCAGTCGTATCGAGTTCTCTGGCTACGGTCTCAAAGCGCCCGGCGCAGACGAAGCGAGCCCTGCCATTCCAGATGCCCAGCTCGTCAGGAGGCATTTGCAAGAGTTTGAAGACATGGAAGCGTTGGTAGGAAGCGCTGTGAAAAGAATCGATTCCGTCGTACTGCGTAAGAAACCAGTATTTGTGGGCCCAACCGGAGTCGAACAAGGTCGGGGCGACCTTCTCGATATCGCGTTGGATCGTGGCATACGCGGCGTCACTAGAATTCGATAGGTCAATCTTTGCTACTTCCGCTGCACCGGCGACCAACTCTTGTCGCTGTTGCCGGGCGATCTTGATGGCCTCATCGACTCCAATGACCCTCGGGCTTTTTGGTGATCCAGTTATCCAGCTGTTATCGCTTTGACGCTGGTAAATGCCGAACTTGAGGGCGGAGCCACCAGCAATGCTGCCGTACCGCGGGCCCGTGAAGTCATCATCGTTCTTAAATTCTAGCCAGTATGCAAGACAGCGTGCTTCGTCGTTCGTCCGCCCGTGCATAAGGTTCAAAAGCGCCTCGCCATCCACCCGTTGCATGGCCGTCGGTCCAAAGCGTTCGCGGAACCTACCCAATTGCAGCTTAATCTGCTCATTGGTCAGAAAATCCCCCGAAAGTCGACTGCGCTCGACACGTTCTTTCAGATCCGCAATGAGGCGGGGATCGAGAGTTTGCCCGTCCATGCGTTCCGACCTTCCAAATTGCTTAGCGTTGGAACCCTATCCAAATCGATTGCCGCACACCACGAATATCGAATAGACCGCAGTTAGCCGTAGGCGGCGACCAACTGTGAGGCGGCTTCGCATTAGAGTCTTGCGTTGAACCTAGCGCATGGCTGCACGGACTGCGTGTATTTGCTCGATGTCAGCCATGTCAGCAGATGAATACGAAACCTATCCCCGAAGCGATGGAGACGGCCATGTGACGTCGGAGACGTCACGCTTGGTCCGCTGGTTGGCGGCGTTGTTGCTGTGGCCAAAGGTGACCACAGGGCCGGTGGGCGGGCGGGGGCCGTGGGGTGGGATTCCAAGTGACGCCGGTCGAGCGGTTGAGCGCATCGTAGGTGGTCGGGGTGGCGTAGGCCGTGGTGCTGCCCCGATCCGGGTGATCTGTTATTCTGGCAGCAATCAGAGGGATGAATGTCGTGAACCACGACCGCATCGTTCTCGATCGTGCGATTCTCGCCGGCAAGTCGGTGATTCGCGGGACGCGCTTGTCGGTCGAATTCATCATTGGCCTGCTCGCCGACGGTTGGAGCGAAGCCGCGATCGTCGAGAATTATCCCGGCATGGCGCATGACGACGTGCTGGCGTGCCTGGCCTATGCGCGCGACAGGCTGCTGGACGAACGCATCTATCCCGGCGCCGCGTGACGATGTGCTGGCGCGCTAGCACTGCTAGCAGCCCGACGAAATTCGCGATGCTGACTTGCGAAATGAGATTCACAGGTTCAGCAGGTTTTGTGCTGTATTTTCGATACATTGCCATGACGTGCGCAATGCGCGGGCCGCAGGGGTCTCCTGACCGGCGCGGCCTTTTTCGTGGCCGGTGGCGTTCGGTCACCACGAATCTTTTGACCATGCCCCGCCCGGCGCGCCCGCCGGGTACGATCCCTGGAGGATGAGGGGCCGTCCCTCGGCCTTGCCCTTACCGGGTACTGAGCCGTGAGTAGCAAGCAAAAGGCCGCCCCCGCCGACGACTGTCCGGTAGTGGGGTGGACCGAGGTGCGGTCAACGCATCCGAGGACTGATGAGACAGTTATCTGCGGCTGCCCGAGGTGGGGCCGCGGAGGCAGATTCCCGCGAGGGCACAGGTGGGCGATTGGCCTGTGTCACAACATTTGTCTCAACTTGGTGTGACGCCTTGGGGTGTGACACCGCCCGTCGTCCCGAGCGTCGTCGAGGGACCTTTTCTCAGCGACAAGCCGTCACCGGTAGAGAGAAGGCCCCTCGGCTACGCTCGGGGCGACGGCAAGAGAGGCGTCCGTGCCACCGGGACTCCCCCCGGCGTGCCCCAAAAGCTCTTCAGAGAGCGCTGCGCCTTGGCATGGTCCTGACCATGCCGCTGACGACGACGACGAGATCCAAAGAGCAAACAATGCCGACGGCGAACGTCGGCCAGGACGATCTGCTTGCGACCGGTTTGCGACGCTGCCCGGGACAGGTTTCCGGACAGAACGCGTTACATTCAGGCGTCCTCAAATAATGCGAGAAGGCTGTGAAAACACGGCATCGAACGGCCCTTGCGGCCGTGAAAAACCATGTGGGACTTGGCGAGGGATGCGGGCAGGGAGTTTGCCCGCGTCTCAGCGCTGGCGGCCGGGCACCAGCGCCAGCCAGAGCGAGATCACCGTCGAGGCGATGGCAGCGGCCTGCAGCCACGACAGCGGCTCGTGCAGGATCAGGATGCCGCTCACGATCGCCACGATCGGGATGGCGATGGACGAGAGCGCGGCGACCTGGGCGGGCAGGAGCTTCACTAGGGCGAACCAGGTGGCGGTGCCGAACGCCATCGGGATGGCGCCGGTGTAGAGGGTGGCGGCCAGCGCCTTGGTCGAGGGCCAGTGGGTCGGCAGGCCGTCGAGCAGCAGCGCGCCCAGCGCGATCGGCGGCAGGCAGATCACGACCTGCCAGAAGGTGAGCGAGAGGCCCATGCCCGGCCAGCTCGTGCGCTTCACGATGAAGGTGCCGACGGCCCAGCAGAAGCCCGCGAGCAGGCCCCAGAACAGGCCGGCCGGCGCCCGGGCGTAGCTCTGGAAGTTGGGGATCATCAGGGCCGCGACGGCGGCGGCGCCGATCGCGATCGCGGCCAGCAAACGTGGCGTGAGGCGCTGGCCGAATACCGCGAAGCCCAGCAGCGCCACCCAGAGCGGCATGGTGTAGGCCAGCACCGAGGCGTGGCCCGACGGGACGTAGAGCACGGCCAGCGACGTCGCGATGTTCCACACGCCGATGTTCATGGCGGCGGCGGCGATCAGGGCCGGCCATTTGCCCTTGGGAACGGCGAAGCTCTCGCCGCGCAGCAGCAGGATCACGGTGAGCATCGCCACCGCCGCCAACAGCACGATGGTGCGGAAGGTCCACACCGGGATCTCGTCGAGGGCGATGCGGAACAGCGGCCAGTTGGTGCCCCACACGAGGGTGAGGGCGCCCAGCAGCGCCAGCACCTTGGGCGAAACGCGATTCATGAGGACTCAGGCCTGGTGTTCGTCGGGCGCCAGCAGGTAGCAGCCGTTGATGCGCCAGCTGCCGTCGGGAAGCTGCGTCATCGGGTAGACGGCGGTGACGGGCTTGCCGTCGGGGCCGACGACATGGACCTTCTGGGCGATCTCGCCGTGGAGCTCGACGATCTCGCGGAAGTCGAAGGTCCTCGGCCGGTACACCGGCCGATACCCCTGGCGCACCATGTCCATGAAGATCGCGGACTGGCCGAACATGCCCTGGATCATCGGCGAGGCGAAACCGAAGGCGGCGTCGCCATCGTCGCGGCGGAAGGCTTCCAGCTGGCCCTGGATGACATCGCGGATCGCCGTCTGGTCGGCGGGCGACACGACAGGCTGGGCCTGCGCCATGGTGGCGAGGCCGAGAATCAGGGAGAGGAGAGCCAGGAAACGAAAGGCCATGGCGTCAGTTTACGCCCATGGCCGGGGTCGCGCGACGCTATTGCAGCGGAGACTATTGAAGGGGAACCGGCCGCCGGCCGCCTGTCGTCGTCATCCGCTGGGCACCGGGCGGGTTGCCGAGGCGGCCGAGGTTCACGCCGTAGGAGAGCGCCGCCAGGTTGGTGCGCTCGCGGGCGAGAAAGCCGTTCTCGCGGCCGATCTGGGCGTTGAGGTCGCCGATCAGCCGGTCGATCTGCTGCATGGAGCGCGTGGTCTCGCTCTCGATGGCGCGCAGGTTGCGGTGGTCCTCGTCGACCGCGCCGCCGACCGCGAAGGTTGCGCGGATGTTTTCCAGCAGGTAGCCCGCGACCGAGGCCTGGGTCGTCACCTGGCTCGCCAGCGAATTCAGCCGGCCGACGCCCAAGGTGGCGTCATCGAGTTTGGCTTGCGCCGAATTCCACTGGTTCACCAGATCGGGATTGCCCGGCGTCGTGCCGGTCTGCAAGCGCGAGGTGATGCCGTTCACGAGGCTGCTGTAGGCGGCGGAGTCGCTCGCAAGCTGGCTGCGTGTCGCGTTGAGCTGCGCCTGCTGCTGCGAGATGCCGTTGGCGAGCGCCGCCTGGTCGGAGCGCAGCTGCTGGATGCGCTGCTTCACGGTCTGCGTGCCGGTCTGGCTGATCGCCGGGTTCGATGATGGGGCGCTGACGGAGGGCGCAAAAATGCCTTGCCCTTCCGTGCACCCGCTCAAAACGACCGCCGCCAAGAGAAGCACGGATCGTTGGACTCTTAGCGCCATCGTTGGCCTCGAAACTGCCCTGGCATCATCAATTGGGTGCCTCCACATCGGCCGCCCATAAACGGGCCGCTCGATTCGGGGCACCAGCCCCCAAATCCAGATGCCTGTGATGCTACTTGAAAGCAAGGGAAACCGACAAGCGGCGATTTCTTAGGCAGGAGAGGCACTTGGCTCATATTGTGCACTCTTTTTTCGCCCCGCCTGCAGGCCGTCCAGCGACTTGCAACGCAGGGGCAGTTTCATTAGGGTGCGCGCCTTCTTGCCGGTCCCCTCGCGGGAGGGGATCGGCCGTGCGCCCGTAGCTCAACTGGATAGAGCATCTGACTACGAATCAGAAGGCTAGGAGTTCGAATCTCTTCGGGCGCGCCATTTCTTCCCGGTCTCCATGTTCAAGCCGATCCTCGCATACGTCGGCCTCCGCCGGCCCTACCGGTTCGAACGTGCCATTCCGGCACTACTTGCGGTGCTTCTGTCGTTCGTCGTCGTCGTCTCCGCCGCGTGGCTCGCCGCCGTTGACGAACTGACCGCCGGCGGTCCCCGGGCCGCCTATTTCTTTTACCTCCTGGCGATCCTGGCTCTCGTGATCGTGCTGGCCCGCTGGCCCTGGCTGGCAGCGACGCTGCTGCTTCTTGCCCTGGTCGACCTGGTCTGGGGCGTGGGCTCTCATGCCCTGCAGCGTTCCGGATACGCCACGACGTCGCTGCTGCCGCCCATCGTCGCCGAGCCGGAGCGTTTCCAGTGGCATGCGGTCCTGCAGGCCGTGCCCATCCCGTCGTTGCGGATCACCAGCCCGACCGGACTTGCGATCAGCCACACCTCGGAGGGCACACGCGGCCACGATCCCGCGCCGGGCACCCTCGACCGGCGGACGGTCGTGGCGACATTCGGCGGCTCGACGACCTACGACATCGGCGCGGCGGAGGGCGATACCTGGAGCGATCGCCTGGCCGAGGCGCTCGGGTCGGACAGCACCTTCGTGGTCAACCATGGTGTGCCCGGCTACACGACGGTCGAGCACCTGGTCCAGACAGCGTTCTATCAGACCAAATTCGGCAAGCCGCCGCGTTGCGCGATCTACTATGTCGGCTGGAACGACCTGCGGAACGCCCATATTCCCAATCTCGATCTCGCCTATGCCGACTTCCATCTGCCGAGCCAGGTCGATTCGCTCAAGGTGCGTCGGATCGGCGGCTCGCATGTCACGATATCGCCCCTGCTGACGATGCTGGCGCGCATCGTCAGCGCCGAAGTCGACACGGTGCGTTACTTCACCGATCCCTACGGCCGTGACCCGGTGAGCGGCGGTGATCCCGCGCTGGAGGCGCTGTACGAGCGCAACATCCGGTCGATCTCGGCCATCAACCGGGGGCGCGGCATCGCCACCATCTGGGTCGGGCAATTGGTCAACCGCGAGAAACTGCAAGGCGATGGCCGGTACGGCTGGTTGCCCCTGGTGCGCGACCGCGATGTCTGGCCGTTGCTGGAACGCTTCAACGCGATCCTCGAACGGACGGCGAAAGCCTCGGGCGATACCTACGTTGCCGTGCCGCCCGATGCCTTCACCGGCGCCGACTTCGTCGACAACGGCCACTTCTCGGCCCAGGGCTCGCGCCGGTTCGCCGGGTATCTGGCGCCCGCCGTGCGCGAGGCTTGCCGCTAGGCGTGCGGGACTTTACTGGTCGATCATGCCTTCCATCCAGCGAGTCATCCTGATCACCGGCGCGTCCTCCGGCATCGGCGCGGCGACCGCCCGCGCCCTGGCCGCCCCGGACACGGCCATCGTCCTGCACGCCCGGAAGAACCGCGCCGGCCTCGAGAAGGTCGCCGACGCCGTGCGCGGCGCGGGCGCCGAAACGGCGATTCTGGAAGGCGATCTCAGCCAGCCGGGCACGGCCCAGCGCCTGGTCGAGGAGACCGTGGCCAGGTTCGACAAGCTCGACGTCGTGGTGAGCAATGCGGGATTCGCCGACCGCCGGCCGATCGGCGAGGTCGATCGCGCCGCCTGGGACGCCAGCATCGCGTCCATGACCTCGGCCTTCTACGAACTCGCGACCTCGGCCAAGCCCTGGCTGATCAAGGCCGGCACGGGGGGCCGCATGGTCGGCGTGTCCTCGTTCGTGGCCCATGCCTTTGCCCGCGGCCTGCCGAGCTTTCCCGTCTCGGCCGCGGCCAAGGCCGGCGTCGAGGCGCTGGCGCGTGCCTTCGCCGTCGAGATCGCGCCGTCGGGCGGCACCGTCAATTGTGTGGCGCCGGGACTGATCGAAAAGGACGCCGGCGCCCATGTCGCCCTGTCGCTCGCCCGCATGCAGGAAATGAGCGCCCTGGTGCCGATGGGACGCTACGGCAAGACGGCCGAGGTCGCGGCCGCGATCGCCTTCCTGTGCTCTCCGGCGGCCAGCTACATCACCGGCCAGACGATCCACGTGAACGGCGGCGTGACGCTGTAGGCCGATTTTTCCGACACGCCATTTTCCCGACAGGAGGCCAATAAATCGACAGGCAGGTGTCGGGAAACGGGTGTCCTTCCCGTTGCCGAATCAAGGACTTGGCCAGAGGGCCGTGTTTTTCCGACAATCAGGCGTCGGAATAGGGCGTCAGGCGCTGAGCGAGCGCACCAGCGCCACGACATCGACGCCCTTGGAAGGGATGCCGAACCACTCGAGATAGAGCGGGATCTGGTGATCGAGCATGTGGCGGCCATGATGGATCCGCCGGCCGTGCGCGCGGGCGCGTTGCAGCAAGGGCGTCTCGACCGGGCTCATGATGACGTCGGCCACCAGCGCGGCGGAATCGAGGGTGACCGGGTCGAACGACAGCGGATCGCCGGGACGAAGCCCCAGGGGCGTGGCGTTGATGGCGATGTGGACGCCCTTGGGAGGTGTCGCGACCTCCGCCACCGGCACGTCGGGATAGTGGCGCAGCAGACGGTCGATGGCGATTTCCGCCCGCTCGGCATCGATCTCGGTGACGAGCAATCGTCCGACACCTGCTTCGCAGAGCGCGGCGGCGATGGCGCCGCCGGCGCCGCCCAGGCCCACCAGCCAGACGCTGGCGCCGCGCACGCGGTGGCCCTGCGCTTCCAGCCCGCGCACGAAGCCGGTGCCGTCGACGATGTCGCCGGCCAGCGTGCCGTCGGGGTCGCGTCGCACCAGGTTGACGCTGCCCGAGGCCTCGGCGCGCCGCGTCGTGCGCCCGAGCAGCGGCAGGATGCCGGTCTTGTGCGGGATGGTGACGGTGAAGCCGCCGAGATTGCGCATCCTGACGAGCGCTTCGAGCATCACCGGCAGCAGGTCGGCGGCGCCTTCGAACGGCAGCCAGACGGCGTTGGCGCCAACCGCGGCAAAGACCTGCGGCATGATCCCGGTCATCCGCAACTGGCGGATGGGATCGCCGATCGTGCCGTACAGGCGCGTGGCGCCGTTGATCGGAAACAGGCCGGTGAAGACGGGTGGTTCTGCCGAGGTCATGTTGCCCCAAAAAGAAAGCGGCGGGACTTCCGTCCCGCCGCTGATTTTGGCTGCGCCGGAGGCGAAGCGCTAGAGATGCTTAAGCACGTGTTCTGCCGAGGACACCTCGAAGGCGCCGGGCTTTTCGACGAACAGTTGCTTGATGACGCCGTTGTCCACGACCATGGCGTAGCGCTGGCTGCGCGTGCCGAGGCCGAACTTGGAGCCATCCATGGTGAGGCCCATGGCGGTGGTGAACTCGGCATTGCCGTCACCCAGCATCATGACCGAATCGCCGGCCTTCTGGTCCTTGCCCCAGGCGCCCATCACGAACGCGTCGTTCACGGAAATGCAGGCAATGGCGTCGACGCCCTTTGCCTTCAGAGCAGCTGCTTCGGCCACGAACCCGGGCACGTGCTTTGCTGAACAAGTGGGGGTGAACGCCCCCGGCAGCGCGAAGGCGACGACCTTCTTGCCGGGCGCAAAAATCTCTTCGGTGGTGATCGCCTTGGGACCTTCCGGGCCCATCGTGCGCAACGTGGCGCTCGGCACCTTGTCGCCAACTTTCGCCATTCTTCCGCTCCTTCAAATGCCGCCCTAGATGGCGGTTTTTACGACCGGCGGACCCTAGGCCGGAGGCCCTGGTTTGTCCATTGGACGGCCTCTCGCCTACTCGCCGAACCTTGACCTTTGACCGGACAATCCCCATGGATTTGATGGATCATATGACCATGCCCGGGCCCAGCTCCCCCGCCGCCTCGTTGGTTGGCCGCTTCCTGGTTGCCGCACCGTCCATGCCGGACGAGCGCTTCCGCAAGAGCGTGGTTTTCGTCTGCAAGCACGATGACGACGGCGCTTTGGGCATCATCGTCAACAACAGCGTCGACGACCTGCCGCTCGGCCAGGTCTACAAGCAGCTCGGCATCGACGTGCCGTCGGACGAGGCCGACCGGCCGGTGCTGTTCGGCGGACCGGTCGAGACGTCGCGCGGCCTGGTGCTGCATTCGGCCGACTACAAGCGCGACGAGACGCTGCTGATCGACGGCGGCATGGCGCTGACGGCTTCGCTGGAAATCCTCAAGGACATGGCCGGTGGCAGCGGCCCGCAAAAGGCATGGCTGGCCCTGGGACATTCCGGCTGGGCGCCAGGCCAGCTCGATCGCGAGATGCAGGACAATGCCTGGCTGGTGGTCGATGGTGACGCCGAACTGGTGTTCGACGCCGACTTCGCCGCCAAATGGCAGCGCGCCCTCGATCGCCTGGGCGGCAAGGGCGGCCCCGGTGGCCGGTTCGACCTGGCCTCGTTCTCGCACCAGACCGGTCGCGCCTGACGGGCTGCGCCCACTTGGCCTCACCCGAAGGTGCGCCAGATGTGCGATTTGCGACCCCTGATTGCGCTTACATTCCCCAGCAGAACGGGCTTATAGCAAGCTTGCGTCTTCGCAAACCTCCCTTTGCGAGAGGCGTGCGTACCCGGGACGCCTTCGCTCCCTTCTAAACCCCTTGGGAGCGCGGGCGTCCCGACGTTTTTGCGAGGTCGACTATTCGGCCGCCGTCGCCCGCACGACGGGCTGACGATAGGCTTGGAGCAGGCTCGCCTCGCGCTCCTTGGCCGTCTTCACGTTCTTCTCCTTGATGTGGCCAAAGCCGCGCATGGTTTCCGGCAGCGCCGCGATCTGCAGCGCCAGCCCATGATTATCCTGGCTGAGCGTGGCCAGCAGCGACTCGATCGTGGCCTGGTACTCGCCGATCAGGCGGCGTTCCATGCGACGTTCCGAGGTGTAGCCGAAGACGTCGAGCTTGCCGCCGCGCAGGCGCTTCATGGAAGCGAGCAGGCGGAACAGGGGCATTACCCAGCCGCCAAACTCGCGCTTCTTGAGTTCACCTGTCGTCGGGTCGCGATCGGCGAACAGCGGCGGCGCGAGATGGAAGGTGAGCTTGTAGTCACCCTCGAACTGCGCCCCGAGCTTCTTGTGGAAGTCGCCGTCGCTGTAGAGGCGGCCGACCTCGTATTCGTCCTTGTAGGCCATCAGCTTGTAGAGCGACTTGGCGACCGCTTCGGCGAGCCCGCTGCGGCCGCGCGCCTTGTCCTTCTCCGCCATCGCCACCTTGTCGACGAAGGCGCGATAGCGGTCGGCGTAGGCCTTGTCCTGGTAGGCGGTCAGCAGTTCGACCCGCTTGGCGACGATGTCCGTGAGCGTCCGAGCCACTGGCTTCTCGACCCGCAGCGTCGGCCTGGCGGCAGCCTGCACGGCCTTGAGGTTGTGGGCGGCAAGCCGGCCCCAGTCGAAGGTGCGCTTGCTCGACTCCACCGCGACGCCGTTCAGCTCGATGGCGCGCATCAGCGCTTCGAGTGACAGCGGCACGAGTCCCTTCTGCCAGGCATAGCCCAGCATGAAGAGATTGGTGGCAATCGAATCGCCCAGGATCGCGGTGGCGAGGCCGGTGCCATCGACGAAAGTCGAGGCCTCTTCGCCCGCGGCGTCGCGGATCGACTTCATCATCGACTCGGCGCCGAGATCCATGTCGCCGTTCAGCACGAAGGCCGCGACCGGCTGCATGTAGCCGTTGATGACGGCCTGCGTGACACCCTGCTCGATGCGCGACAGCGCCGCCGGCGCCGCGGCCACGACCATGTCGCAACCCAGGATGAGGTTGGCCCCGCCGGCTGCAATGCGCACCGCGTGCAGGTCCTCGGGCTTTGGCGCCAGCCGGATGTGGCTCATCACCGCGCCGTTCTTTTGCGCGAGGCCGGTGAAGTCGAGCACGGTGCAACCCTTGCCCTCGAGATGCGCCGCCATGCCAATCAGCGCGCCAACGGTGATGACGCCGGTACCGCCGATGCCGGTGACGAGGATGCCGTAGGCTTCGCTGAGCGGCCGCAGCGCGGGTAGTGGCAGCGAGGCGAAGGGATCGTCCTGCACGACCTTCAACTCCGGGCGCCTGGCCTTGCGAACGCCGCCGCCATGCACCGACACGAAGCTCGGGCAGAAGCCGTTCACACAGGAGAAGTCCTTGTTGCAATTGCTCTGGTCGATCTGGCGCTTGCGGCCGAGTTCGGTCTCGAGCGGTTTCACCGACACGCAGTTGCTCTTCTCCGAGCAGTCGCCGCAGCCCTCGCACACCGAGTCGTTGATAAATACGCGCTTGGCGGGATCGGGGAAGGTGCCGCGCTTGCGGCGGCGACGCTTCTCGGCGGCGCAGGTCTGGTCGTAGACCAGCACGGTGAGGCCAGGAATCTCGCGCAGCTCGCGCTGCACGGCGTCCAGCTCGTCGCGATGGCGAACCGTGACGCCATGCGCGAAGCCGGCGTTCATCGGGTACTTGTCGGGCTCGTCGGTGACGACGATCACCTTCTTCGCGCCCTCCGCCTCGACCTGGCGCGTGATCTCCGGCACCGACAGCGGGCCGTCGTGCGGCTGGCCGCCCGTCATGGCGACGGCGTCGTTGTAGAGGATCTTGTAGGTGATGTTGACGCCGGCAGCGGCCGATTGGCGGATCGCCATCAGGCCCGAGTGGTAGTAGGTGCCGTCGCCCAGGTTCTGGAAGATGTGATTGTCGCCGCTGAACGGCGCCTGGCCGATCCAGGCCACGCCTTCGCCGCCCATGTGGGAGATCAGCGACGTGCGCCGCTCGGGCATCCAGATCGCCATGCCATGGCAGCCGATACCGGCCATGGCGCGGCTGCCTTCCGGTACTTTGGTCGAGGTGTTGTGTGGGCAGCCGGAGCAGAAGAACGGCGTGCGCGCCACCTTCGGCGGCGGAGCGTTCAGGAGCTTTTCCTTGGCTTCGAGGCGCGCCAGGCGCTGGTTGAGTTCGGGCGACTCGCCGCCGTGCTTCATCAGTCGGCCGGCGATGACCATGGCGACGCCGGTCGGCGACAGCTCGCCTTCGCTCGGGAAGATGATCCGGCCGGTCTCGTCGGTCTTGCCGACGACCAGCGGCCGCTCGCTGGCCGGCAGGTTGTAGAGCAGGCGGACGAGCTGGTCCTCGAGGTTGGAGCGCTTCTCCTCGATGACGATCACTTCCTCGAGGCCGTGAGCGAAGCGCTTGGCGCCTTCAGGCTCCAGCGGCCAGGTGACGCCCACCTTGTAGAGGCGGATGCCTAGCGCTCTAGCGCGCTCCTCGCTGATGCCGAGGTCTTCCAGCGCCTGGCGCGTGTCGAGATAGGCCTTGCCGGTGGTCATGATGCCAATGCGCGCACGCGACGGATCGATCACCGTCTTGTCGAAGCCGTTGGCGCGCACGAACGCCTTCACGGCATCCATCTTGGGCCCATGCAGGCGCCGCTCTGCCTCCAACGGCGGATCGGGATTGCGGATGCCGAGGCCGCCGGGCGGGAGCTGGTAGTCCGTCGGCAGCATGATCTTGATGCGCTCGGGATCGACCCACACCGAGGCGCCCGACTCGACGGTCTCCGAGATCGCCTTGAAGCCGACCCAGCAGCCCGAATAGCGCGAGAGCGCAAAGCCCAGGATACCGAAGTCGAGATATTCCTGGACGTTGGCCGGATTGACGACCGGGATCATGGCGGCCGCAAACACCTGCTCGCTCTGATGCGGCAGGGTCGAGGACTGGCAACCGTGATCGTCACCCGCCAGCGCAATGACGCCGCCATGCGGCGAGGTGCCGGCGGCGTTGCCATGTTTCAGCACGTCCATCGAACGATCGACGCCCGGGCCCTTGCCGTACCAGATCGAGAACACGCCATCGACCTTGGCGCCCGGGAACAGGTTGACCTGCTGACTGCCCCACACCGACGTGGCCGCAAGGTCCTCGTTGAGGCCCGGCTGGAAGTGGATGTTGTTTTCCTTGAGGTAGCGTTTGGCCGTCCAGAGCGCGTTGTCGTACATGCCGAGCGGCGAGCCGCGATAGCCCGAGATGAAGCCGCCGGTGTTGAGCCCCGCCGCCAGGTCGCGCTGGCGCTGCATCATCGGCAGGCGCACCAGCGCCTGGATGCCGGTGAGATAGACGCGGCCCTTGTCGAGCCGGTAGCGATCCTCGAGGGCGTAGTCGCCGAAAACGAGTGGAACGGAAGTGACGGCGGTGCTCATCGCGGAAGGCCCTCCGGTGCGGCGGCGTAAACGGGCGTTTATCCGCCGGCAGCATAGCGGGCCGGGCCGTCGGCGGGAAAGGCCATGAGGCCTCCCGCCGATGCAAATTTCGCTAGAGGTTGCGAAAGATCAGTTGGTCGGCTTCTTGCCGGCCTTGTAGTTGGCTACCGCCGTCTTGAGCAGGCGGTACTCGGCGCAGCCGAACACGCAGAGCGAGTCGAGGCGTGCGAGATGCTGCTCGGCCTGGGCCGGCTGGTCGAGCATCAGATAGGCCTCGCCGATGTACTCGTGCGCCCCGAGATGCCGGGGATCGATGGCGAGCGCCTGCTGGTAGTATTGCAGCGAGCCGCTGGCATTGCCGGATTTGCGCGTGGCGAAGCCCATCAGGTTGTAGGCATCGGCGTTCCTGGGGTCCTTGGTCACGACCTGCTGCAGGAGAGGCAGCGCGTTGGCGTAGTCGCGGGCTTCGATCATCGCCTTGGCGCGCGTGTAGTTGGGATCGGCGGGCTTGGCGGCGGGCGTATCGGCGCCACCACCGCCACCACCGCCGGCAGCGAAGGCGCTGGCCGCGAGGCCGAAGCTGAGAGCGGCGAGAACGGCGATTAGGGTCGAGCGCATGGTCTACCTCCTGATGCGACGGATTCTTGCCCTGCAGCCGCGCGGGGCAACGAAATTCTTATGACATTGCCGTGAGATCGACAGCGCTCTTGAAGGCGCGCACGGCCAGCCGGCCCTGGCGTCCACGGATCTCGACGTCGTGGCGGGGGGCCGCCTCCGGATCCACGCCGGCGCTGTCCAGCAGTTCCTGGGAGACGACCAGTTCGGCGCCGAATTCCTTGGTCAAGGACTCGAGACGGCTGGCCGTATTGACGGTATCGCCGATCGCCGTGATCTGGGCCGCGCGCTCGTAGCCCATTTCACCGACGATGGCCGGTCCGGCATGCAGGCCGATCCCGATGCGCAGCGGCATGTCGAGGTCGCCCGACAGGGCCTCGTTGAGATCGTCGAGGGCAAGCGCCATGCGCCGCGCGGCGTCGAGCGCCTGTCGACAGGCTGTCTGGGGATCGGTGGTGAGGCCGAAGATCGCCATCACGCCGTCACCGATGAACTTGTCGACACGGCCGCCGGCCGCCTCGATGGCGTGGCCGGTCGCGCGGAAATACCGATTGAGAATGAACACCACGTCATAGGGCAGCTTGCCCTCGGAGATCGAGGTGAAGCCGCGGATGTCTGCAAAGAGGATGGCGACGTAGTGTTCGCCGCCATGGGCCTGCGGCTGGCGGCGGTAGGCCTCGACCGGACCGGCCGATGCCGGCAGCAACGGCGTCACCCGGTAGCGACCCGGCGGCGGCCGGAGCTGGCAGGCGAGGCGCACATTGTCCGGCGCGCCTACGCGGGACAGGACCTTCTGCTCCTCCGCCGAGGCCGGGGGCAGCTTGGCGCGATCCTCGCCGGCGATGCGCACGCGGCAGGTCGAGCAGCGGCCGCGCCCGCCGCAGACCGAGGCATGCGGAATGCCGGCGATGCGACTCATCTCGAGAATGGTGAGGCCCGTCGCGTGAGAGGTCGTCCGGCGTTCGCTGTAGCTCAGGTGCACGACGCCGGCGCGACGCTCCCAGAGCGTGCGGGCCGGGCGCGCCAGCAGCATGATGACGAGCAGGCCGAGGGCGGTGAACTGCAGCGCATCGGCAATGGCATAGAGCGTGGCGATCTGGTCCGCCGTCGGGACGCGCACGCGGACGAAGAGTTCTTCGAGGAAGCCCGGCCGCTGGGCGAGTTCGGCAACGTCTCGCAGCGCAATGCCGGCACCGGCGATGCCGGCGATCGGCACCAGCAGGGCGAAGGCGTAGAGCGCCGGCAACCACGCGCGATACCAGGGCCGCAGGCGCCAGGCGAAGTGCAGGCCGATGCAGGCATGCAGCCAGACGACGAGTGGCAGCGAGAACTGGCGGACGATGCCAGTCCAGTTGCTGACGAGAAGTGAGCCCAGGACCCAAGGGTAGCCTGGATCGACGTTGTAGAGTTCGTGAGCGACGCGCGTGCCAACGACATGGATCGCGCCCAACGGCACGATCAGCACGCCCAGGATCCACTGCGTCCATTCCCAGCGCGAAAGCCTGAGCGTCCGTCGCTGGTAAAGCGACCACAGCGCCAGGCAGAAGTGCACCAGCAGCGCGCCGTAGAGGACGGTCTGGCCGAGCGGGTTGTGCCAGATGAAGACGAACCAGGTCCGGCCGGCCTCGAGTACGCGCAGCGAGATCAGCCCGAGCGCGTGATTGAGCAGATGCGTGACGACATAGAAGAAGAGGACGTAGCTCGACCAGAGGCGGATCCGTCCGGCCATGGTGCTATCTCAGCAGCGGCAACACCGCTTCGGGCGGCCGGCCGATCGCGGCACGCGTGCCTGCCACCACGATGGGTCGCTGCAGCAGGACCGGGTGGGTGGCAATCGCCTTGGCGACTTCGGCCTTGCCGAGGTCAGCCTTCTTCTTGCCGAGCGCCTTGAACTCCGGTTCGCCGTCGCGGATCAGCGCATACGCATCGCCGCCGACGAGATCGATAAGCTTCTCGACCTCGGCCTTGCTCGGTGGCTGCTTGAGATATTCCCTGATCGCAGGCTCGACGCCCTTCTTGCGAATGAGCTCGAGAGTCTCGCGCGATTTGCTGCAGCGTGGATTGTGCCAGATCGTGATCGTCATGCCGAAGCTCCCCCGCAGCTCCTTGGGCGAACCATGGCTGCGCGATCAGCCTTCGTCCAGCGCATCGGGCGTGGCGGCATCGACGATCTTCCGGGCGATATCGTAGGCGAAGCCAGCGCGGGCCATTGTGGCGAGATCGCGCAGGCGATGCTCCGCGCGGTGCTCGGCCAAACGATAAGGACCGAGCCGGCGGCGGCGGGCGAGGGAAGCGGCCGCCTTCCATTCGCGCTGCGCGGGGGTCACATCCAGTTCGACATCGAGGCCCTGCATTGCATCGTCGAGCGTCCCACCGTCGACGCCGGCCATTTTCAGTTTCTGCCGGGTGACCCGGCTCGAGGTGCCGCGCCGATGGAGCGACCGCGCCTTGGTCTGGGCGAAGGCCTTATCGTCAATCACGCCGGCATCGACGAACTTGGCGACCACGATCTCGATCGCCTGCTTGACGTTGTCCATGATCGGCGCGTCGAGCATCTTGGCCTTGGCGACCCGCCTGTTCAGGACGCGACGCAGGCCCTCGGCGGTACTGGGATAGCGCTCGAGATAGAAAGCCGCGGCATTCTGGAGATATTTCGCGGTGATGGGACGCGCGACCCGTTTCACCGTTCAGCCCCTGAGCGGAATGCCGACCATGGCTTCCAGTTCGGCGATCGCCTGGTCGGGATCGCCGACCTTGATGGTGCGCATGCCCATGGCGCGCGCCGGCTTCAGGTTGATGCCGAGATCGTCGAGATAGATGCAGCTCTCCGGTGGCACGTCGAGCAGCTCGCAGGCATGACGGTAGATGCGCGGATCGGGCTTGCGCAGGCCGAGCTTGCTCGATTCAACGACATGCTCGAACAGCGTCATGACGTCGGCGACGGCCTGGGCCTTTTCCGGGCTGCGCGCCATGCCGGGGCCCTCTCCCGCCTTCATGTTGTTGGTGATGCAGGCCACCCGGAAGGCTGCCTTGCAGCGGCGGAGGGCCTCGACCATCTGCGGCCGAATGTCGCCACTTATCGACTTCAGGACGCGCCAGCCGTCGAGCGTGTGGCCCTGCGCCAGCGCCTCGGCTTCGAACAGATCGACGAAGCCCTGCAGCGAGACCTCGCTGCGTTCCATCTTTGCCCAGGCGTTTGTATCGGGATTGCGTGCATTCAGGCTGCGGATGAAATCTTTGGGAAGCCCGGCCTCGGTTTCGTAGTGGGCGAAGGCTTCGAAGGGGCTGCTCAGGATGACGCCACCGAAGTCCCAGAGGACGGCGCGTGGGGAATTTGCATGGCTCGTATTCATGGTGGTGCGACGGTGTTTACCTTGTTCCTGCCCAACTCGGCCCCTATCTCATGCCCTCCATAGGCGACGGCTTGGCTATTGGCCACCGATTGCCTTTACTCCGGTTTAGGAACACGGAAATGAGCGAAGCAGCCTTTGTAGGGCGCGGCGATGCCGTGGCGCATAACGACGAAGAAGGAACGACCAAGGTGGTTCATCGCGATGGCCGCAATCGGCGCGCCGTCGAGACGCGCCGCAAGGTGATCGCGGCCGCCAAGGCGATGATCTCCGAGACCAGCACGGCGCCGACGGTCGTCGCTGTCGCCAGGCGGGCAGATGTCTCCGTCCGGTCGGTTTTTCAGCATTTTGGCGATGTTGAGTCACTTTTTGTAACTGTCATGGATGCCATTCGGCAGGACCTCGTCGTGCCGCCGGTGGGCTCGAATGACCGTCCCCTGACCATCCGTATCGCCTCGGTCGTCCAGAATCTGGCTGAAATCTTCGACAAGATCGTGCCGCTCCGCGTCGCTGCCGGTCAGTTCGCCGGGCATCCGGCGCTGATCGAGCGTGGGCTGGCATCCAAGCGGGAGCTGCGCGCCGCTACTTTCGAGGCATTCGCGCCCGAATTCGGCGTGCTGAGCGAGCAGGCCCGCGAAGAGCTGGCCGACGCCATCGGTGCGGCCCTGTCCCTCGACGCCTGGATAGTGCTGCGCCGTCGGGATGGCCTCAGCTTCGAGCGCGCGGCGGCCGTTTGGCGGCTGACGCTGACGGCGCTTCTGGCCCACCGCTTCGCTGCGCCGTCCGCAGAATAGCTTCCTCGCTGGTCCCAATTGACTTGTCGATTGGGATCAGTGACTTAGGGGCCCCTGTCCGGACATTCCAGCACTGCAAATGGCGACCAGCCAGCTTCATGAGGACTTTTCGCGAGAGGAGCACGTCAAGGCGGGCTCCGATCGTGGTTTCGGGTTCGTTTTCGCAGGCTTCTTCGCCATCGTGAGTGCGATTTCGCTGTGGCGGAGCGGTGCCACCTGGCATTGGGCGCTGCCGCTGGCGGCGGCATTCCTGCTGGTGGCGCTGGTCTACCCCCGCCTGCTCGGCCCGCTCAACAGGCTGTGGCTGAAGTTCGGGCTGCTGCTCTACAAGGTCATGAACCCGCTCGTCCTCGGCATGCTGTTCTTCGTGACCATCATGCCGATCGGCTTGGTCATGCGGGCGTTCGGCAAGGATTTCCTGCGGTTGAAGCTCGACGGCAATGCCAAGAGCTACTGGATCGACCGGACCCCGCCGGGGCCGCCGCCGCAGTCGATGCGCAATCAATTCTGATCTGGCAATTCTGATCTGGGAAGGACCGGCTCATGGGCTCCATCATCGTCGAACTCTGGGCGTTCATGCGTGAGCGCAAGAAGTTCTGGCTGCTGCCGATCATGATCATGATGGTGATTTTCGGCGGCCTGATCGTGCTGACCAAGGGCTCGGCCATCGCTCCCTTTATCTACACGCTGTTCTAGGCGGGCCCGGGGCGTAGCATGCGGGTCCTCGGCATCTCGGCCTACTATCACGACAGCGCTGCGGCGCTGATCGAGGACGGCCACCTCGTGGCCGCGGCGCAGGAAGAGCGCTTCACCCGCAAGAAGCATGACGCGAACTTTCCGGAGAAGGCGGTCGAGTACTGTCTCGGCCGCTCCGGCATCAAGCTCGCCGACGTCGACTATGTCGCCTTCTACGACAAACCGTTCCTGAAGTTCGAGCGCCTGCTCGAGACCTACCTCGCCTACGCGCCGCGTGGCTTCAATTCTTTCCGCATGGCCATGCCGCTGTGGCTGAAGGAAAAGCTCTTCCAGAAGACCCTGCTGCGCGACGAGATGAAGAAGTGGCAGCCCGACTTCGACTGGCAGAAGCGGCTGCTGTTCGGCGAGCATCACCAGAGCCATGCCGCGTCGGCGTTCTTTCCCTCGCCGTTCGAGGAAGCCGCGGTGCTGACCATGGACGGCGTCGGCGAGTGGGCCACGACGTCTCTCGGCTATGGCAAGGGCAACAGCCTGGAGATGTTGAAGGAGCTGCACTTCCCGCATTCGCTGGGGCTGCTCTATTCGGCTTTCACCTACTACACCGGCTTCAAGGTCAATTCGGGTGAATACAAGGTCATGGGTCTCGCGCCCTATGGCGAGCCCCGCTTCAAGGGCCTGATCCTCGACAAGATCGTCGACCTCAAGGAAGACGGTACCTTCCGCCTCGACCAGAGCTATTTCGACTATTGCACCGGCCTGCGCATGACGAACGACAAGTTCGCCGATGTGTTCGGCATCAAGACGCGCAAGCCCGAGGAAGAGCTGACGCAGGTCCACATGGATCTTGCCGCCTCGGTCCAGGCCGTCACCGAGGAGATCGTGCTCCGGCTCGGCCGCTCGGTCCGCAAGGAAACCGGTGCAAAGAATATCTGCCTGGCCGGCGGCGTGGCGTTGAACTGTGTCGCCAACGGCAAGCTGCTGCGCGAGAACATCTTCGACAACATCTGGGTGCAGCCGGCGGCCGGCGACGCCGGCGGTGCAGTCGGTGCCGCCTTTGCCGCCTACCATGGTTTCATGGGCCAGCCGCGCAAGCTCAACGGCCACATGGACGGCATGGCCGGCTCCTATCTCGGCCCCGAATATACCGACGACGAGATCGCCGAGCGCCTGGCGGCAGTGGGCGCCAAGCTCACCCGCCTCGACCATGCGCAGATGATCGACCAGACCGCGCAGGCGCTGGCCGACGAGAAGGCGGTCGGCTGGATGCAGGGCCGCATGGAATTCGGACCGCGTTCGCTGGGGGCCCGCTCGATCCTGGGCGACGCTCGCTCGCCCTCGATGCAGAAGACGCTCAATCTCAAGGTTAAGTACCGCGAATCGTTCCGCCCGTTCGCGCCGGCGGTGCTGCGCGAGGATGTCGACAAGTACTTCGAGATCAATACGGACAGTCCCTACATGCTGATGGTGGCGCCGGTGGTCGAAAGCCGCCGCCGCAAGATGACCGCCGATGAGGAGAAGCTGTTCGGCATCGAGAAGCTCAATGTGCCACGCTCCGACATTCCGGCAGTGACGCACATCGACTACTCCGGCCGCGTGCAGACCGTGCACAAGGAAACCAATCCGGCTTTCCACGAACTGCTGGAGTCGTTCAAGGCCAAGACCGGAAGCTCGGTGCTGGTGAACACATCGTTCAACGTGCGCGGCGAGCCGATCGTGTGCACCCCTGAAGACGCCTTTCGCTGCTTCATGGGCAGCGAGATTGAAGTGCTGGTGGTCGGCAACTGCCTGCTCCGCAAGGAAGACCAGGATCCGGCGCTGAAGCTCGACTATAAGAACGCCTTCGAGCTCGATTAGCCCGATGAGGGCAGTCGTCTGCGATCGCCTCGGCGATCCGTCTGTCCTGAAA
Source organism: Reyranella massiliensis 521 (assembly GCA_945862125.1). Lineage (GTDB taxonomy): Bacteria > Pseudomonadota > Alphaproteobacteria > Reyranellales > Reyranellaceae > Reyranella > Reyranella massiliensis_A. The sequence goes on from CAMAYC010000038.1 coordinate 22,308, forward strand.
ATCGAGGAGAGGCCTGTTCCCGATCCGGGGCCGCGCGACATCGTCGTGAAGGTCGGCGCGGCTTCGGTCAATTTCCCCGACGTGCTCACTGTTTCGGGCGATTACCAGCACAAGCCGGACTTGCCTTTCGTGCCCGGCATGGAAGGGGCGGGGATTGTCCACGCCGTGGGTACCGAGCGCCTCGACTGGAAGGTCGGCGACAAGGTGATCTTCGGCATCCGGCCGGGCGCTTTTGCCGAGTATGTGGCCGTGACGCCCAAAGGCCATTTGCTGCACCTGCCTGAAGGCTGGTCGTTCGCCGAGGGCGCGGGGTTTCGTGTTGCCGCGACCACGGCCTACCATTCGCTCGTTCATCGCGGCGCTCTCCGCCAGGGCGAGGTTGCGCTGATCCACGGTGCGTCGGGTGGCGTGGGGCTGGCGGCCGTGAAACTCGCCAAGCATCTCGGCGCGCGCGTGATTGCAACGGGGGGTGACGATGAGCGCCTTGCCGTAGTGAAGCAGAACGGTGCCGACGAGGTCGTGAACTACCGCACGTCCGATTTCGTCACTGCCGTGAAGGCGTTGACCGACGGCAAGGGCGCCGACGTGATCTACGATCCGGTCGGCGGCGAGGTGCTGGAGAAGTCCATGCGCGCGGCGGCCTATGGCGCCCGCCTGCTGATCGTAGGCTTCACGTCGGGCGGACCGAGCAAACTGATGTCCAACCATGTGCTGATCAAGGGACTATCGATCCTGGGCATCCGCGCGGGCGAGACGCTGCTGCGTCTGCCCCAGATGGGATACAGCTACGCCGAGCTGCCGAAGCTTGCAGCTCTCGGGGTCATGCGGCCGCACATCTCGCACCGGTTCCCGATGGAGCGTGCGGCCGACGCCTTTCGTGCCTTGATCGACCGTAAGGTCGTCGGCAAGGCGGTGATCGAGATGCTGGCTTAGTCTAGCGCGAGAAGAAGATCGTCACCTTTCGGTCGACCACAGACGCGTCTTCCTTGCCGAGGCTCGTGTTCCCGAATGCCTCGGGGTCAGCCACGATATAGAGATGATTGGCCGGCACGCCGTCCCGGATCATCTGGGCCGCGACGGCCTGGGCGCGCGACCGCGACAGCTTTTCGTTGAACGCCTTGTCTCCCAGCTTGTCGGTGTGGCCGATCAGGCAGATGACCGACACCTGTCGCGCCTTGGCCGTGGCCGCGGCTTGGGCAATGACGGGCTTGTTGTCGGGCCTGATCTGGGCGCTGCCAAGATCGAACAGCACGCGTGCCGGCGGCGGCTGGTTGCCGCCACCGCCGCGCGGGCAAGTGCCGACGGTTTGGGCGAAAGAAGGCGCGGCGGCGAGGAGGACGCCAGCCGCTGCGAGTACACCGAGTCTTTTCACTTGAGCTCTCCCTTGAGGGCCATTTCGACGAAGGGCAGACGATCGTTGCCGAAGAACATCATATCGCCCACGAAGCTGGTTGGCGCGCCGAACACGCCGCGCGTCACCGCTTCGTCGGTCGTGGCCTTGAGGCGATCCTTCACGTCCTGATCCTGGATCCGTTTGCCGAACTTTCCGGCATCGAGGCCGGTGGCCGTGAGCACCTTCGCCACTTCGGCAATGTCGTTGAGGTTGCGGCCGTCGACCCACATCGCCTTGTAGATGGCGGGGTGGTAGCGCTCGAACAGGCCGTCGATCTGCGCCGCGGCGGCCCCGCGCATCAGGGCCAGCGTGTTCACCGGAAAGAACGGGTTGCGCCGGAACGGCACGCCGTAGTGCCGGGCCCACAGCGGCATGTCGAAGGCGCTCCATTTCGACTTCTGCTCGACCGTCATCGGCGAGGCATTGCCGGTCGCCTTGAAGACGCCGCCCAGCAGCATTGGCTTGCGCACCAGTGCAGCGCCGGCGCGCTTGGCGATGGCCTCGACCTGGGTGTCGGCCAGATAGCTGTAGGGGCTGCCGTAGTCGTAATAGAATTCCAGTGTGCGGGTCATGCGATCCTCTCGTCTTGTGGCAAGCCTGCGCCGCTTCTAGCTTGGCGACAAGAAAAGATCGGGAAAGGAAACATGAGTCGGGTCGCGGACAAGGTCGTCCTGGTGACAGGCGCGGGATCGGGTATCGGCCGCGCCGCGGCGAAGCTGCTGGCAGCCGAGGGTGCCACCGTGATTGTCAGCGATATCAACCAGTCGGGCGGCCTGGAAACGGTGCACCGGATCGGGGGACGCGCCCGCTTCCTGTTGCACGACACCGCGCAGGAAACCGACTGGAAGCGGATCATCGACGATATCCTGGCGCGCGAGGGCCGGCTGGACGGCCTCGTCAACAATGCCGGCATCGCAGGTCCGTTTCCCTCGACCTTCGAGAGCGAGACGGTCGAGCAATGGCAGCGCATCCTGTCGATCAACGTCCAGGGGGTGTTCCTGGGCTGCAAGCATGGCGTGCCGGCGATGCGCGGCTCGGGCGGCGGTTCGATCGTCAATCTCTCGTCACTCGCGGCCTTCCTCGGCACACCCGATCTCTCGGCCTACGGCGCCAGCAAGGGTGCGGTGCGGCAGTTCACCAAGACCGTGGCCATCGACTGCGCCCGCAAGGGCTACAAGGTGCGCTGCAATTCGGTGCATCCGGGTGTCATCCTGACGCCGATGGGCGAGGGCATCCTGCCCAGCGACAGGGCCAGGGAACGGATGCGAAAACACATTCCCATCGGCGAATTCGGTGCGCCCGAGGACATCGCCTATGGCATCCTCTACCTGATTTCCGACGAATCGCGCTTCGTCACCGGCACCGAGCTGGTGATCGACGGCGGCATGAACGCGATCTGACAGCGGAGCACGCTATGCAGCACGTCGACCAGGTGGCCTATATCGAGCGCATGCACGGCATGGCGCGCGCCAATGCGCGCGATGACGGCGAGGTCAGCCACACGTCGGTCGAGGCGTATTTCGACACCGCTCGCTTCGAACGCGAGAAGGAAGTGCTATTCCGCAAGTATCCGGTCGTGGTCGCGTTCTCCGCCCAGCTGCGCAAGGCCGGCGACTTCGTCGCCAACAACGACTCCGGCCAGCCGATTCTGGTCACCCGCGGTGCCGACGGCAAGCTGCGGGCCTTCCTGAATGTCTGCCGCCACCGCAGCGCCACCGTGGAACTGAAGCCTTGCGGTTCAGCAAAGCGCGCTTTCGTCTGCCCCTATCACGGCTGGAGCTACGACCTCACGGGTCGGCTGGTCGGTATCACCGATGGAGCGTGGTTCGGCGAGGTCGATCGCGCGATGCACGGGCTGCGCCCGCTCGCCGTCGCCGAGCGCTGCGGCATGGTCTTCGTCGTGCCGACGGCACTCGAGCCGGGCCAGAGCGCCGACATCGACATGGATGCTTTTCTCGGACCGGTTAAGGCCGATCTCGCGTCCTGGGACATGCAGGACTGGGACGTGCAAAGCACGACGCCGATCCGTCCGCGCATGAACTGGAAGCTGGTGATCGACACCTTCCTCGAACTCTATCACTTCCGCTATCTGCACGGCGCCAGCGTGGCGCCACTGTTTCTCGACAACATCACCGCATACGAACGTCGCGAGCGGCACTCCCGTTTCGCCGTCTGCAAGCCGTCGATTCTCGAAGTGGAGAACATGCCGCGCGAGACCTGGCAGCTCCGCGACCATGCGGTCGTGCTCTACAACCTCTTCCCCAATACGGTGCTGGCGTATACCCAGGACCATTGCGGCGTCTTTACCAGCTTTCCGGTGTCGCCCGACGAGGCGCTGATCAACGTCTCGATCCTGGTCGATCCCGTGGAGCGGGCGAAGAAGCCGGAAAGCTATTGGAAGGCCAACCAGGATCTGATCCTGTCGGCGCTCGCCGAGGATTTCACTGTTGGCGCCAGCATTCAGGCAAATTTCAGAAGCGGCGCCAACCGCGTGCAGACCTTCGGCAAATTCGAGAAGGCCCTGGGCTGGTATCACCAGGAAATCGCTGACGCCTTGCGTTAGCGATTTCTGGCTCTCGTGCTCCAGTGGCTTGTTTACAAGCCACGAATTACAAGCGCTGCCGCCCGCCAGTAGCGCCTAAAGGCGCTACTTGATGTTTACCTGGTAGCTGAGCTTTTCGCCGTCCGTGGCGGTGAGCTGGGTGAAGCCCAGCATCTTCAGCAGGTCGTAGAAGTTGGCATCCTCGGCCACCGTGCGCTCCTGGAAGAACGGCGACAGGCGCGACATGGTCGTCATGTTCGCTAGGATCGCGCGGATCCGGTAGATCGAGGCCAGTTCGCCCGGCTGCAGGCCGACGATGATCATCTTCTCGGCCTTGTCGCCCTTGACGAATACCGAATAGGGAACGCGGTAGGCCGACTGGATCGTGCCCTGCGAGACCACGGTGACGAACTGCACGCGTTGCGCCCGCTCGGCGCCCTGGATGGTCTGCATCGGCGAGGTGTAGTTCTCGACGGTCGTCGGCTTGGGATAGTAATAGCCGACATACTTGTCCTCGACGGCTGGGGCAGCGGCGGCCGGCGCCGGCTTGGCGGGCTGCGCCTGGGCGGGCAGGGCGGCAAAAGCCACGGCGACGACGACACAAGCAGCGATTTTCTTGAACATTCCCGGCTCTCCCAAGGTGCGGCAGACTAGAACAACGTATAGCCGCCATCGATAACGAAGTCGCGCCCCGTCGTATAGGCGGTGGCGTCGCTGGCCAGATAGACGGCGATCGGGCCGAAATCGGCGCCGACGCCCCAGCGGCGCTCCGGGATGCGCGGCATCACATTGGCCGCGAATTTCTCGTTGCCGAAGGCATTGGCCGTCATCTCGGTCTCGATCCAGCCCGGCAGGATCGAATTGACGGCGATCTTGTAGCGCGCCAGTTCGACGGCGAGCGCGCGCACCATGGCGGTGACGCCGCCCTTGCTGGCGCCGTAGTGGCTGGAGCGGGCCGCGCCCTCGATGGCCGCGGTGCTGGCCATTGCGACCAGCGAGCCGCCCTTGCCGCGCTCGGCCATGTGCCTGGCGGCGGCGCGGAAGGTGAAGAAGACGCCATCGAGATTGACCCGCATGACCCGGCGCCACTCCTCGGTGGTCATCTCGAGGATGGCGCCCTTTCCGCGGCCCGAGACGCCCGAGTTGGCGACACAATTGTCGACATGGCCCATGGTCTTGACCGTCTCGGCGAAGCCCGCCTCGACCTGCTTCTCGTCGCCGACGTCGACGATCTGGGTGTGCACCTTGCGGCCATGACGCTTCAGCTTCTCTGCAGCGGCGGCGTTCTTGGCGGGGTTGGTCCCCCAGATGCAGACATCGGCGCCTGCTTCGGCCAGCGCCTCGGCCATGCCGAGGCCAATGCCGCCGTTGCCACCGGTGATCAGCGACACCTTGCCCGTCAGATCGAAGCCCTTGTAGGCCATCAGCGTTCCCCCTGGAAAGTCGGCCGGGATAAAACCCCGCCCGGCCCGCATCGTCAATTCACGAGCGGGGCCACGTTCCGGCATAGGGCGTGCGCAGGGTCCGTTCGATCATTTCCAGACGGTCCTGGCCGTAAAACATGTCGCCGTCGACGAAATAGGTCGGCGAGCCGAACACCGAACGCTGGATCGCCTCCTCGGTATTGGCCTGGTAGATCGCCTGCACTTGTGGCGACAGCGCGAGGTCGAGCAGCGGCGCCGGGTCGACGCCGGCGCTGCGGCCGATCTCGGCCAGGGCCGACTGGTCGGCCAGGTCGGCGTCGCGCTGCCAGTGCGCTTCCAGCAGCGCGTGGGCCAGGCCGTCGATGTCGAGGCCGAGCGTGAGACCGGCGATCAGCATGCCGTTGGGCAGGGTGATGTCGTTGGCGTGATGGGTCGGGATACGGCCGATCCACGGCGCGCCGCGCTCCTCGCTCCAGCGCTCGATCTCGCGGCCGAAGAAGTAGGCGCCATGAGCGCGGCTGCGCCCGCGGAACGGCACGGCACCGCCTTCGGCCACGACGCGGCGCAGGTCGACGGGCCTGTGGGCGATCTTCCGTCCGGATGCGGCCGCGATCGCCATGAAGCGTGCCGAGCCGAGATAGGCGAAGGCAGAGTGCGCCGCGTAAAAATACTCGATGACCTTCACGTTCTCCCCCGTCGGATGTCGCGCCATCCTAGGGGGAAGAGCGCCGGGCAAGAAGGACTCAGTTCAACCGGTCGGTCTCGACCATCACGATCTCGGAATCCTCGAGCGCGGTGATCGCGATCTCGTCCTGGTCTACCGTGGCCACGCCGTCGCGTGCCTTGGCGGTCACCGGGTCGCCGTCGCCACCCCGCACCTCGATCTTGCCCTTGGCGGGCACGAGATAGGCAGGCTTGCCACCCAGCTTCTGGCGGATCGTCTGGCCCGCCTTCAGCGTACCGGCAAACAGCGCGCCGTCGGCGTAGAGCGGAATCGCTCCGTCGTGGCCGCGGCCCGATGCCAGCGGCACCAGCTTGCCGTCGCGCGCAGCGGCCGGAAACTGCACCGTCTCCCAGCGTGCCGGGACGCCTTGCTTGTTGGGCAGGATCCAGATCTGGAACAGCTCGGTCTCCTCGTCCTCGCGGTTGTACTCGGCATGCTTGATGCCGTTACCGGCGCTCATCACCTGGATCTGGCCTGCTTCGGTGCGGCCCTCGTTGCCGAGGTGATCCTGATGGGTGATCGCGCCCTTGATGACGTAGGTCACGATCTCCATGTCGCGATGGGGATGCGGCGGGAAGCCGGAGTCCGGCGCGATGCGGTCGTTGTTCCACACCCGGAGCGCACCCCAGTGGACGCGGTCGGGGTTGCGGTATTCGGCGAAGCTGAAATGGAAGTTGGCGTTCAGCCAACCGTGGTCGGACTTGCCGAGTTTCTCGAAGGGTCTGAGTTCGATCATGGTGTTTACCTCTTGGCCCCCAAGATGGCGCCGCCAAGGGCGGGATCAAGTTTCTGGTTGGTAACGGCCGCTTTCGGCAGCTCTAGCGGCCTTCGCGCCACCAGGCGCTGCCGATCGCCATCAGGAAGGCAATCGCCACCAGGATGCCCGGCAGCAGCGGCAGCTGGTTGATGCCGGCCACCGTATAGCCCTCGTTGCGGCGGAGCCCGATCCAGTCGGAACCGCCGGCGGCACGGCCCGGGCGCACGGTGCGGATGTCCGGCTCCGGCTGGTCGACCAGCCACAGCAGGCCGCCGCCCGAGGCCTCGACCAGCGGCTTCAGCTTGGCGTCGGTCGCGCGGACGTCGGAGAATTCCAGCGGGTCGGGGCTGCCGACCGCCGCCACGGTGCGGAGCGTGCCGTCGTCGAAGCGGTAGAGGCCGGGCTTGTCGACATCGACGACACCAAGCCCAAGGCCGGGCGCCGTCTGGCGCAGGGGAAGCGTGCGGGTGCTGCCGTCGGGTGAGGTCATGGTGACCTGCGGGAATGTCGTGGCGAGGGTGCGGCGCGTCACTTCGATACGGCCACCGACCGCTGTCGCCTTGAGCGCCTCTTCCTCGAGATCGGGTTCCTTCATCAGCCAGTGGGCGACACGGCGGACCAGCTCGGGCTGCGGGCCGCCGCCGTCGATGCCACGGTTCCACAGCCACAGGTGATCCGACATGAGCTGGGCCACGCGGCCCTCGCCGACGCGATCGAGAACCACCAGCGGCTTGTCCTCGGCGCCCGACAGGACGGCGTTGCCGCGCTCGGTGCGCGAGGTGACGAGGCGGAACCAGCGGCCCCATTCCGGGTCCTTGTCGGGCTGGCCGGCCTGCGGCAGGTTGGCGGTGACCGGATGGCGCTGGCCGATTTCGCTGACTTTCGGCTTGAACGGCGTCTCCAGCACGTCGCCCAGCGGCGCCGCCGGCAGGATGGCGCCCAGCGGCGTGCGATAGAGCGAGCGCGCGGTGGCGAACACCGGTCCGACCGAGACCAGCAGCGCGCCGCCGCCCTTCACGTATTCCGCGATATTGCGGAAATACTCGCGGGTGATCAGGTTCCCCGACTCGTAGCGATCGAAGATGATGAGGTCGAATTCCTTGAGCTTCTGCTCGAACAGCTCGCGCATCGGGAAGACGATCAGCGACAGTTCGCGCACTGGCGTGAAATCGTCCTTCTGCGGCGTGCGGAGGATGGTGAAGTGGACCAGGTCGACCGCGGGATCGCTCTTCAGTAGGTTCCGCCAGGCCCGCTCGCCCTGGTAGGGCTCGCCCGACACCAGCAGCACGCGCAGCCGGTCGCGCACGCCGTTGATGGTGAAGAGAGCGCGGTTGTTGTCGAGCGTGAGTTCGCTCGGCCCGGCGCCGACCTCGATCTCCACGACATTGGCGCCCGGGTTGCCGACGACGATCGGCAGTTCTATCGAGCGGCCGACGGGCACGTCGAGACGGCGCACGACATCGCCGCCGACAGATAATGTGATCGGCGCGGTGCCGCCGGCCGGATCCTCGATCCGGAACTTGGTCGTCACTTCGCGGCCGACCACGCCGAAACGAGGCGACTGCTCGACCACGATCAGCCGGTCGCGCTCGTTCTTCTTGCCGGCGATCAGCCCGTGCAATGGCGCACCGCCCAGTTCCGGCGGCAGGCCAACCGGCACGTCGTGGACCTGGCCGTCGGTCAGCAGCACGACGCCCGCCAGTCGTTCCGGCGGAACCTCCACCAGCGCCGAGCGCATGGTCTCGATCAGGCGCGTACCGCCCGGGCGTTCGCTTCCGAGCTGGATCTGGGCCGGCGGCAGAACGACCTCGCGAATCTCGAGGCCTTCCTGCTGGCCGAGCTTGCGCTTCAGCGCCTCGCGCGCGGTCTGCACCTGCCTCCGACGTTCGCCAATGGCCATCGAATCGCTGTCGTCGATCACGACCAGCGCAACGTCGGCGATCGGCTTGCGCTGTTCCTCGATCAGGGCAGGATTGGCCAGCGCCGCCAGGACGACGGCGATCGAGCCCAGCCGCCAGATCGTGCCGCGGGCGCCGGCGCGCAGGCCGAGCAGGACCAGCACCAGCCCGACGCCGCCCAGCACGGCCAGCACCTGCCACGGCAGCAGCGGATCGAAGGCGACGGAGACGGCCGACGTCGGGTTCATCGCCTGAGCCTTTGCATGATGTCAGGCAGATGCACCTGATCGTCCTTGTAGTTGCCGGTCAGCGCATGCATCACGAGATTGACGCCGACGCGGAACGACATCTCGCGCTGGGTCTCGCCGCCCGGCGTGACCGGCATGATGCCGCGGCCGCGCTGGTCGACAGCCCAGGCACCGGCATAGTCGTTGGCGCCGATGATGATGGTGGTGACGCCGTCGTTGACGCGCCCGCCGCCCGACTCGATCCAGATCTTTCCGCCGGCCCAGCGGCCCGGCATGTCCGACAGCAGATAGAACGCCCGCGTCAGTACGTGGTCCGGCGGCATGGCGACCAGCGGCGGCGTCTCGACGCCGGCCAGAAGGCGCTTGAGGTCGGGATTGCCAGCGGCCTGGCGGTCGAAGCTGAGCTGCTGGTCGCGCGTGTCGATGAAAAGGATGCCGCCGGTCCTGAGATAGCGGTCGAGCGAGGCGGCGGCGCGCGGCGACAGCGCCGGCTGCGTCGAGGTGACCGGCCAGTAGATGAAGGGATAGAGGCGGGGCTCGTCGCGTTCGAGGTCGAGCCCGACCGGATCGGCCGGCTCCACCGAGGTCCGGTTGCGCAGGATCTCGCTCAATCCCTCGAGGCCGGCCTTGCTGATGTCGTCGACTTCCTTGTCGCCAGTGACGATGTAGGCGAGCCGCATGTCGAGCGAGCCTTTCAGCGCCTGCTCGATGCTGAGGGGGGGCGGCCCGGGTCGGTCGCGCGTCGCCGGACCGTCCGGCGCGTTGGGCTGTGGCTGGAACTGTGGCCGTGGTGGCGGCGGGGTCTGCTGCTGGGCGTCGGCATCAGGCGCGCCAACGACCGTGGCCAGCAGCAACAAGAGCGCCGCCGGGGCGGCACGGCCCAGGCGCAGGGCGCGTGGCAGCAGGCCGCGCAGCAACAGCGAGATCAGGAGATCGGCCAGCAGCAGCAGCAACGCCGCCAGCAGGAACCAGCGCGACAGGTCGGTCTCGCCGCCTTCCGACAGTCTGTCGGTCGCGACACCGCCGGGCAGCGCCAGCGGCTTCGGGGTGGCGACGCGGCCACCGATGTTGAACGCGACCTGGGCGTTCTCGTCGCCATAGAGGCCGGGCGGCGTGGTCGGCTTGGGCTTGAAGGTCTCGGCGGCATCGGCTGGCAGGATCTGCGCACCGGCCGGCGGGGCGCCCAGGCGGCCGAAGCCGTCGAGGGTGCGCCACGGCTTCAGCGCCTTGTTGACGCCGTCGCCGGCGACGCCGCGCGACAGGGTGACCAGTCGCTGCAGCATGTTCACGAACAGGCCGGACAGCGAGAGGTTGCTCCAGCCCGTGTTCGCGGTGGTGTGGATCAGCACCAGATAGCCCTGGCCGCGCTTCTCGGCGGTGACCAGCGGCGTGCCGTCGGCCAGGCGCGCCCAGGTCTTGTCGGCGAGGTCGGGTGTCGGTTCGGCCAGCACCTGCTGGGAAATGCGCACGTCCTTGGGGATGGGAATGCCGAGGAACGGGCTGTTGGCGGGGAATTCGGCCAGCGCCGTGGGCTCGCCCCAGCTCATGACGCCGCCCAGCGCACGGTCGCCCAGCCTGAGGCGCGTCGGTACCAGCGTGTCGGCACCGGCGGCGAGATTGGCGCCGGCGAATCGCACGGCCACGCCGCCGCGCTCGATCCATTTGGCGATTTCCTCACGGTCGTTGGCCGAGGGAATGGCGCCATCGGGGATCAACAGGACAGCGGTGTTTCGGGAGAGAACCGTTTCCAGGTCGCCAATGCTGAGGCTGACGTAGGGATCGAGGGCGCGCTCGAGGAAGTAGATTTCCTGCAACAGTGGCTGACCGCCCGCCGTGGCACGCTCGCCCATGATGGCGACAGGGCGGCGGCGATGGCGCTCGTCCAGCAGCACCGTGCTGCCGGCGCCGCCTTGCGCCTCGATGTCGAGACGCGCCATGCGGTTGCGCAATTCGGCCGGGGCCGGCAGGGCGCCTTCGCCCTGCGTGGCGGTGGCGGCGAAATCGACATCGATGCGGGCCACGACACGGCCCTGCTCGTCGGCCGCCTGGACTGCCACCTTCCGAGGTCCGTCGGCGGCGGGCCGCAGCGCCCGCACTTTGAGGTCACGGCCTTCGGCGACAGGCGGCAGCAGCAGGAGCGGCGTGGTGGCCTGGTCGGGGATCACGACCTGCAATCCGTCGAAGCGGCGCAGCCGTTCGGTCAGCCGCGCAGCGCCCTCGTCCTCAAGGCCGTCGCTCAGCCAGACCGCATAGGCGCCCGGTTCGACCTGCATCTGGTCGAGTTCGGCCGCCGCGGCGGCGCGGTCGGTCGGCCAGGGCTTGGGCCGGAAGGCGCGCAGGATGGTGCGGGTTTCATCGGGCCTGAGCGCGCCGCGCCTGGTTGCCGCCTGGTCGATCGGCGTGGGTGCCGTGCCCATCAGGACAACGGTCCGGCCGCCGCGCTCGGCACGCTGGATCAGACGTTCGGCGTGGGCGATGCGCGTCGTCCAGCCCGGCGCCGAGGACCAGCCGTCGTCGATCACCAGCAGGAGCGGCCCGCGGCCGGGCAGGTCGGCCTGCGGATTGAGGAGCGGCTTTGCCACAGCCAGGATCAACGCTGCAGCCAGCAGCAGCCGCAGCAGGAGCAGCCACCACGGCATCTTCATCGGAGTCTGTTCGGTCGGCTCCAGCCCGACCAGCAGCCGGATCGCGGGGAAGCGCACCAGCTTCGGCAGCGGCGGGATCAGGCGGAGCAGCCAGTAAATCACCGGCAGCGCCAGCAGCAGGGCCAGCATCCCGGGAGCGGCAAAGGCGAACGCGCCGAGACCGAGCATGCGCGCTCAGGCCGCGTTCAGCCGACGCAGGTCGGCCATCGCGAGATAAAGGGCAAGCAGGACGGTCTGCGGCGGTCGGTCGGTGCGGTGCTGGTGGACCGTCCAGTTGGCCGGTCGCGCGAGCCGCTGAAGCCCGTCTTTCTGCGCCGCCAGCCGGGCGCCGTAGGCGGCGCGCACGGCTTCGACGCGGCGGATCGTGTGCTGACCCTCGGCTTCCAGTCCTTCGAACTTCACATGTCCGTCGAACGGCAGGTCTTCCTCGGCCGGATCGAGTACCTGGACGATGTGGCCGCGCACGCCAACGCTGGCGTAGTAGCGGATGATGGCTTCGATCTTGTCGAGGGGATCCAGCCAGTCGGAGACCAGGACGATGGTGCCGTGGGCTGGCAGCGGGACCATCGGCGGCAGGCTGGGCTGAACGCGTAAGGGATCGCGCGTTTCGTCGAACAGCGTTTCGGCGATCCGCCGCACCGCCACGCGTCCGGAGGTCGGCCGCATGCCGCCACCCAGGACCGCGACGCGCTCGCCGGCATCGGCCAGCAGGCTCGCCACCGCGAGCGTGATCAGCTCGCCGCGGACGGCCTTGGTGTCGATGTTCTTCAACGAGGCGTATTGCATCGACGGCGAAGCGTCCCGCCACAGCCAGACGCTGGCCGCGGCTTCCCATTCGGTCTCGCGCACGAAGAGATGCCGGCTGCGCGCGCTCTGGCGCCAGTCGATCTGGCTGGCACTGTCGCCATCGCGATAGGGCCGGTATTGCCAGAAGGCATCGCCCTGTCCGACTCGCCGCCTTCCGTGAACGCCCTGGATGACGGTTGCCGCGACGCGGTCAGCCGCCACCATCAGCGCCGGCAGGGTGCCGGCGAGTTCAAGCGAGCGGTGAAGGGTTGAGGGCGCGGCCATTGGCGTCGGTGCTGCAATGCCTAGGCCAGAAGGTTACGCAAGACGCGCACACATCTGGGCAATAACCGCTTCGATCGTGACACCCTCGGCGCGGGCCGAGAAGTTGACCGCCATGCGATGGCGCAGGATCGGCCCGGCCAAGGCCACGACGTCGTCGACCGACGGCGCGAGACGGCCCTGGATGATCGCCCGGGCGCGGCAGGCCAGCATGAAAGCCTGGCTGGCGCGCGGGCCCGGACCCCAGGCGACGCGATTGCGCACGACCTCGAGGTCGGAGTGCTCAGGCCGGCCGGCGCGGACCAGCTTCAGGATGGCATCGACGACGCTTTCGCCGATCGGCAGGCGCCGCACCAGGGACTGGGCGGCCATGAGGTCGCCCGGCGTCAGGGTCTGCGCGGCCGTGGCAGTGATGGCGCCGGTGGTGCCGATCATGATCTGGCGTTCGGCTTCTTCGTCGGGATAGCCGACGTCGATCTGCAGCAGGAAGCGGTCGAGTTGCGCTTCAGGCAACGGATAGGTGCCCTCCTGCTCCAGCGGGTTCTGGGTGGCCAGCACATGGAACGGCGCCGGCAGGTCGTAGCGCTTGCCGGCCACGGTCACGTGCTTTTCCTGCATGCTCTGCAGCAGCGCCGACTGGGTGCGCGGGCTGGCGCGGTTGATTTCGTCGGCCATCAGGAGCTGGGCGAACACGGGTCCCTGCAGGAAGCGGAACGAACGACGACCGCCGTCGCTTTCCTCGAGCACTTCCGAGCCCAGGATGTCGGCGGGCATCAGGTCGGGCGTGAACTGGATTCGCTTTGTTTCCATCCCCAGAACGATACCCAGGGTGTCCACAAGTTTGGTCTTGGCGAGGCCCGGAACGCCGATCAACAGCAAGTGGCCGCCCGACAGGAGCGCAACGAGCGTTTGATCGATAACGTCCTGCTGGCCATATATGACTTGGCCGATGGCCGTGCGCGCGGCACGTAACTGGCCGCCCAGCCGCTCGATATCGGCGAGGGCGGAGCGGGCGTCGGCGTCGGTTGCGGTCGATGTGTCGGGGGCCACCAGGGCGCTCCTGTGGTCAGTGAGGCTAGGTTTGAGGGAAGCCCAGAATTGAGGCCGGAACAAGGGCATGAAGGTTGACGAAATCGTGCATCGGGTGCGCGAACGCAGCAGGCGTTTGGCATCGGGTTTGCCAGTAACCAACCCGCCGCTCGGCAGCGACTTCTCCCTCAACGGCGTCGTGCCGGCGCCGGAGACCTACCGGTCGGCCGCGGTGCTGATGCCGCTGGTGCGTCGCGAGTCCGGCATGACGGTCCTGCTGACGCAGCGCACCGACGACATGCCGAGCCACGCCGGCCAGATCGCCTTTCCCGGCGGACGCAGGCAGGCCGAGGATGCCGATGCTGTGGCAACGGCACTGCGCGAGACCGAGGAAGAGGTCGGTCTCACCCGGCAGTTCATCGACGTCGTCGGTGCGGTCGACCTCTACCGCACCGGGACGGGCTACGAGATCACGCCGATCGTCGGTATCGTCACGCCGGGATTCACGACCCGAGCGGATCCGCGGGAGGTCGCCGACGTCTTCGAGGTGCCGCTCGCGCACTTCCTCGATGAACGGAACCACCGCATCGATAGCCGCGTCTGGCAGGGCCGCGAGCGGCGCTACTACGCGATGCCCTATGGAGAGCGCTACATCTGGGGGGCGACTGCCGGTATGCTCAAGAACCTGCATTTTGTCCTCACCGCCGGCGAGTGACGCGGGCCACGGAGTAGCCCCATGCGCGTCGTACTGTTGGTTCTCGGATTGGTCATGGCGCCGACCGCCGCCTTTTTCCTGTGGGCGTGGGCGGTCAAGATCAAGCAGGAGCGCAAGATTGCCGGCACGCTGCCGGAGTGGCAGGACATGCCGATTACCTGGCTCGCCATCGCCGGCCTCATCTGCACCATCCTGGGTTTCGTCGTGATGTTCTTCACCCAAAACCAGGGTTATGGCGGGCTCTTCGCTTCATGAAGCCAACCGGACGTCTTGAGCCGCAGCCCTGGATGGACACGCCTCAGGTGCGCGCACTTTTCGATTCGCTCGGACGATCCGACGTCGTGGCCCGCTTTGTCGGCGGCTGCGTGCGCGACGCGGTGCTGCAGCGTCCGATGGTGAACGTCGACATCGACCTGGCCGTCGACAAGCCGCCCGAGACGATCATGCGGGCGCTCGCGTCGGCGAAGCTCAAGTCGGTTCCGACCGGCCTGAAGCACGGCACGGTGACCGCGCTTGTCGAAGGCGATCGGTTCGAACTCACGACCCTGCGTCGCGATGTGGAGACCGACGGCCGCCGCGCGGTCGTGGCCTACACTGACGACTGGCTGGAGGACGCCAACCGGCGCGACTTCACCTTCAATGCCCTTTACGCCGATCGCGACGGCACGCTCTACGATCCGTTCGATGGCCGGAGCGACCTCGCGGCGGGCCGCGTACGCTTCATCGGCGATGCCGACACCCGCATCGCCGAGGACCGGCTGCGTGTGCTGCGCTTCTTCCGCTTTCACGCCTGGTATGGCCGGCTGCCCCTCGACGGGCCGAGCTTCGAGGCCTGCCGCCGCAACGCTGCGGTTCTGGGCGGTCTCTCGGGCGAGCGCGTCGCCAAGGAATTGCTGCGGCTGCTCGAGGCGCCGGCGCCGGCCGATGCGTTGCAAGCGATGGCCGAAGCCGGTGCGCTCGATCATTGGCTGCCGGAATTCGTTGGCGTCGCGCGCCTCAGGGCGCTCATCGCTCGCGAAGACGCGCCCGATCCGCTGCGACGGCTGGCGGCGATCCTGCCATCGGTCGCCGACGCTACTGCCATCGGCAAGCGACTCAAACTCTCCACCCAGCAGGCGTTGCGCCTGGAAGTCATGCTGGCCCCGAAGCCTGTCATCGATGTGGCGGGTGGGCCAAAAGCCTGGCGGGCGGGCATTTATGGCCTTGGCAACAACCTTTATGCCGACCGGTTGCTGCTGGCCCTCGACGCGCCGGGCGACTGGCGCGCGGCGCTGGTCCTCGCGCGCAGCTGGACGCCGCCGGAATTGCCGGTGAGCGGCGGCGATGCGCTGAAGCTTGGCCTGAAACCAGGTCCTCGCGTGGGCGCGCTGATCGAAGCGGTCGAGCGCTGGTGGATCGACGGCGACTTTGCTGCCCACCGCGGGGCATGCCTGGCCGAACTCGAACGCCTGGCGCGCGGGGCGTGATTCGTCCCGGCGTCACGCTCGTGCTGTGGGCGGCGATCGCGGTTCTTGTCGTGTTGAACGACGCCGTCGGCGATACCTGGATCGCCGGCACGCTCTCGGTGCGCGTGGTCGAATGGTACAAGGTCCTGGTGCCGCTGCCCTATGTCGTGCTGATGGCCTTCATCCACGCCCGCCACACATCGGGGCCGCGCTGGTTCGAGGCGGCGCTGCTGGCGGCAATGCTGTGGCCGCCGTCCACGGTGCTCGTCGACTTTCTCTATACGCGGCTGACCTACGGCGAGGATCCGGTATCGTTCCTCGATCGCTTCGCCTTCTGGTGGGGCGCACCTTATCCGTTGCTGATCCTTGCGCTTTTCTCCGCGCCATTGCTAGCGGGTGTCGCGATGGCACGACGCTAGGGCCAGCGTGCTTCCGGAGGCAGGGACATCAGGATGGCCTCGACATTGCCGCCGGTCATCAGGCCGAACTTCGTGCCGCGATCATGCAGCAGGTTGAATTCGGCGTAGCGGCCACGGCGGACGAGCTGATGCTCGCGCTCGGCGTCGGTCCACGGCTCGTTCATGTGACGGCGAACCAGCTTCGGATAGATGTCGAGAAAGGTCTCGCCCACGTCGCGCGTGAAGGTGAGGTCGTGGGCATGATCGCCGCTATCGAGATAGTCGTAAAAAATGCCGCCCACGCCGCGCGGTTCACCGCGATGCGGCAGGAAGAAGTACTCGTCGCACCATTCCTTGAAGCGCGGATAGTAGGAGGCGTCGTGCCGGTCGCATGCCGCCTTGAACGCGGCGTGGAAGTCGCGCGTATCGGGTTCGTGCGGCACCATGGGCGTGAGATCGCCGCCGCCGCCGAACCAGGCGCGCGTCGTGGCGATGAACCTTGTGTTCATGTGCACCGCCGGCACCTTGGGCGACCGCAGGTGGGCGACCAGCGAAATGCCCGAGGCGAAGAAGCGCGGGTCCTGGGCGGCGCCGGGGATCTGGTTGCGGAACTCTGGGCTGAACTCTCCGAACACGGTCGAGACGTTGACGCCGACCTTCTCGAACACGCGGCCGTGCATGATCGCCATGGTGCCGCCGCCGCGATCCTGTCCGGTGGGGTCGGCCTCGCGTTTCCAGTCCTTGCGGACGAACCGGCCGGGCGGCAGCCCGGCATGGGTGCCGGTGAGTTCGTCCTCGATCTTCTCGAACTCGGCGCAGATCCGGTCGCGCAGGCTGGCGAACCAGGTCCGTGCTTCTTCCTTCCAGCGAAGGACGGTCGTCTGGTCGGGCAGTGGTGAGGGGCCGTTGGGGCCGGTCGCGTGGCGGGCAGGCTGGCTCATGACGGTTCGGAAAATCCCTGGGTCTGGCGGAGGCCCTCGCTCAATACCATTGCGGCGGCCAACGCGACATTGAGCGACCGCGCCCCGTGCCGGAGCGGAATGCGGACGCTGAGGTCAGCGGCTTCGTGGACCTCTGCCGGCACGCCCGCGCTTTCTCGACCGAGCAACAGCGTGTCGCCGGCCTGGAAGGCGACGTTGGGGAAGAGGGCGGTGCCGGCCGTCGACAGCAGGACCAGCCGGCCGGCCGGCCGGGCCTCGCGGGCCTGCTGGAAGCCGGTCCAGGAGGCATGCCTGACGATGGTCGCCAGGTCGTAGTAGTCCATGGCGGCCCGGCGGATGCGCTTGTCGTCGACCGGAAAGCCGCAGGGTTCGATGATGTCGAGGGGGACGCCCAGGCCGGCGGAGAGCCGGATGAAGGCGCCCAGATTCTGCGGGATATCGGGCTGGAACAGGGCTAGGCGCATGGTCTCTTGTACCCCGGTCCGCGCCGCGGAAGTGTAGGGGATCATTGGACTTGGCGGCAGTAGGAGGCGGGATATGCCGGCACGTACCCGGGACGATACCGGGATGAAAGGCCGGCGGCATCGGCCAAAATTGGCCCTCGGGGAGCCGCGAATAGGCGAGGGGGGCGCGGCACTAGCTTTGGCGCCGCGGGCCTGAGCGACGCCGAGGTGGCACAGAACGGCCGCGGCGGGCCTCGGCGGCTCCTTCGGGCAACAACTCAATCGAATGAAAGACTTAGCTAGGGCCGGGCAGCCATCGACCCTGCCGCCGGTGCGCCCGATCGAGAGGCACAGATGCACAGTTGGCACAGAAGCACTCGAAACGGCTTCGAAAGCCTGACGAGACGCTGATTTCGACGCGCCGGGGCCGCCGCGCCGCCACTTTCCGCCCGCATCGTGTCGGGCATGAGAACAGCCCTCGTGGCGGCCGTCCTGGCCGCGATCGCCCTGCCCGCCGTGGCGCAAAACAGCGAACCCGCCGCCAAGTGCCGCGACCAGCCCCTGCCGCCCGTCTTCGAGGGCCTCGTTTTCGCAGGCGACGGCGACACTATTTACGGCGCGGGCTTCGGCCCCGGCATCCGGCTCTGGGGCATCCAAGCGAGCGAGCTGCGCGACCAGGCCAAGGCCGAAACCGTGCCCGGCATGCGCGCCCGCGCGGCGATGGAAGACCTGCTCGCACCGACCGGCCACAAGGCCCGCTGCGAACCGCTGAAATGGGACCGCTATTGCCGGGTCGTGGCGAGTTGCTCGGCGGGCGGCGTCGAC